>NZ_BAABNP010000003.1:0-388683 GCF_038429965.1 Brevibacterium ammoniilyticum
GTGAACGTCCTGCGATTCGTAGACATGATTCCCTGTCGTGCCTTCCTGGTAACGACTGTCTACGAGAAGTGTCACACCCCAGACCTGGACCGTGGAAGCCACCGCCTCGACGGCATGCGACCCAGCGACAGGCGGTTCGCGACGATGTTCTCCGGTTGGGCAGAGACGCGGCCGGTGTGGCCGCGTCGGCAGCCGGCTCGGTGCGACGGTCCGAGTTCTGGAAGAAAGGGCGTTCAGCGGCGGGCGGGGCCTCGAGGGTCGCTGCGGCGAAGGGACTCACAGCCGCGACCGCGACTGCATCGGCGTCGACGGCCGCGCTCCGACGAGGCCGCGAAGTGTATTCCGCCTCTGTCCGGCTGCCACTCGACGGGATCGGGCGACCACGTCGGCCGTGGGAGATTCTGACTGCGGCGATCGTCGGACTCGTGGCACCGCTGTTCATCGTGCTCGCAGTGATCTCGATCGCCGTCTCCGGTGGCCGCACGCTCAGATCGGTCGGGTGGATGCTCCGTGGCATCGGCGGCACCACGGGGGAGGAGTCGATCACTGCGGCAGCCGACATCTCTGCGGGCATCGCCAACGTCGTGGTCGGCGTGGGGATCGTTGTCGGCTTGGTCGTGATCGCGGCATTCGCTGTGTACTCCTGGCGAGTGCTTGTGGGCCGCGGCCGAGCGAGATGGGTGGCGCTCATCGCACTCATCGTCTCGCTCTTCGTGCTCACCCCGTTGAGTCCGATGCTCGTCGCCGGTTTCCAACTCTGTGCGATCGCCAGTCTCGTCTTCGCATTTCTGCCGCGATCGTCGGCATGGTTCCGGCATCGCCGAGGACGTGGGAGGGCGCGGTGAGTCCGCAGAGACTTCTTTCGGCCTAAACCGTTCCGTCGGCAGACAGAGAACCGGGGGCTGCACGGTCGTGCAGACGGCGGTTCTGAGAGGCAACAGCTCAACGGCTGCACCTGATCACTTGACGAAGGGAATAGTCATAGGGATCTTGTAGCACTCGCCCTTGTTTGCGGCAACGGCTGCGATGATCTGGAAGATGATACTGCAGATCCAGACCGCGAGGTAGAGGAAGTAGCCGACGACGACGAACATGAGCAGTCCGCTGACGAAGTAGGCAATGATCAGCGTGAGCTGGAAGTTGAGCGACTGTCGGGCGTTCTCTCGGACGAAGGGGGATTCGTCCTTCTTCACGAGGAACATGATGAGCGGAAGCAGCCACCCAAGGAAGATTGCTCCGACGTGGGTCCACAGGGCGGTGGAGCGCTCCGACTCGTTGGCGTGCCAGAACTGCGCGGACCCGGGACCGTAGGCGGACACGGGAAGCGCCGTCGAGTCGAACATCGCAGGATTGGCCTGCATCGCGCCGTAACCGGGCTGGCCGCCGTAGCCCTGCTGGACTCCGTACTGCGGCTGACCGCCGTAGCCGGGCTGGCCGCCGTAGTTCTGCTGCGAACCGTACTGCTGCTGCGAGCCGTAGTTCTGACCGCCGTGGCTCTGCGGCTGGGAGCCGTACTGCTGCTGCGACCCGTAGTTCTGCTGTTGCTGTTGCGAACCGTAGTTCTGCTGGCTGCCGTAGTTCTGCTGCTGGCTGTAGGGCTGCTGGGGGCCGGACGCCTGCGAGTAGTTCGGCGGCATCGGACGCGACTGGTTCTGCTCTCCGTTGGGAGGCTGCGGGGAGTTCGACATGAGGGTCCTTTCGAGAAGCTTCTGCACCCCCACCCTAGTCGAGGCGCGCCCTGCGTAGCGTGGGAGCGGCGTTCCAAGTTCATCACAAGTGCCCCGGAGACACACGCCCTCAGCGCAGCGCCCTCGACCTTCAGTCGACGGTGACGAAGTCGATGAGCTCCTCGACTCGGCCCGAGAGGGTCGGCTCGACATCGGCGATCGTGCTCACTGATTTCAGTATCCGCACCCAGCCGGCGGCGACGTCCCGGTGATCGGCGTGCGGCCATCCGATGCGGGCGAGGATCCCTGTCTTCCAGTCCTCCCCACGCGGCACGGTCGGCCACGCGCTGATGCCGATGACATGGGGTTTGACCGCCTGCCAGATGTCGACGTACGGGTGGCCGATGATGTGCACGGTCTCCCGGTACCGGTCATCGGCGCGGACCGCCTCGGCGATCTTCGACTCCTTCGTCCCCGCCACGAGATGGTCGGCGAGGATCCCGACCCGGTGCCCCCGGTCGGGAGCGAATTCCGCGAGTTTGTCCGCGACGTCGTCGAGTCCGCCGAGGGGTTCGACGACGACGCCTTCGATCCGCAGGTCATCGCCCCAGATCTTCTCGACGAGTTCGGCATCGTGCTTGCCCTCGACCCAGATCCGCGATCCGCGGGCCACCCGTGCCTTCGCCCCGGCCACGGCACGCGACCCCGACGCCGTGCGACCCGGAGCCGCGGGCTTGCGCTTGGGCAGCCGCAGATCGACCGGTTCGCCCTCGAGGAGGAACCCCGGTCCCAGCGGGAACGTCTTGAGCCCGCCGCGCCGATCCTCGAGCTTGACGACGACCCCGCCCGCGGTCTTCTCCGCCCCGACGACGGCGCCGACGAAGCCGCTCATCGCGTCTTCGAGCACCATGCCGAGCCCGAGCTCGACGGGACGCGACTTCTTGGGACGGTGCGAGGACGGCGACGCACCCGAGAGCACGTCCGAACCGTAGCGATCAAAAGCATTCACAGCCCACCAGCGTAGTGAATGCGGTGCCCGGCACAGCGGTGACCCGCGGGTCCCGGGACGGAAAGTGAAATCACAGGATAAGAGGCGTAGAATTGGCACTCGGAGTGTTAGAGTGCCAAATCCGGGGAGGAGTCCGATGAACGACAGCAGGCGCGCGCAGGTGCTCCGCGCGATCGTCGAGGACTTCGTCGCCACGAACGAACCCGTGGGGTCGAAGGCGATCGTCCAGCGGCACACCCTCGGGGTCTCACCCGCCACGATCCGCAACGACATGGCCCAGCTCGAGGCCGAGGGCTACATCGCCCAGCCGCACACCTCGGCGGGAAGGATCCCCACCGATCTCGGCTACCGGATGTTCGTCGACCGCATCGACGAATTCAAACCGCTCAGCCAGGCCGAACGCCGGGCGATCCTCCAGCTCGTCGACGGCGAGAGCGACCTCGACGGGATGCTCGACCGCACGGTCCGCCTGCTGGCGGGCCTCACCCACCAAGTTGCGCTCATCCAGTACCCCATGGTCTCGCAGGCCAAGGTCAAGCACATCGAAGTCGTGGGTCTGGCCGCCGGCCGGGTCCTCGTCGTCCTCATCACCGACGCCGGCCAGGTCGAGCAGAAGATCGTCGTCCTCGCCGAGGCGGTCGACGAGGACGGTCTCGCCCGCATCCGCGAGCGGATCAATGCCGAGTACGCCGGCCGCAGGCTCTCGCGCATCGACGCCCGGACCTCGGAGCAGACGGACGCTGAGGCGGCCGCAGGCACACCATCGAACACCGAGGCGACCAGTGAGGACTCCGCCGCGGGCGGGCCCGCAGAGGCGACGATCACGCGGATCCGCGACGCCGTGACCGACTTGGTCGCGGCGACCCGCGAAGAGCGGATCATCATGGCGGGAACGGCGAACCTCGCCCGGTCGGGCCACGAGTTCGGCGAGCAGATGGCCCCGATCCTCGAGGCCTTCGAAGAGCAGGTCGTCCTCCTCAAACTGCTCACCTCGATGGCCGAGGACCACGCGGAGATCAGCGTGCGCATCGGCCGTGAGAACACTCACGAGTCCTTCAGTTCGACATCCGTCGTCGCCGCCGAATATGGTCGGGTGGCGGGTTCATCGGCCCGTCTCGCCGTGCTCGGCCCCACCCGCATGGACTATCCGACGACGATCTCGGCCGTGCGCGCCGTCGCCAAGTACGTCTCCTCGGCGCTCGACCGAGGATAGACGACACAGACCCAGAGACAGACACCCAGACCCGGGAACATCGCGCAGGTCCGCCCGCGTTGACCCACAGAGCACATCGACGAAAGAGACCCCGTCGCACACGACGGAGACCACCATCAGGGAGAGAGAAGTTTCAGTGGCCGATCACTACGAAACACTCGGAGTGTCCAAGGACGCTTCAGCGGCTGAGATCAAGAAGTCCTACCTCAAGCTGGCCCGCAAGTACCACCCCGACGTCAACCCCGGCTTTGACGAGGAGTTCAAGGCGATCTCGCTCGCCTACGACGTCCTCTCCGACCCGGAGAAGCGCCGCAACTACGACATGGGCGGCGGAGAGAACGGGCAGGGCTTCCCGGCCGGCGGCTTCGGCGGGTTCGGCGACATCTTCGAGACGTTCTTCGGCGGCGGAGGCGGCGGCGCCGGCGGACCCATCCCGCGCATGCAGCGCGGCAAGGACGCCCTCGTCGGCGTCAACATCGACCTGCGCACCGCGGCCTTCGGCGGCACCGTCGACCTCGACGTCACCACCGCGGTCGTGTGCGAGACGTGCAGCGGCGCCGGCACCCAGGACGGCACCTCGATCGAGACGTGCTCCCTGTGCCACGGCTCCGGCAGCATCCAGCGCATGACCCGGACCCTGCTCGGCCAGATGGTGACGAACCAGACGTGCAACCAGTGCCACGGCTACGGCACCGTCATCCCGCACCCGTGCCTCAACTGCCAGGGCGACGGCCGCGTCCGCAAGCAGCGGACGATGAAGATCCGCATCCCCGCCGGCGTCTCCGACGGCACCCGGATCCAGCTGAGCGCCCAGGGCGAGGTCGGCCCCGGCGGCGGACCCGCCGGCGACCTCTTCGTCGAGGTCATGGTCACCCGCCACGAGGTCTTCCGCCGCGACGGCGACAACCTCCGCGCGGCCGTGTCCGTGCCGATGACCGCGGCCGCACTCGGCGCCCGCATCCCGTTCGAGACCTTCGACGGCGCGCAGGACCTCGACATCGAACCCGGCACCCAGTCCGGCACGGTCGTGAGGCTGCCCGGCCTCGGCGCGACCCGCCTGCGCAGCGAGACCCGCGGCGACCTCCTCATCACTGTCGACGTCACCACCCCCGACAAGCTCGACGACGAACAGCGCGAGCTGCTCGCCCAGCTCGCGAAGGTCCGCGGAGAGGAGACCCCGCGCGCCCAGATCACGACGGAGAACCGCGGCATGTTCTCCCGCATGCGTGAGAAGTTCGCCGGTCGGTGAGCCGTCCCGTCTTCCACTCGCCCACCGCCGCCGAGGCGGTCGCCGGCAGCGCGCTCACGTTCGGTGAGGACGTCGCCGGCCACGCGGTGCGCGTGCGCCGCATCGGATCCGGCGAGCTCATCGACGTCGTCGACGGTCACGGTGTCCGGGCCCGCGGCGAGCTGAGGACCGCCTCGGCGACCGAACTCGTCCTCGACGTCACCGAGGTCACCCGCGCCCCCGAGGACGGGCCCCGTCTCGTCCTCGTCCAGGCGCTCGCGAAGGGCGACCGCGACCTGCAGGCGATCGAAGCGGCCACCGAGATCGGCGTCGACGAGGTCATCCCGTGGGCGGCCGAACGCTCGATCGCCGACTGGCCGGCGAAGAAGGCCGGCAGGATGGCCCAGAAGTGGGAGAACCTCCTCACCGCCGCCTCCCTGCAGTCGCGGCGCAGCCGCTTCCCGATCCTCGGCGACCTCGCCCGGGGAACGGGACTGGCCGGCCGCCTCGGTGCGGCCGATGCCGTCTTCGTCCTCCACGAAGCCGCCGAACACCGGCTCTCGGCGGCCCTGTGCGACCTCGATGCGGGCGGCGTCGAACGCATCGTCCTCATCGTCGGACCCGAAGGCGGGATCAGCGACGGTGAACTCTCAACCCTCGAGGCCGCCGGAGCGAGGACCGTCGTCCTCGGCGACACCGTGCTGCGGTCCTCCTCGGCGGGGCCGGCCGGTCTCGTGCTCGTGGAGAATTCCCTGGGCCGCTGGTGACGAACCGGACTACGATAGAAGCAGCCCTGTCCTCATGGCCGCAGGCGTGGACCTGCCGACCGTGACCTACGAACGAAGGACCATCCTGGACACCACCACCGATTCGCAGTCCACCGCGAACACCGCCGACTCGGAGACCGTTCGCCTCGTCATCCCCGACTCGATCGACCTGGTCGAGTTCTTCGGTCCCGGCGAGTCGAACCTCCGCACGCTCGAGCAGGTCTTCTCCGGCCTCGACCTCCATCTGCGCGCCAACCAGCTCCAGGCCGCCGGCGCACCCGACCAGGTCAGCGCATTCATCTCCGTCATCGGGGAGCTGAAGAAGCTCCACCAGTCCGGGCACCGGATCGACGCGGAGACGATCGAACGCGTCGCGTCGTTCTCCTCCGAAGGCAAGGCCGCCTCGGCGGTGATGGGCACGAACATCCTCTCCACCCGCGGGAAGTCGATCCGTCCGAAGACGATGGGCCAGCACGACTACGTCAAGGCGATCCGGAACAACACGATCACCTTCGGCATCGGACCCGCCGGCACCGGCAAGACCTACCTGGCGATGGCGATGGCGGTCAACGCCCTGCAGAACAAGGACGTCTCCCGCATCATCCTCACCCGGCCCGCCGTCGAAGCCGGGGAGCGCCTCGGCTTCCTGCCCGGCACGCTGGGGGAGAAGATCGACCCGTACGTCCGCCCGCTCTACGACGCCCTCCACGACATGGTCGACCCCGAGTCGATCCCGATGCTCATCGAATCCGGCACGATCGAGGTCGCCCCGCTCGCGTACATGCGCGGACGCACCCTCAACGACGCCTTCATCGTCCTCGACGAGGCGCAGAACACGACGGGGGAGCAGATGAAGATGTTCCTCACCCGTCTCGGCTTCGGCTCGCGCATGGTCGTCACCGGCGACGTCTCGCAGATCGACCTGCCGGGGAACACGAAGAGCGGACTCAAGGTCGTGCAGAAGATCCTCGCCGACATCGACGACCTCGCCTTCTGCCAGCTGGGAAGCAAGGACGTCGTCCGTCATTCGCTGGTGACGAAGATCGTCGACGCCTACGACCTGTGGGGGAACTCGAAGTGAACACGGAGATCGCGAACGAGACCGACGCCGAGGTCGACCTCGACGAGGTCGTCGCCCTGACCGAATACCTCGGGGAGGCGCTGCACATGCACCCGGGTGCGGAGCTGTCGGTGACGATGGTCGACGAGACCGCGATGGCCGAACTCCACGTGACCTGGATGGACCTCGAGGGACCCACCGATGTCATGTCCTTCCCCATGGACCAGCTCACGCAGGGCCGGGCCGGAGCCCCCACCGAAGGCCAGATGGGCGACATCATCATCTGCCCGGCCGTCGCGGCGACGCAGGCCAAGACGGCAGGGCATTCGACGATGGACGAGATCCTCCTGCTCACCGTCCACGGCTTCCTCCACCTGCTCGGCTACGACCACGGCGAGGCGGCCGAACGCGAGGAGATGTTCGCCCTCCAGCGCCACCTGCTCCTGACCTTCTTCGCCGCCCGCTACGACGGCCGGACGGACATCCCGTCACCGACCGAGGTCTGAGCCCGTGGTCTGGTTCTTCCTCGCCGCCCTCGCCTGCCTCATCGTCTCCGCGACCCTCGCGGCCGTCGACGCCGCGCTGCTCAGCGTCTCCCACCACGCGATCCAGGACGCGAAGGAGGAGGGCAAGCCCGCTGCGGCGAGGGTCGAGCGGATCCTCTCCGACCTGCCGACGAACATCAACGTCATCATCTTCGTCCGCCTCTTCCTCGAAGCGCTTGCGACGGTGTTCATCGCGCTGGCCTACGACTCGCTGTACTCGGTGGGCCCGCTCATGGTCGTCCTCACGGTGCTCACCTCCTCGATCGCCGTCTTCGTCGTCGCCGGAGTCTCCCCGCGCACGATCGGCCGGCGGCGGTCCCTGTCCGTGAGCCTGGGGCTGAGCGGGATCGTGACGTTCCTCCTCGTCGTCCTCCGCCCCCTGACGAAGGTCCTCGTGTGGCTGGGCAACCTGCTCACCCCCGACAAGGTCTACAAGGACGGACCCTTCGTCACCTCGGACCAGCTGCGCGACCTCGTCGAGCGGGCGAGCGAGTCCGACATCATCGAAGACGGCGAACGCGAGATGATCCAGTCGGTCTTCACCCTCTCCGAGACCTCGGCGAAGCAGGTCATGGTTCCGCGCACCGACCTCGTCACCGTCACCTCGGGCACGCCCTTGAACAAGGTGATGAACCTCTTCCTCCGCTCCGGGTTCTCCCGCATCCCGATCAGCGGCGAGGACCTCGACGACATCGAAGGCGTGGCCTACCTCAAGGACGTCGCCCGGCGCCTCCACCAGCATCCCGAGGACGCCGAACGGCCGGTGAACACGCTGGCCCGCAGCGTCCTCTTCGTCCCCGAGACGAAACCCGCCGACGACCTGCTCGAGCAGATGCAGATCGAATCGACGCACCTGGCGATCCTCGTCGACGAGTACGGGGGCACCGCGGGACTCGTGACGATCGAGGACATCGTCGAGGAGATCGTCGGCGAGATCGAGGACGAATACGATGTCGGCGATGAGGACCTCGTCGTCGACGACGACGGCTCGTTCCTCATCAGCACGCGGATGTCGATCACCGACTTCGCCGAGTACTTCGACGTGCGCATCGACGAGGAGGACGTGACCAGTGTGGGCGGTCTGCTCACGAAGCTCATCGGCCGTGTGCCCATCGCCGGATCGAGCGCCCACATCGCCGGACTGCGCCTGACCGCCCTCGAAGGTCAGGGCCGACGGCACCGCATCGCCCATGTCAGGGTGACGCGGGAGACGACCACGGAAGAGAGCTGAGATGGACTTTCGCACGGACTACCCGGAGGACTTCCGCGCAGGCTTCGCCTGCTTCGTCGGCCGCCCCAACACGGGGAAGTCGACGCTGACGAACGCGCTCGTGGGGGAGAAGGTGGCGATCACCTCGGCGAAGCCCCAGACCACCCGCCACACGATCCGCGGGATCGTGCACAAGCCCGACCACCAGCTCATCATCGTCGACACCCCCGGCCTCCACAAGCCCCGGACTCTGCTCGGCTCCCGGCTCAACGACCTCGTCGTGGCCACCCTGAGCGAGGTCGACGTCATCGGCTTCTGCCTGCCCGCCGACGAGCCGATCGGTCCCGGCGACCGCTACATCGCCTCCCAGCTCGCCCTCCTCGACGGACGGACCCCGATCGTCGCGCTCGTGACGAAGGTCGACACCGTCAGCCAGGACAAGGTCGCCGAGGCGCTGCTCGCGGTCAGCGAGCTCGCCGACTTCGCCGACGTCATCCCCGTCTCCGCCGTCGACGGCTTCCAGGTCGGAACCGTCGACGAGGTGCTCGCCGGCTACCTGCCGGTCTCCCCACCGCTCTACCCCGAAGGCGAGCTCACCGACGAACCCGAAGAGGTGATGATCGCCGAACTCGTCCGCGAAGCCGCCCTCGAAGGCGTCCGCGACGAGCTGCCGCATTCCCTGGCAGTCCAGGTCGAGGAGATGTACCCGCGCGAGGGCCGCAGCGAGGACAACCCGCTGTGGAACGTCCACGTCAACCTCTACGTGGAGCGGCCCAGCCAGAAGGCGATCATCATCGGCAAGGGCGGCAAGCGGCTCAAGGAGATCGGCTCGGAGTCCCGTCGCGGCATCGAGGCGCTGCTCGGCACGAAGGTCTTCCTCGACCTCCACGTCAAGGTCGCCAAGGACTGGCAGCGCGACCCCAAGCAGCTCGGCCGCCTCGGCTTCGACTTCAGCTGAGGGCGCGGCATCCGTGTGTCCGGGCTCATGGTCCGGCCCGCGCAGCCTGCCATAGACTTGGGCGAGTGAATGCCCAGCAGACTCTCACCTCCCTGAGCGAGCGCAACCCCACGGTCGCCCCCGACGAACTCATCGCCGGACTCGTTCCGCCGCCGCAGTTCGAGAACGTGTCGTTCGACAGCTACCGCACCGACCCTGCCGAACCCTCGCAGGCCGAGGCGCGGAACAAGCTCGAGGAGTTCGTCGCCGACGACCGGTCGAAGGGATTCTTCGGCAAGCTCTTCGCCAAGGGCAAGGACGGGCCCAAGGGCGTCTACCTCGACGGCGGCTACGGTGTCGGCAAGACCCACCTGCTCGCCTCGGCGTGGCATGCCAATGAGAAGCCGGCGACCTTCGGCACCTTCGTCGAGTACACGAACCTCGTGGGCGCGCTCGGCTTCGTCCGCGCCCGGGACGATCTCAAGCAGATGAAGCTCGTGTGCGTCGACGAGTTCGAACTCGACGATCCCGGCGACACCGTGCTCATGTCCCGGCTCATGCGCGAGCTCACCGATGCCGGGGTGAAGATCATCGCGACCTCGAACACGCTGCCCGGGTCGCTGGGGGAGGGGCGCTTCGCCGCGCAGGACTTCCTCCGGGAGATCCAGGCGCTGTCCGATCAGTTCGAGGTCTACCGGATCGACGGTCAGGACTACCGTCACCGCGGGCTCACCGCGCCGGCCGAACCGCTGACTCCGGAGGAACTCGATGCGGCGGCCGCGCAGCTGACCGGCACCGTGGCCCGCGACGACTTCTCCACCCTGCTCGAGCATCTCGCGACCGTCCACCCCTCGAAGTACGGTCGGATGGTCGACGGCATCGACGCCGCCGTGTGGGAGAACGTCCACACGATCGACAACGAGAGCGTGGCGCTGCGCTTCGTCGCCCTCGTCGACCGTCTCTACGACCGCAATGTGCGCATCATCAATTCGGGGCAGCGCCTCGATGAGGTCTTCACCGCCGAGTCCCTCGAGGGCGGCTACCGCAAGAAGTACATGCGCTGCCTCTCCCGGCTCACCGCGCTCTCGGCACCGGAGTAAGGGCACGGCAGCGCTCGCGTCACCGCAGGTTGAGGGCTTCGAGGATCCCGCCGAGGTCGGGCACCCAGTCCGGGATGCCGATGAGTCGCAGGGTGAGCCAGACGACGACGGCGACGAAGGCCGCAGTGAGCGCGCCGACCGTCCACCGCACCCACAGCGGCTGGCGCATGATCCAATGCGTCCACGCCTCCACGCGCACCCGCACGAAGTGGAGCAGATGCCTGGCCCAGTGGAATTCGGTGGAGATGACGAAGAGCCCGATGATGACGATGAGCCACCCCGGACCGGGCAGGGGGACGAGCACGAGCCCGATGAGCACGATGAGCGTGCCCACGCCGCCGACGATGATCTTGTAGAGCCGTGCCGTGTGCGGGTTCGCTGTGACCCCCATGCGCCAGCGCAGGAAGCTCAGACGGAAGCGGCGCCACGGGCGCCGGCCGTGCTTGTGTCGGCGCGACAGCCAGCCTTTGGGCCGCTTGTCGGGGGATCGCTCAGTCACGCAGACCATTCAACCCGAGGAGTCTGAAAGCTTGATTCGGATCTGTGACCACGATCACCGCGTTCCGATTTTGCGTCGGTGCCCGGCTGCGTATAGAGTTATATCTCGTTGCCAGGGAAACCGGGCAGCGAAACGCGGATGTGGCTCAGTTGGTAGAGCATCACCTTGCCAAGGTGAGGGTCGCGGGTTCGAGTCCCGTCATCCGCTCGGAGGCGTCATGGCACTGCCTTGGCGGTGGCGTGGCCGAGAGGCGAGGCAGCGGCCTGCAAAGCCGTATACACGGGTTCGAATCCCGTCGCCACCTCGGATTCTCCGACAGTCCGCTGTCGGTGATTCGGCGCGATTGGCGCAGCGGTAGCGCGCTTCCTTCACACGGAAGAGGTCACTGGTTCGATCCCAGTATCGCGCACAGGGACCATCACGGTTCCGGTGCAACAAATGAATAGAGCGCGATTGGCGCAGCGGTAGCGCGCTTCCCTGACACGGAAGAGGTCACTGGTTCGATCCCAGTATCGCGCACAATGAGAACCCCGGACTTCGGTCCGGGGTTCTGTGCATTCACGACCCGGTGCCCCGAGAAGTCGTGTGGCAGTTCTGCCACGCAAAAGGCCTGGTTGAGGCTACTCTTATGTCTGTACGCTAGTCAGAGCACAGCCCAGACGAGGACTCGGAGCAACTATGTCTACCCCGCAGAATCCGTACGATCCGAATCGCGATTCGGACAACCAGAACCCCGACCAGAGCTCTGCGAGCGATCAGGGTCGTTCAGCCTCGGACAACGGCGGCGACGCCACCTCCGGCGATCAGGCTCCCCAGTACGGGTCGAACGAGCCCACCCGCTCCTACGACTCGGGCAACCAGGCCCCGTCATACGGTTCCGGCGACCAGGCTCCGAACTACGGTTCGGGCGATCAGGCTCCCTCGTACGGATCCGGCGACCAGGCGCCGAACTACGGTTCGCAGCAGCCGCAGTACGGCCAGGACGCGCAGGGCTCCCAGGGCTCCTACGACCAGAACCAGAACTACGGCCAGGGCTACGACCAGAACGCGCAGGGTTCGTACGATCAGAACCAGAACTACGACGCCAACGCCCAGGGGTATGACCAGAACCAGTACGGCCAAGGCTACGACGCCAACGCCCAGGGCTACGACGCGAACCAGTACGGCCAGCAGCCGTCCTACGCCGCGAGCGGCGGTGGCGCCGACCAGTTCACCCCGGCGAACCCGAACGCCGCCTACGGCAGTAGCTACTCCTCAGGATCCGGTGGGAACACCTCGAAGAACATCTGGGGCCTCCTCGCCCTCATCGGCGGCATCGTCGGCGTCGTCCTCGCCTTCGTCTTCGGCATCGGTGCGATCTTCGGCATCGCGGCGATCATCTTCGGCTTCATCGGGCTCTCCGCGATCAAGAAGGGTCTGGCCAGCAACAAGGGCATGACGATCACGGGCCTCATTCTCGGCTTCGTCTCCGTCGTCATCTCGATCATCGTCGTCATCGCCACGATCATCGGACTCGGCATGCTCGGTGCCGCCGTCGACGAGATCCAGAGCAGCTCGCCGACGGCGGCGCCGATCGATCCGTCCGACCCGGGCATGGAATCGCCGGACTCCGGTGACACCGAGCCGGCACCCGTCGAAGGCAGCGAGACCGAGATCGGCACCGACATCACCGCGGCCATCGGCGTCGCCCCCGGCACCGTGAGCGACACCGCCATCGGAGCCGAGACGACCAACGGCGAGATCGCCGTGGTCACCGTGACGATCAAGAACAACTCGAACTCGGACGTCGACCTCACTCTCGCGAGCCTGACCGCCTCGAACGGTTCGGGGACGAGCTACCAGGACGTCTTCGACGGCAACAAGTACCGCGGCAGCCTCGTCTTCGCCGACGGACCGATTCCCGCCGGGGGAGAGAAGACCTTCGAACTCGCCTACGGCGTGCCTGCGAGCGAGATGGATCAGATGCAGCTGCAGCTGACCCTCTTCGAAGACCTGGGCCAGGGCACGACCTTCGACTTCAAGAAGGTCTGAGAACCGACGGCACACTCCGACGACCCTGAGACGGGGACCGTCGGAGACCAGACGGTGACGCAGTCAGGCGGCAGTCAGATGACTGCCGCCTGTCTGATTTCCCAGGCCCGTTTTGGTACTAGACTCTAAGAGCGAGAACACGGCAACGACGATCGGAGAGATTCAGTGGCAGACAGCATCGACTGCGCGGGCGAGAGCATTCCCTTCAGACAGGGTCTGACCGGGACGGAGATCTTCTCCACGGACCGCGCGGTGGTGGCGATGTGGCTGAATGGGGAGCCGGCTGACCTCAGCCGGGAACTCTCACCGGGCGACTCGATCGCCCCGATCCTCATCGATTCCCCCGAGGGACTCGACATCCTCCGGCACTCGACCGCGCACGTGACCGCGCAGGCCGTGCAGGATCTCTTCCCCGATGCCAAGCTCGGCATCGGGCCCTACATCACCGACGGCTACTACTTCGACTTCGACGTCGCCGAGCCGTTCACCCCCGACGACCTCAAGGCCATCCAGAAGAAGGCCGCGCAGATCGTCAAGTCCGGCCAGACCTTCAACCGCGTCGTCGTCAGCGAGGACGAAGCCCGGAAGCGTATGGCGAACGAGCCCTACAAACTCGAACTCATCACCGACAAGGGCGCCGGCGAGGACGACTCCGCAGCCGTCGAAGTCGGTGCGGGCGAACTCACCGTCTATGAGAACGTCGACCGCAAAGGCGAGGTCGTCTGGCAGGACCTCTGCCGCGGACCCCACCTGCCGAACACGAAGCTCATCGGCAACGGATTCGCCGTCACCCGCTCCTCGGCGGCGTACTGGCGCGGTGACCAGGCGAACGCGAGCCTCCAGCGCGTCTACGGCACCGCGTGGGCGTCGAAGGACGACCTCAAGGCCTACCAGGACCGCCTCGCCGAGGCCGAACGTCGTGACCATCGCCGGCTCGGCGCCGAACTCGACCTCTTCTCCTTCCCCGAGGAGCTCGGCTCCGGACTGCCCGTCTTCCACCCCAAGGGCGGAGTCATCAAGCGGGAGATGGAGGACTACGTCCGCGCCCGTCACATCGAAGAGGGCTTCGAGTACGTCGGCACCCCGCACATCTCCAAGGAGACCCTCTACTACACCTCGGGACATCTGCCCTACTACGGCGAGAACATGTTCCCGCCCATGCTCGTCGACGAAGTCCGCGACGAGGAGGGCGAGATCGTCAAAGACGGCACCCCGTACCGCCTCAAGGCGATGAACTGCCCGATGCACAACCTCATCTACCGCTCCCGCGGCCGCTCCTACCGTGACCTGCCGCTGCGGCTGTTCGAGTTCGGGACCGTCTACCGTGATGAGCCCTCCGGCGTCGTCCACGGGCTCACCCGCGTGCGGGCGCTGACGCAGGACGATTCGCACTCGTACGTCGCCGTCGAAGACGCCGCCGCGGAGATCCGGCACCTCCTCGGCTTCGTCCTCAGCCTGCTGCGCGACTTCGGTCTCAACGACTTCTACCTCGAACTCTCCACCCGCGACGAGGACGGGAAGAAGAAGGACAAGTTCATCGGCTCCGACGAGCAGTGGGCCGAAGCCACCGCGACCCTCGAGCAGGTCGCCGCAGAGTCGGGACTCGAACTCGTCCCCGATCCCGGCGGCGCGGCCTTCTACGGCCCGAAGATCTCCGTCCAGGCCAGGGACGCGATCGGCCGCACCTGGCAGATGTCGACCGTCCAGCTCGACTTCAACCAGCCTGAGCGCTTCGGCCTCGAATACGTCGCCGCCGACGGCACCCGCAAGCAGCCGGTGATGATCCACTCGGCGAAGTTCGGCTCGATCGAACGCTTCCTCGGCGTGCTCACCGAACACTACGCAGGCGCGTTCCCGGTGTGGCTCTCACCCGTCCAGGTCACCGCGATCCCCGTCGCCGAGGAGTTCAACGACTACCTCTTCGAGGTCGCCGAGCAGCTGCGGGCCGCCGGGGTGCGCGTCGAGGTCGACGACTCCGACGACCGGTTCCCGAAGAAGATCCGCAACGCCTCGAAGTCGAAGGTGCCCTTCGTCCTCATCGCCGGCGGCGAGGACCGCGACGCCGGTGCGGTCTCGTTCCGCTTCCGTGACGGCGAGCAGGACAACGGCGTGCCCGTCACCGAGGCCATCGCGCGCATCGTCGAAGCGATCGAGACCAAGGCCCAGGTATGACCGAGGACAGGACGTCCGAGCACCTCGGCGAGGGCGGTGACGTCCGTCCCGAGCTCGGCATGTCCCTGACCGACATCGAAGCCGCCTCCGGCTTCCCCGGGGAACCCGACGGATTCCAGCGGCTGTGGACCCCGCACCGGATGGTCTACATCGGCGGTCAGGACAAGCCGAAGGACTCCGGCGAGGCCGAATGCCCGTTCTGCGCGGCGCCGAAGAAGTCCGACGAGGAGGGGCTCATCGTCGGCCGCGGGGACTCGGTCTACGCGGTGCTCAACCTCTACCCGTACAACCCGGGCCACCTCCTCATCTGCCCGTACCGGCACGTCGCCGACTACACGGACCTGACCGAGGAGGAGACGGTCGAACTCGCACACTTCACACAGAAGGCGATGCGGGTCATCCGCGCCGTCTCCGGACCCGACGGCTTCAACCTGGGGATGAACCAGGGCGAGGTCGCCGGGGCGGGGATCGCCGCGCACCTCCACCAGCACGTCGTCCCGCGCTGGAGCGGTGACGCGAACTTCCTGCCCGTCGTCGCGCAGACGAAGGCCCTGCCGCAGGTGCACGCCGATGCCTGGGCAGCGCTGAGTCAAGAATGGAACCGATGAACCCCGAAGACCTCGATTCGCTCGCCGAGTACACCGCCCCCGTCGTCGACGGCGAAGACGTGATCATCACGATCACCCGCCCCGACCTCGAGTCGAACACGTACCTGTCCCAGCTCTTCGCGTTCCGCGGGGAGACCTCCAGGCGACTCACCCACGGCTGGCGGGACACGGCGCCCCACATCGGGCAGCACTGGTCGGGCTATCTCAGCGCCGAGCGGTCCGAACGCCCGCAGCTCTTCGCCGGGCCGAGCCTGACGACGGCGCACCGGATCACGGACAGCCACCTCGGCGTCGCCGAATTCGACATCGACGACGCCGGCAGTCGGGCCCTCTACGTCGCCCGGGTCGCCGAACCGGGCCGCTACGGCACCGATGAGGACATCCCCGCCGAGGAGGAGGCACCGCGCCGGATCGGCAGGGCCGCCTACCAGTCCAACGGAATCGGGTACGTCGGCGACCGTCCCGCCCGGGCCTTCCTCGTCGACCTCACCGAACCCGGCTTGGGCAAGGCCGGGATCACCGGCAGCGCCGAGGTGCCGCTGTCGACGATGCTGCCGACCCCGGACTCCGACGTCCACGACCCCCAGTTCGCCCCCGACGGGGCGCATATGAGCGTCGTCGCAGCCGTCGCCCCCGACACGGGTGCCCCGGATCTGCGTTCGACCGTGTGGCTCCTCGGCGCCGGCGGTCCCGAGGCGCTCGAGCTGCCGCGCATGAGCGTGCAGCTGCACCGGTGGATCGACGCGGACCGCGTGCTCCTGCTCGGCAGCGAGCTCACCCGCGACGACCTCGACTTCGTCGGGCAGATGCCCGGCCTCTTCGTCCACGAGATGAGCACCGGCACCACCCGCCGCCTCACCGATCCCGAGACCGTCGCGGCCGCCACCCTGCCGCCGGTCATCGTCGACGGCTCCTCCGTCGTCTTCGCCGTCGACACCGACGGGGCGACGCGGCTGGCTCGGATCGATCTCAGCGCCGAGGCGGCCCGTCTCGAGGATCTGCGCTTCCTCACCGATGCGCTCAGCGTCGTCACCGGCTTCACCGTCTCCGGCGACTCTGCGTTCGTCACGGCCGTGACCCCGGAGTCCCCGGCCGTGCTCGTCCAGGTCGACCTCGACGGGACCGGTGCTGAGGGTGTGAGCGCCGAGGCGGTGCTGCGGACCCATCCGGCACCGGCGAACTCCGTCCTCCCGCAGCTGTTCCGGGTCCCCGGCGAAGGCGGGACGATCACCGGATGGCTGGCCAAACCTGCAGGTCAGGGACCGTTCCCGGTCGTGCTCAACATCCACGGCGGACCGTTCGCGCAGTACACGCACGGGTGGTTCGATGAAACCCAGGTGCTCACCTCGGCGGGCTTCGCCGTCGTCTACGCGAACCCGCGCGGTTCGGGTGGTCGCACCCGGAGCTGGGGGACCGCCGTCCAGGGCGATATGGCCGCACCGGCGATGGCCGACGTGCTCGCCGTCCTCGACCATGCGCTGGCTGCCGATTCCGACCTCGACGGCGACCGCCTCGGCGTGCAGGGCGGATCGTACGGGGGATACCTCACGGCGATGACGATCGCCAACGACCACCGGTTCCGGGCCGCGATCGTCGAACGCGGCTACCTCGACCCGCACAGCTTCCTCGGCACCTCCGACATCGGACGGTTCTTCACCGAGGAGTACACCTCGCGTGATCCCGTGGCGATCGAACGGCAGTCGCCGCTCGCGCATGCCTCCGAAGTCCGCACCCCGGCCCTCGTCATGCACTCGGAGCTCGACTTCCGGTGTCCGCTCGGGCAGGCGCAGCAGTACTACGCTGCGCTCCAGCGCGCCGGGGTGCCCACGGAGATGCTCATCTTCCCCGGTGAGAACCATGAGCTGTCCCGGTCGGGGCAGCCGCGGCACCGACGTCAGCGCTTCGACGCGATCATCGACTGGTGGGACGTCCACCTCGGTGCGCGACCGGAGGCCGATGAGCCCGCCGACCGTCCGCTCGCTGCCGCGGTGGTTCGCTGACCCGATGCTCAACACCATTGCCCGCGCGGCATTCACCCGACTCTTCCGTCCCCTGGCGAGGCTGCTTCTGCGCCTGGGGCTGACTCCTGATGCCGTGACGTACATCGGGACCATCGGGGTGTGCGCGGGAGCGCTGGTGTTCTACCCGCTCGGGCACCTGTTCTGGGGCACCGTCGTCATCACGGTCTTCGTCTTCTGCGACATGCTCGACGGGATCATGGCGCGGGAGACCGGGCGCAACAGCCTGTGGGGTGCGTTCCTCGACTCGACGCTCGACCGGATCGCGGACTCCGCGGTGTTCATCGGGCTCGCGCTGTGGTTCTTCCTCGGCGCCGACGATCCGCTCACCGCACTGCTCGCGCTCGGGTGCTTGGTCACCGGCTCGATCGTGTCCTATGTGCGGGCGCGGGCTGAGGGGTTGGGCGTCCACGCTTCGGGCGGCATCGCCGAACGCGCCGACCGGTTGTTGGTCACACTCGTCGTCACCGGCTTGGTCGGAATGGGAGTTCCCGATATCGTTCTGACGGTCGCCTTGGGTGTTCTCATGATCGCCTGCTGCATCACCATCCTGCAGAGAATCTCATCTGTCCGCCGCCAACTCCTGGAGAACCATGAAACCTCGTAAAGCTTCGCGGGTCGTACTGCTCAATGAGCGCGACGAGGTTCTGCTCATCCGGGCCCAGGACCTGCTCACGCCCTCCCACCAGTGGTGGATGACGTGCGGCGGCGGTTCGGAGATGGGGGAGTCCCCGGCGCAGACCGCGGCCAGAGAGCTCGCCGAGGAGACCGGCATCGAATGCGAGCCCGGCGACCTCATCGGTCCGCTCGCGATCCGCGACGAGGTCTTCCGGTTCACGGAGAGGGAGATGCGGCAGCTCGAGACGTACTTCGCCTACCGGACGAGCGAGGACGTCGAACTCGAAGACGCCGTGTGGACGGACATCGAGAAGCGCAGCCTGCTCGAATTCCGCTGGTGGAGCCGCGAGGAGCTGCTCGAGACGACGGAGACGATCTACCCGAAGAACCTGCTCAGCCTCATGGAACTCGCCTCTCGGGGCGCGGTGCCCGACGTCCCGCTCGTCATCGACTGACGGGGTCGGCTGCTTCGGCGGGGAAGGTTCGGGTTGCGGACCGCGGTCGCACGGGTGACTGACGGTCGCCTCGGCGGGAGCACTGTGGGACCCGGAACCGCGGTCGCACGGGCGACTGACGGCCACCTCGGCGGGATCGGAATCATTCCGGGTCCCGCGGTTCGGCGCGCTTGCAGGGTGCGTGGGATCGAGCGTATAGAATCGTAGGGCTGTATCTAGAGGAAGGAACACCAGTGTCAGGTCATTCCAAATGGGCAACGACTAAGCACAAGAAAGCTGCCATCGATGCCAAGCGCGGCAAGCTGTTCGCCAAGCTGATCAAGAACATCGAGGTTGCCGCACGCAACGGTGGACCTGATCCCGATGGCAACCCGACCCTCTTCGACGCGATCCAGAAGGCGAAGAAGAACTCCGTGCCCGCCGACAACATCAATCGTGCGGTCAAGCGCGGCGGCGGACTCGACGGCGAGGCCGTCAACTACGAGACGATCATGTACGAAGGCTACGCGGCCGGCGGCGTGGCGCTGCTCATCGAGTGCCTCACCGACAACCGCAACCGCGCGGCCTCCGAGGTGCGTGTGGCCGTGACCCGCAACGGCGGATCGATGGCCGACCCCGGTTCGGTGTCGTACAACTTCAACCGCAAGGGCGTCATCGTCGTCCCCGCCGAGGGCACCGATGAGGACGCCATCGTCGAAGCGACGCTCGAAGCCGGCGCCGAAGAGGTCAACGACGAAGGGGAGACCTTCGAGGTCATCTCCGAGGCGACCGACCTCGTGGCCGTGCGCACCGCGCTCGTCGACGCGGGCATCGACTATGACTCCGCCGAGGCGTCGTTCGTGCCCGGACTCAAGGTCAGCCTCGACGCGGCGACCGCCACGAAGGTGTTCAAGCTCATCGACGCTCTCGAAGACAGCGACGAAGTGCAGAACGTCTACTCGAACGCCGACGTCAGCGACGAGGTTCTCGCAGAACTCGACGCCTGATGCGCATCCTCGGCGTGGACCCCGGCCTCACCCGGTGCGGGCTCGGCGTCATCGCGACCCTGCCGGCCCGCAAGGTCGCCATGGTGGCCGTCGACGTCGTCCGCACCCCGTCCGCGGATTCCGTGGACCTGAGGCTGGGGAGCCTCGCCGAGGCGTTCGACACCTGGCTCGATGAGCACCGTCCCGATGTGGTGGCCATCGAGCGGGTGTTCGCCCGCAACGACGTCTCGACGATCATGGGCACCGCCCAGGTTTCGGGACTGACCATGGGCCTGGCCGCGCGCCGTGGGATCCCCGTGGCCATGCACACCCCGTCCGAGGTCAAGGCCGCGATCACCGGATCCGGCCGCGCCGATAAGAAACAGGTGACGAACATGGTCACCCGCATCCTCGGACTCGACGCCCCGCCCAAACCCGCCGACGCCGCCGATGCGCTGGCGATCGCGATCTGCCACTCTTGGCGCGGAGCGCTGAGCGCCCAGTCGACGCCAGGGGCGAACAAGGACCTCACCGAACGCAAAGGCAGCGGACGGCAGGGGAGCGGGCTGACCAAGGCCCAGGAGCAGTGGGCGAGGGCCCTGCGCGACGCGAAGTGAACGGGAGCGCGGCGGGCTGATAGCAACCGACTGCTGAGTTTCTCTGCTCACCGATGTGTCCGTCTGACCTGACCCGGGACGCACCGCCAGAGTCGGCGCTGTTCCCTGGATCTGTGCTCTGATCGTCGTGCGCTCGCAGTGCGGGCGCGCTTACGCGCGCTGTCACAAACACGTCCACCGTCGCGGGAGCGTGCTGAACCCGCCGTCGGCGCCATCAAAGCCACGGTGCTTCCGCGCATTGTCCCTGGTCAAACGTGCGTATCGCAGTGAATTGGAATCACGTCGAACAGCGTCTAAAAAACCTTGGAAAAATCGAACGAAACTATAGACGTGAGATGGTGATGGGCGTAGGATGTGACTAACCGCACAACGAAGGCGTTGACGGACAGAACATCGAGACCATGACACTGACACCGGATCGCACACCGAATCCCCGGGGCGAAGGCTCCCCGGGCAATGGGTCGGGTGCGGGCGGAAAGGGACAGCAGGGTCCCCGTCGTCGAGACAACTCTCGCGGGACCGGGCGGGGGAGTCGGAACCCTTCTCAACCGCAGTCGCTGTTCGAGCAGCTCGAGGCTGCAGGGATGGATCTCAGCGGGCATCAGCTCGCCGAACGCCTCGGCGACATCGCGCCGGTGACTCCGCGGGACTTCGGCAGACTCGACGAACCGGATCCGAAGACGGACCGGGAATCGACTGCTGATTCACGATCGAACACGGATTCACTTTCGACCCGCGATTCGCGGCCGGCGTCCGATTCGAAGTCCAAGCCCGCTACAGGGTCGATGTCCGGCTCGCGGCCCGAGTCCGGTTCGAAGTCGACGTCGAAGCGTCTCGGGTCGAAGGGCAGCGGCGGAGGCGACAATACCTGTGACTCGTGCGACGATGCCAGCGGTGGAGAAGACGGTGCCGGCGATCCCGCTATGGGCGCCGCTGGGGGTGCGGTGAGCGTCACCGGAAGCGGCACAGCCGACGCCGAGCGCCCGTGTGTGAGCGATATCGCCAGTCCCTTCCAGGCGGCCGCAGACGAACACCGCGACACCTCGATTCCCGACTCCCCGCATCCCATGCTCAGCAACGAGCAGTGGGCCGACCTCTCGGCCACAGTTCCCGAAGTGACCGAGAGTCTCGGCTCACTGACCGAACTGGCCGCCCAGCTCCAGGACTTCCGCCGTCCTATGGGGCCCGATGAGGCGGTCACGGTGATGCAGGGGCTCGAAGCGCTCAGTCGCATCGTCGATCTGCTCTCGGCGGTGACGCTCTCGGTATTCGAACGCACCGGCACCCCGAAGGACTATGGGGCGAAGTCGACCAAGGCGCTCGTGCAGGACAAACTCAAGCTCAGTGGCAGCGAGGCCCACCGTCGGACGGAACTTGCGAAGAATCTCGGCAACAGAGTCGACATCACGGGCCAGTCCCGGCCGCCGAAGTATCCGCTCGTGGCCGAAGGGCTGCAGTCCGGCAGACTCTCGTCCAGTCAGGCGACGACCATCACCGAATGCCTGAAGGATCTGCCGTTCTGGCTCGGCTCTGACATGCGGACCAAGGTCGAGCAGAAGCTCGTGGCGCGTGCCCCCACCGTGCGCGTCTCCGACATCAGGCGGATCTTCGCGGACATGCTCGACCGTCTCGACCCGGACGGGGAGGAACCCAAGGACTCTCACGATCGGTCGCACTATCGGGTCAACGTCCGGCAGCGCCGTGACGGCGACTGGGACCTCTCCGGTCTCCTCGACCCGATCTCCGGAGGGATCCTCCAGGGTTGGCTGACCTCGCGGATCAAGGCTGACGATCCCGCATCAGGTGATCGCGAATCGACTGCCGGCGATCACGCAGCCTCGCCCGACGGTTCGTCTGCGACCGGCAGCCTCGACTCCGCAGCGGATGACAGCTCGGGCGCGGTACAGGGGGCCGGACAGGGTGAGGTGCCACCTGACGAGCAGGATGCACCTCCGGATACCTGCCCGGCCACGGTGCCGACTGACGGCCGAGCCGCGGACGAGCAGGAGATCATCGACCTCTTCGGCAGTGTGCTCTCGGGAGACATCTCCGACGCCCGCATCCCGGCTGATGCTTTCCCCACTGACCCCAGCCAGACCGACGCGGCGCCGAACGCTGAAGGTTCCGCCGATGTCTCAGTTCCACAGAACCGTGGGTGGGGAGTCCGCGAGGACGGCTCGTTCGTCGACACCGCTGATGCCCAGGGTTCGGTGAAGAACCTCATGTACGAACGCTTCGCCACTCTTCTCTCCCGGATCGAAATGGGCCGGGTCGGACGAGGAGCACCTTTCGCGCTGGTCGTCACGGCGACCGCGGAGAACCTTGCGGAGAAGAAGGGGCGCGCAGAGACCGGAGACGAAGCGGAATTCCCCGTCGACCTCGCTGTCGATGAGGGACTCAACGGCTCGGTGTTCTTCCACCTCATGAGCGACAAAGCGAAATCTCTGAGCCTGGCCACCGAACAGCGGTACGCGACACCGAAGCAGCTCGCCGTACTCGCCGCCCGCGATCAGGGATGCACCTTCCCCGGATGTGAGACGCCGCCCGGCTGGTGCGATGCTCACCACATCGTTCCGTGGTCCAACGGTGGGAAGACCGACATCAACAACCTCACCCTGGCCTGCGGTCTGCACCACCATCTCATCGACAAATCGGACTGGTATGCCTACATGCTCTTCGACGGTCGACCGGCATGGATCCCGCCCGCGTCGATCGACGTCGAACGCCGACCCATTCTCCACGCCCGATTCATCGCCCGCGAAGCAGCCGAATCGCTCTTCGACGAAGTCGCGGGGACAAGTGCGGCCGGGGTGAGCCAGCGGGGGACAAGTGCGGCCGGGGTGAGCCAGCGGGGGACAAGTGCGGCCGGGGTGAGCCAGCGGGGGACAAGTGCGGCCCAGGACGGCCCGAAGGGAACAAATGCGCCTACGGTAGGACCGGATGAGGCAAGCGGGCCCGGAATCGATCGCCAAGGGACAAGTGCGATGATCGACGGCCGACTCGACACGGGTGGTCCAGCCCGTGATCCGGATCCGCCATGGACGGATGCCGAATGGGGTGACCACGAGGGCTCGCCTGGAGACTGCGGTCCGGGTGAAGTGAGTGACCCGCCCGGATACAGCGACTGCCGTGGAGACGACGATTCGGGGGACCGAACGTGAGTGCGCCACGCTGGAATGGCAGTGCGCTGGCCATTGCGTCGCGGCCCGGAGCAGCTGGCGCGGTTCGCAGGCGGTTGCTCAGACTGCTGTGCGGTGGCGCGAGTGACGCTCCGGGCATGTCGGCCAGGACCAACGGTACGTTCCTGTTAGTCTGGATTCGTACAAGTGTTCCCACCCGAAAGGCTGTCCGTGATCAGTTTCCTCAGCGGTACGGTTCATCGCATCGCAGCTGACCACCTCGTCGTCCTCACCTACGGAGTCGGACGAAAAGTGCACGTGACACCGGACACGCTCGCCGGGACCCGCCACGGCGCCGACATCGAGCTCGTCACCACCCTCGTCGTCCGCGAGGACTCGATGACGCTCTTCGGATTCGGCACCGAGGACGAGAACCACACCTTCGAAGTCCTCCTCACGATCTCCGGGATCGGCCCGCGCCTCGCCATGGCCATCCTCTCCGTCATGGGACCCGACGAACTCGCCGCGGCCATCGCCGGACAGGACGCCACCGCGCTCACCCGGGTGCCCGGCATCGGGAAGAAGGGCGCCTCGCGCATCATCCTCGAACTCGAGAACAAACTCCCGAAGTTCGCCGCCGCTGCCCCCGGCCCCGCCCTGTCCTTCGGCGGGTCCAACCAGCAGGTCGTCGACGCCCTCGTCGGCCTCGGCTGGAAGGAACCCCAAGCCGCCGAGGTGGTCCAAGAGGTCGTCAGCGACCTCGGTGCCGACGCCGGCACCTCGGCGCTGCTCAAAGCCTCCCTCAAGGTCCTGGGTGCGCGGAAATGACCGGTCCGACACCGTCCTCACGCGGTACTGAGGCATTCGGTCGAGAGCCAGAGTCATTCGGCCGGGATTCCGGGGCATTCGGTCGAGAGCCAGAGGCATTCGACCGGCGGGCCGAGTCCTATGAGATGGACTTCGGCGACCAGCGGCTCACCGGTGCCGAACATGACCGCCTCGTCTCGGGGACAGCCGAAGCCGCCGAACGCGATGCGGAAGCCGCGCTGCGCCCCAAAGGACTCCACGACTTCATCGGCCAACCGCAGGTCCGCGAGCAGCTCTCCCTCGTCCTCGACGCAGCCAAGGCCCGCAGCAGGACCCCCGACCATGTCCTGCTCTCCGGCCCTCCCGGACTGGGCAAGACGACCCTGGCGATGATCATCGCGCACGAGATGCAGGCGAGCCTGCGCGTCACCTCGGGCCCGGCGGTCCAGCACGCAGGCGACCTCGCCGCGATCCTCTCCTCCCTCGAAGAGGGCGAAGTCCTCTTCATCGACGAGATCCACCGCATGGCCCGTGCCGCCGAGGAGATGCTCTACGTCGCGATGGAGGACTTCCGCGTCGACGTCATCGTCGGCAAAGGTCCCGGAGCCACCGCCATCCCGCTCGACCTCCCTCCCTTCACCCTCGTCGGCGCCACCACCCGCTCGGGCCTGCTGCCCGCCCCGCTGCGCGACCGCTTCGGCTTCACCGGCCACCTCGACTTCTACTCCAGCGCCGACCTGCTCACCGTGCTCACCCGCTCGGCGCGCATGCTCGGCATCGACGCCGAGAACCGCGGCCTGCAGGAGATCTCCACCCGCTCCCGCGGCACACCCCGCATCGCCAATCGCCTGCTGCGCCGAGTCCGCGACTGGGCGCAGGTCCGCGGCACCGGCATCATCGACGAAGCCGCAGCGCTGAGCGCGCTGACCGTCTACGAAGTCGACGCCCTCGGCCTCGACCGCCTCGACCGCTCGGTCCTCGACGTCCTGTGCCGCCGCTTCGGGGGAGGACCCGTCGGACTCGGCACCCTCTCCGTCTCCGTCGGAGAGGAAGCCGACACCGTCGAAACGGTCTCCGAACCCTACCTCGTGCGCGAAGGACTCATCAGCCGCACACCCCGCGGCCGGGTCGCCACCTCGGCGGCGTGGAAGCACCTGGGACTGCACGTCCCAGCAAACTATGAGTTCTGATCCGGTCCGATGAGTTCGCCTTGAGTGCGGAGTTCGAACTAAGCTAGTGCACTGGTCCGTCCTTATGAAAGGCAGAATTCCTTGGAAATGCTCCTTCCGCTCGCACTTGCGGCGCTGCTCATCTTCTTCCTGTTCAACTCCCGCCGCAAGCAGAAGGCGCGCATGGAGCAGATCAAGTCCGGTCTGGTCCCCGGTGCCAAGGTCATGACGACGTTCGGCGTCTTCGGCACCGTGCTCTCCATCGATGAGGCCGACAACCAGGTCACCATCGAATCCGGTCCCGGCACCATCCTGCGCGTCCACCGCCAGGCCATCGGTCAGATCGAGAACCCCGAGACCCCTGCCGATGTGGCACCCGCCGCCGACGACGCCGAGACCCCGGCCATCACCGACGCCGAACTCGACGCCATGAACGAACGCAAGCGCGCCGAGAACGGCGACCTCGACGAGACCGCCGAGGCGAAGGCCGACGAGACCGCGCCCGCCGACGACATCGAGGCGATCGCGAAGGCCGACGCCGACGCCAACACCGCTGAGGCGAAGGCCGCCGAGGCGAAGAAGGACGACGCTGCGACCGTCGACGGCGCAGACGCTGCGAAGAACGACTCGGCGACAGAGGACGAGTCGTCGAAGCCCGGCACGGATGCGCCGGACTCCGACGACAAGAAGAACTGACGCCCCGCAACCCGATCGAAAGCTGAAGCGTGTCCGACATCGAAGAAAAGCCGCGACCAGGTCTGCGGTTCCTGTGGTTGACGATCATCACCCTCGTCCTCGCCGGCGTCCTCGCCGGGGGAGTGATCTGGTCCGATGCGACGACCACACCGAAGCTCGCCCTCGACCTCGAAGGCGGCACCTCGATCATCCTGGAACCCCAGGTGTCCGAGGACACGACCATCAGCAAGGAACAGCTCGATCAGGCGGTGGCGATCATCCGCCAGCGCGTCGACTCGACCGGTGTCTCCGAAGCCGAGATCACGACGCAGGGTGACCGCAACATCGTCGTCAACCTGCCCGGCAACCCGGACGAGGAGACCCGCAACCTCGTCCGCTCGTCCGCTCAGCTCGTGTTCCGCCGCGTCGCCCTCGTCGGCGACCCCCGTTCCCAGGAGCAGATCAACCAGCAGCAGTCCAACCAGGACAGCGGCGGCGGTGACCAGGGTCTGACCGACGAGGAGAAGAAGCGCCTCGAAGACCTCACCGGCGGAAACCAGGAGTCCCCGGCAGGCGGCGGTGCCGTCGTCAACCCCGGTGCCGCGGGCACTGCCGACAATGCCGGCGCTGCCGACAACGCGGATCCGAACGCCGGGGGCAACGTCCCCGGACCGGCAGGCACCGGTGAAGCGACCAGCGCACCCTCGACCCCGGCCGAAGGCGGCCAGGACCAGAAGGTCACCGACTCGACTCCGCGTCCGCTGTTCGATCCTGAGAAGGACGCCGCGGAATGGCAGACCGAGGACATCGTCAAGCAGTACACCGAACTCGACTGCACCGACCCGAAGAACCGCACCGGCGGTGTGCAGCAGCCGGCTGACAAGCCCGTCGTCTCCTGCGCCCAGGACGGCTCGGCCAAGTACGTGCTCGGACCGGTCGAACTCTCCGGCGACCACCTCGACGACGCGAGCTTCGGCTACGCCGCCGGCGCCAACGGCGTCCAGACCAACCAGCCGGCCGTCAACCTCGAGTTCGACGACACCGGTCGCGAGATCTTCAAGCAGATCACCTCGGCGATCACCGGACTCCAGCAGCCGTACAACCAGTTCGCGATCTCGCTCGACGGTCTCGTCCTCTCCGCCCCGACCTCGAACGCCGTCATCACCGACGGCCGTGCCGAGATCTCCGGCAACTTCACCATGGATGAGGCTCAGACCCTGGCCAACCAGCTGAAGAACGGCTCACTGCCGATCAGCTTCCAGGTCCAGAGCGAAGAGCAGATCTCCCCGACGCTCGGCGCCAACTACCTCAACATCGGCCTGCTCACCGGCCTCGTCGGCCTCCTCCTCGTCGTCGTGTACTCGCTCCTGCAGTACCGCGTGCTCGGCCTCATCACGGTCTCGAGCCTCGTCGTCGCCGGTGTCCTCACCTATCTGCTGCTGCTCATCGCCTCGTGGAGATACGGCTACCGGCTCTCCCTGGCCGGTGTCGCCGGCATCATCATCGGCATCGGCATGGCCGCCGACTCCTTCATCGTCTACTTCGAACGCGTGCGAGACGAGCTGCGCAGCGGCCGCAACCTCCTCTCCGCCGTCGAAGTCGGCTGGGACCGCGCCAAGCGCACGATCTGGGCGTCGAAGTCGGTCAACATGCTCGCCGCGGTGATCCTCTACATCCTCGCCGTCGGCTCGGTGCGCGGATTCGCGTTCACCCTGGGGCTGACGGTGATCGTCGACATCATCGTCGTCTTCCTCTTCACCCACCCGATGCTCGAAGTGCTCGCGAGAACGAAGTTCTTCGGCCAGGGCCACCCGATGTCGGGCATGGACCCGCGCCTGCTCGGCGTCAAACCCGCCGCCTACCGCGGTGCCCTCAACATCGACCTCGACGACTCCGCGAAGTCGCCCGAGGCGAAACGCCGTGAGAAGGCCCGCGCCCGCAAGGCGGGTATGGACAGTGCTGACACGGAGACGATCGCCAGCCGCCGCGCCAAGGCCGCCAAGAACGCGCGCGCCGAGGCGGGAGGCACGACGACGAAGGTCCGGACGGCCGACTCGACGACCGACACGGACGCGACCACCGAGGACTCGGCGACCGACAGCCTCATCACCGAGACCGAGGTCACCGAGACCGACGACAGCGTGACTGTCACCGAATCGACCGAGACCGTGGTCGACGATGACTCGACGGACGCGCCCGAGGACACGACAACCTCGGCGAAGGACGCGACCACCTCGGCGAAGGACGCGAAGACCTCCCGCCGCCGTCGCGGTGGCAGAGGCGGCAACTCCAGCGCGACGGCCCCGAGCGGCGGCACCATCGCCGAACGGAAGGCGGCCGCCAAGCGCGCCGCACAAGGCAACGACGACGAGAAGGGAGCCGAGAAGTGAAACGGTTCTTCGCATGGGGCAACCGCCTCCACAACGGCGAGTCGTCGATCCCGTTCGTCGGCAAGGCGAAGCTGTGGCTCGGCATCGCCGGCGTCCTCGTCCTCCTCTCCCTCCTCGTCCCGCTCGTCGCCGGCTTCAACTTCGGCATCGCCTTCCGCGGCGGCTCCCAGTTCCAGGTCGACAACGTCACCGACACCTCGGCGGCCAAGGGCGAGAGCATCGTCAACGACGTCGTCCCGAACTCCGAACCGCGACTGACCCCCACCGGCGAGACCGGTGTGAAGATCGAGACGAACCAGCTCAGCGACGCCCAGATGCAGGAGGTCCGCGACGCGCTGGCCACCGGTTACTCGGTCAACGCCGAGGACGTCACCTCGACGTTCGTCGGACCCCAGTGGGGTGCGGACGTGACCTCGAAGATGATCCGCGCCCTCGTCATCTTCGTCGCCATCGCCATGATCGTCATGGCCCTGTACTTCCGCACATGGAAGATGTCACTCGCGGCGATCATCGGCCTCTTCGTCGTCATGATCATCACGATGGGCATCTACTCGGCCACCGGCTTCGAGGTCACCCCCGAAGCGATCATCGGCTTCCTCACCGTCTTAAGCTTCTCGCTCTACGACACGGTCGTCGTCTTCGACAAGATCAGAGAGAACACGGCGCGCTACCAGGACAACCGGCGCCTGAAGTTCTCCGAACTCGTCAACCTCGGCGTCAACCAGACGACGGTCCGCTCGATCAACACCTCCGTCGTCTCGGTCCTGCCGATCGCCTCGATCCTCTTCATCGGCGTGTTCCTCCTCGGCGCCGGCACCCTCGTCGACATCTCCCTGTCGCTGTTCATCGGCACGATCGTCGCCGCCGCCTCGACGCTCTTCGTCGCCAGCCCGCTCTACGCGCTGCTGCGGTCGAACGAACCCGCGGTGAAGGAACAGGAACAAGCCGTGCGAGAATTGCGTTTACGGAACGGATCAGAGGACGTTCCGCCCGTGATCCACGCCGAGATCTGAGTCCGCTTCCTCGCCGAGGTGGGAGTCTGATCCTCGGGTGGGCGCGGGTCCGAGCAGAGAGGGGATGTGATGGCGTCATCAGCTGAATCGCGCCGACCGCGCGGCATCTCCCGGCTGGCCTGGTGGGCTGCCAGGGCGCAGAACAACGCCGACTACCCGCGGGTGCTCGGTCCGATGATCCGCGCCCTGCAGTCGAGCCACCCGAAGGCCGACATCGACCTCGTGGTCCGTGCCTACACTGTCGCCGAGGAGGCCCACCGCGGTCAGACCCGCAAGTCCGGGGACCCCTACATCACCCACCCGGTGGCGGTCGCGACGATCCTCGCCGAGATCGGCATGCTGCCGGTCACCCTGGCCGCCGCCCTCCTCCACGACACCGTCGAGGACACCGACTACTCGCTCGAGGAGCTCACCGAGTCCTTCGGCCCCGAAGTCGCCGCGATGGTCGACGGGGTGACGAAGCTCGACAAGCTCACCTACGGTCAGGCCGCCCAGTCGGAGACCGTGCGGAAGATGATCGTCGCGATGGCCAAGGACATCCGCGTCCTCGTCATCAAACTCGCCGACCGTCTCCACAACGCCCGCACCTGGAAGTTCGTCCCGGCCGCCTCGAGCACGAAGAAGGCCCGCGAGACGCTGGAGATCTACGCCCCGCTCGCCCACCGGCTGGGCATGAACACGATCAAATGGGAGCTCGAGGACCTCTCCTTCCAGGTCCTCCACCCCAAGGTCTACGACGAGGTCGTCCGCCTCGTCGCCGATCGCGCCCCCGAACGCGAGAAGTACCTCTCCACGGTCTCGACCGAACTCCAGTCCGAACTCGTCGACTCCGGGATCGAAGCCGCCATCACCGGTCGACCCAAGCACTACTACTCGATCTACCAGAAGATGGTCGTCCGCGGCCATGAGTTCGCCGACATCTACGACCTCGTCGGCGTCCGCGTGCTCGTCGAGACCGTCCGCGAATGCTACGCCACCCTCGGCATCGTCCATGCCCGCTGGAACCCGGTCCCCGGCCGGTTCAAGGACTACATCGCGATGCCGAAGTACAACATGTACCAGAGCCTGCACACCACGGTCATCGGCCCCGGCGGGAAACCCGTGGAGATCCAGATCCGCACCCACGAGATGGACCGGCGCGCCGAATTCGGCGTCGCCGCGCACTGGAAGTACAAAGACCGCGGCAACCCGTCGAAGGCGATCACCTCGAACACCGCCCGCTCCGTCAAGGTCTCCGACGACGGCGGCGTCGACGACGCGGCCTGGCTGCGTCAGCTCCTCGACTGGCAGCGCGAGGTCTCCGACCCCGACGAGTTCCTCGACAGCCTCCGCTACGAGGTCAACTCGAAGGAGGTCTACGTCTTCACCCCCAAGGGCGACGTCATGAGCCTGCCCTCGGGTGCGACACCGGTCGACTTCGCCTACGCCGTCCACACCGAGGTGGGACACAAGACGATGGGGGCGCGCGTCAACGGCCGCCTCGTCGCCCTCGACACCGAACTGAAGAACGGCGACTCCGTCGAGGTCTTCACCTCGAAGGACGAGAACGCTGGACCCAGCCGCGACTGGCTCGGCTTCGTCAAGAGCCCCCGCGCCCGGTCGAAGATCCGCCAGTGGTTCTCCAAGGAGCGCCGAGAAGAGGCGATCGAGAACGGGCGCGAGCAGCTCGCCCGCGCGATGCGCCGACATTCCCTGTCCGCGAACGCCCTGATGAGCCAGGAAGCCCTGCAGGTCGTCTCGACCGAGCTGCGCCTGCCCGACGTCACCGCCCTCTACGCGGCGATCGGCAACGGGGTGACCTCGGCCGCCCACGTCGTCGACCTGCTCGCCAAGGAGGTCGGCGACGACGACGAGGTCACCGTCCTCCCACCGGCCCCGCGCAACCGCACCGGGCAGTCCTCAGGACACCATTCCTCGTCCGGCGGCGTCGTCGTCAAGGGCGTCGACGACGTGCTCGTCAAACTCGCCCGCTGCTGCACCCCGGTGCCCGGCGACGAGATCGTCGGCTTCGTCACCCGCGGCTCCGGCGTCTCCGTCCACCGCGTCGACTGTCCCAACGTCGTCTCCCTCGAACGCGAACCCGAGCGCATGGTCGAGGTCTCGTGGGGGGAGAAGACGAGCGGGGTCTACCTCGTCCAGATCCAGGTCGAAGCCCTCGATCGCTCCGGACTGCTCTCCGACATCACGAAGGTCCTCACGGACACGCACGTCAACATCCTCTCCGCCTCCGTGGCCACCTCGAAGGCCCGCGTCGCTCAGTCGAAGTTCGTCTTCGAGATGTCCGATGCCAGCCACCTCGACACCGTGCTCTCCGCGGTGCGCAAGGTCGAAGGCGTCTTCGACGTCTACCGCATCTCCGGCGGCTGAGACTCGCGCACCGCAGGAACCGCGGGGCGGGTGCGCGCGAACCGTTCGACGACCTCACGCATCTGCGCGGTGAACGGCCTGCGCGCGACACTGTCGAGGTAGAGCCCGAACCGGATGCGCTCGGTTCGCGGGACCTCGTCGATGAGCTCGGCGACCGCGCGCTGCGAACCGGCCTCGGGGGAGCGGACATGGGGCAGGAGCAGATCGTAGAGCGTGCGCATCGGCGTCGTCACGGGCACCCCGGCGATCGTCTCCCACTCGCTGCGGGCGAGATTGAGCTCATGGACGATCAGCCCGTTCTGTTCGAGCACGCGCCTGCGCGGGTGCGTGGTCAGCGTCAGCGGACTCGGCGCCCGACCGAGACCGAGATGGACCCACCAGGCCGTCGCATGCGAGACGACGAGCCTCGCGGGGATCTGCGCGGCTAAGGCGAGGATGCGATCCTCGGCATCGAGCACGGAACCCGAGCGCACCCACGTCGTCTCCGTCAGCGGTGTGAGCAGCCCGTCGAGGGTGAGCTCGGTGAGGTGCTCGTAGCCGTAGTCGCTGACGCGGAAGATGTCCTCCATGAGGACACTATCGTCCTCTCACCGCCGGGGAGCAAGACCCGGATCGCGGCCTGTGGACAAACCGGAACTCGCGTGCAGCGCCCTGTGGATGCCTGTCAGTCGAGTTCGGCCGCGGTCTGTGCGAGCTGATCGCGCCAGGCCCGACGGGCGTCGAGGGCGGCCTGCGCCTCGGCGACGGACTTCTCGTCCCCACCGGCCTTCGCCGCCTCGAGGGCGGCCTCGAGTTCGGCGATCGACTCGTCAAGCTGGCTGAGCGCCCCCGAGGTGCGGGCCTTCGTCTCCGGGTTGCTGCGCTTCCATGCCGCATCCTCGGCGTCGGCGAGAGCGCGTTCGACCTCACGCAGGCCGTTCTCCATCCGCGAGACGTCGGCCCGGGGCACCTTCCCCGCGTCCTCCCACTCGTCCTGGATGGCGCGCAGCTCGCGCTTCGCCGCCGTCGGGTCGGTGATCGGCAGCAGCGCCTGCGCCTTGGTCAGGAGCGCTTCCTTGACCTCGAGGTTGCCCTTGTACTCCTCGTCGAGGGCCGCGTTCTCCGCATCCCGGGCTGCGAAGAACACGTCCTGGGCGGCGCGGAAGCGCGCCCAGAGGGCGTCGTCGTCCTTCCGGGAGGCACGGGGTGCGCGTTTCCACTGGGTCATGAGGTCCTTGTACTTCTGGGACACCGTGCGGAAGTCGGTCGAGGAGGACAGGGACTCCGCCTCGGCGACGATCTTCTCCTTGATCCGCTTGCCCTCGGAGTTGTGCTTGTCGAGTTCGGCGAAGAAGTCCTTGCGCTTGCGTTCGAAGGTGTTCCGCGCCTGCGAGAACCGGCCCCACAGCTCCTGGTCGACGGCCCGCGGCAGACGCGGACCGCTGCGCTGCATGTCCTTCCACGCCGCGAAGAGCTCACGCAGACGGGCACCGGAGACCTTCCACTGGATCTTCTCGGGATCCTTCCCGGCCAGGGTCTCGGCTTCGACGACGATCTCCTCGCGCTTCTGCGCGGCCTCGAGCTTGGCCGCCTCGGCGCGCGCGGCCTGCTTCGACTCGGTCGCCTTCGCATCCGAGAGCAGGGTGTCGAGGGTGGCGGCGAGCCCCTTGAGGTCACCGACGACGTTCGCCTCGGCCAGGGACTCGCGCAGCGCCGTCGCCGCCGTCGTCACCTCACGGCCCGGAGCCCCGGCGGACAGGCGATTGCGCAGGTGAGCGGCGTGTTCGAGGAGTTCGACGTACTTCTTCGCGAAGTACTCGACGGCTTCCTCGCCGCTCGCGTCCGGGTACTGGCCGACCTCGCGTTCGCCGTCCGCGGTGATGACGTACACCGTCCCGGCCTCATCCGCGCGACCGTGCGTGACCGCGCGCGCCACCTCGGCGTCGTGGTCGACGGTGGTCCCGCTCACCGGCTGGGCCGCCTGTGGGCGCGGCACCGAGGAGGGGCGGGGAGTCGGCTTGGGGGTCGGGGTCGACATGTCTCTCACCTGTTTCTTCATCGGTCGAACCGGCGGTCTCGCCGATCACTCGATCATTGCGTCATCCCAGCATAACCATCAGGTCGCCTCTGGATAGACTTCGGCCATGGATGTCTTCACCACCCGTGCCGAATTCCTCGACGTCAACTGCTATGTCGTGCGCGCCGAGGGCCGCAGCGACTGCATCCTCGTCGACGCCGGCTACGACGCCGCCCCCGACCTGGTCCAGCTCCTCGCCGAGGAGGGGCTGGACCCGCAGGCGATCTTCCTCACCCACGGCCACCCCGATCACATCCTCGGCCTGCCGGGACTGCTCGCCCGCTGGGACGTCCCCGTCCACCTCGGCGGCGGAGACCATTACCGGGTCGAGAAGCCGGGGGAGACCCTGGGACCGCAGTTCGCGCAGATGATCGCGCCCCTGCTCACCGATTGGCAGGCCCCCGCCGAGGTGGTTCCCTTGGACGACGGCAGCGTCGTCACCGTCGCCGGGCTCACCGTCACCGCGGTCGCCGCCCCCGGCCACACGGAGGGCTCGACCCTGCTGCGGGTGAGCGCCGACGGCGAGGAGGTCGTCTTCACCGGCGACGTCGTCTTCGCCGGGGCCATCGGACGCATCGACCTGCCCGGCGGCGACGCCGAGGCGATGGCCGCCACGCTGCGGTCCTTCGCCGGCCTGCCCGACGTTCCCATCTATCCTGGACACGGCCCCGGATCCCGGGTCGGCCACGAACTGCGCACGAACCCGTTCCTCTGACCGCAGTCAGCACTGAGACACCAGAACCACAGAGACACCAGAACCACAGGACCGCACGGTCCCTGAGCAAGGAGAACCATGGCGAAGTCAGCCCGTCTGTCCGGATTCCCGGAACGGCTCCCGGCCGAAGCAGTGATCGAGAAGCGCATCATCGACATCCTCGGCCACACCTTCGCCCTGCACGGCTTCTCCGCCCTGCACCACCGCGCCGTCGAACCCCTGAGCCAGCTGGCCAAAGACGGGGAGATCGACAAGGAGATCTTCGCCGTCTCCCGCCTCCACGCCGAGGGTCCCGAACGCAACCCGCTCGGCCTCCACTTCGACCTCACCGTCCCGCTCGCGCGTTTCGTCACGGAGAACGCGAACGAGCTGAGCTTCCCGTTCCGGGCCGCCCGGATCCAGCCGGTGTGGCGGGGGGAGCGGCCCCAGGCCGGTCGGTACCGTGAGTTCATCCAGGCCGACGTCGACATCATCGGCGACACCGAGCTGCCCGGCCATTTCGAAGTCGAGATCCCGCTGACGATCGCCGACGCCTTCTCCCGGCTCGCCCCGCTCGGTGTGCCGCCGATCAGGATCGTCGTCAACGACCGTCGGCTGCTCGAGGGCTTCGCCCGCGGCATCGGACTCACCGACATCCCCGCGGTGCTGCGCTGCCTCGACAAGTACGACAAGATCGGCCCCGAGGAGGTCGGGCGGCTGCTGGCGTCCGAAGCCGGTGCCGATGAGCGCCAGCAGGAGCTCTGCCTCGCCCTGGCCGCGATCGAATCGGATTCCCCCGACTTCGCCGAGGAGGTCCGTGCCCTCGGCGTCGAGCACCCGCTCCTCGAGGAGGGCCTGACCTCATTGACGACGATGCTCACGGCCGCCGCCGAACGGGCCCCCGGCGTGCTCGTCGCCCAGCTCAAGATCGCCCGCGGCCTCGACTACTACACGGGAGCCGTCTACGAGACGCAGCTCGTCGGCTACGAAGGGCTCGGTTCCGTGGCCTCGGGCGGCCGCTACGATTCGCTGGCGACCGTGGGCAAGAAGACCTACCCGGGTGTGGGCATGTCGATCGGCGTCTCCCGGCTCATGGCCTTCGTTCTCGGCGAGGACAGCGGCATCTCCGCCACCCGCGGCACCCCGTCGGCCGTCGTCGTCGCAGTCACCGACGAGGACCGCCGCGGTGAGGCCGACGCCGTGGCCGCAGCCCTGCGCGCCCACGACATCCCCTGCGAGGTGTCTCCGTCCGCGGCGAAGTTCGGCCGCCAGATCCGCTTCGCCGAACGCCGGGGGATCCCGTACGTGTGGTTCACCGACGGCGAGTCCGGCCACGAGGTCAAGGACATCCGCTCGGGTGAGCAGACCCCGGCCGACCCGCAGACCTGGGAACCGGCGCCCGGTGACCGGTGGCCGGAGGTCACGGGGAGCTGAGGGGCGGCCGCGACCTGAGCTGACCGGGAGCCGAGCTCACCGGGAGCTCAGGCACGACCGCCTCGGCGGGGTCACAGCGGGTCGGGAGCGAGCGATCCGTCGGGGGCGATGTGATCGAACATCTCCCTGACCATCGAGACGACGTGCGGGTCATCGACGGTGTAGAAGATCCTCCGCCCGTCCCGGCGGGAGGAGATGAGACCGGCGAGCCGGAGCTTGGCCAGATGCTGACTCACGGCGGGCACGGTCGCCCCGATCGCCTCGGCGAGGGAGGACACGTCGAGCTCCTGGTGGACGAGCGTCCACACGACCCGCAGCCGGGTCGCCTGGGAGAGCATGCGGAACGTCTCCGCCGCGACCTCGACCTGCGCCGAGGTGGGGGTCGGATCGGTCTCCGTGGGCTGCGTCTCCATGCGTCCTCTCCGTGCGCCTGTGCGTGCGGGAATGTCCGTGCAAGCGACTATCATGGGTCACGCACTCCCCGCATGACCATCGTAAAGGAGCCCATCAGTGCTGCGAAGCCACGAATCCGGAAGCCTGCGTGCCGCGAACGCAGGAGAGACCGTCACCCTCGCCGGGTGGGTCGACCGTCGCCGCGATCACGGAGGTGTCGCCTTCATCGATCTGCGGGATGCTTCGGGAATCGTCCAGGTCGTCGTCCGTGAGGACGACGCGCACGCGCTGCGCAACGAAACCGTCGTCAAGGTCACCGGCACCGTCTCCCTGCGGCCCGAGGGCAACCAGAACGAGAACCTGCCGACCGGTGAGATCGAGATCGTCGACACCACCGTGGAAATCCTCGCCGAGGCGGCCCCGCTGCCCTTCCAGGTCTCCGACCATGCGGAGGACGCCGGAATCGTCGGCGAGGAGACGCGCCTGCGCTACCGCTACCTCGACCTGCGCCGTTCGGGTCCCGCGCATGCGATGCGCCTGCGATCGGCGGTGAACAAGGCCGCCCGCACCGTCCTCGACGACCACGGCTTCGTCGAGATCGAGACGCCGACCCTGACGAAGTCGACGCCCGAGGGCGCCCGCGACTTCCTCGTCCCCGCACGCCTCCAGCCCGGCTCCTGGTACGCCCTGCCGCAGTCGCCGCAGCTGTTCAAGCAGCTTCTCCAGGTCGCCGGCATGGAACGCTACTACCAGATCGCCCGCTGCTACCGCGACGAGGACTTCCGGGCCGACCGTCAGCCCGAATTCACCCAGCTCGACATCGAGGCGTCATTCGTCGAACAGGCCGACATCATCGCCCTGGCCGAGGAGATCCTCGTCTCCCTGTGGAAGCTCATCGGCTACGACATCTCCACGCCGATCCCGCACATCACCTACCACGAGGCGATGGAGCGCTACGGTTCGGACAAGCCGGACCTGCGCTTCGGCCTCGAACTGACCAACCTCACGGAGTTCTTCGCCGAGACCCCGTTCCGGGTCTTCCAGTCCGACTACGTCGGCTCGGTCGTCTACCCCGGCGGCGGATCGCTGCCCCGACGCCAGCTCGACGCGTGGCAGGACTGGGCGAAGCAGCGCGGGGCCAAGGGCCTGGCCTACGTCCTCGTCGCCGAGGACGGCACGCTCACCGGTCCCGTGGCCAAGAACATCTCGGAGACGGAGAAGGCCGGACTCGTCGAGGCGGCCGGAGCGAACCCGGGCGATGCGATCTTCTTCGCCGCCGGTGACGCAGGCTCCTCCCGCGCCCTCCTCGGTGCCGCCCGTCGTGAGATCGCCGAGCGTGTGGGACTGATCAAGGACGGCGACTGGGCGTTCGTGTGGGTCGTCGACGCACCGCTCTTCGAATCCGCTGCGGCCGCGCAGGCCGCCGGCGACGTCGCCGTGGGCGAAGGCCAGTGGACGGCCGTCCACCACGCGTTCACTGCCCCCAAGCCCGAGTACCTCGAGACGCTCGAATCCGATCCGGGTGCGGCCCTGGCGTATGCCTACGACATCGTGTGCAACGGCAACGAGATCGGCGGCGGCTCGATCCGCATCCACCAGCGCGCCGTCCAGGAGCGCGTGTTCGAGATCATGGGCATCGACGAGGCGGAGGCAGAGGAGAAGTTCGGCTTCCTCCTCGAGGCCTTCAAGTTCGGTGCGCCCCCGCACGGCGGCATCGCCTTCGGCTGGGACCGCATCGTGTCCCTGCTCGCCGGGGTCGACTCGATCCGCGAGGTCATCGCATTCCCGAAGTCCGGCGGCGGCTACGATCCGCTCACCCAGGCACCGGCCCCCATCACGGAGGCTCAGCGCGCCGAGGCGGGCGTCGACTTCGATCCCGACGCCGAGAGCGACGACTGATGTCGCGATGACCGACGGTCCTGACCTCTTCTCCGACCCGGACCGGGAACTCCCCGGTCCGGGGACGGGTGCGTCCGGGGGCGGTCGAGCCCTCGACCCCTTGGCGGTGCGGATGCGTCCGCGCACCATCGACGAGGTCGTCGGCCAGGATCATCTGACGTTCCCCGGGTCTCCGCTCCACCAGCTCGTCGAAGCGAGCGGGGGAGACCGGGCCGGGGCCTCCTCGGTGATCCTCTGGGGTCCGCCCGGGGTGGGGAAGACGACGCTCGCGCACGTCATCTCGCATGCCCCGGGACGGCGGTTCGTCGAACTGTCGGCGATCACCGCCGGCGTCAAGGACGTGCGTCAGGTCATCGAGAATGCGCGGCGCGAACGGGAGATGTACGGGCGCACCACTGTGCTCTTCCTCGATGAGATCCACCGGTTCTCGAAGGCGCAGCAGGACGCTCTGCTGCCGGCCGTGGAGAATCGGCTCGTCGTCCTCGTCGCGGCGACGACGGAGAACCCGTCGTTCTCCGTGATCTCGCCGCTGCTCTCGCGCTCCCTCATGCTCACGCTGCGGCCGCTCGGCGATGACGACATCGCCGCACTCCTCGACCGGGCGATGACGAGCGAGCGGGGACTGGCCGGGCAATTCGAGCTCGATCCGGCCGCGAAGGACTACATCGTGCGCATCGCCGGTGCGGATGCGCGCCGTTCGCTCACGGTGCTCGAGGCCGCGGCGGGGATCGCGGCGGCGCAGGGCGACACGGCGCGCGCTGCTGGTTCGGGGGCGGAGCCGGCTCGGTCGAGTGCGGGCGAGGCCAGCGAGGACGCTGACGGTGCGGACGACGAAGCCGCAGCGGCGGCAGGCGCTGAGGATGGCGGCGCTGAAGACGCGGACGACGCGGCCGGCGCTGAGGGCGTTGACGACGATGCTGACAGTGCGGACGACGAGAGCGACGGCATTGCAGCCGACGACGATCGAGCCGAAAGCGACGTGACGGCGCCGATCCTCATCACGGAAGAGGCCGCTGCCGAGGCGAGCAGTGAGGCCGTCGTCCGTTACGACAAGAACGGCGACCAGCACTACGACGTCATCTCCGCGTTCATCAAGTCGATCCGCGGGTCGGATGTCGATGCGGCTCTCCACTATCTTGCGCGGATGATCGTCGCGGGCGAGGATCCGCGGTTCATCGCCCGTCGCGTCGTCATCTCCGCGGCCGAGGACATCGGCATGGCCGACCCGCAGGCACTGCCGATCGCGGTGGCCGCCTCGACGGCGGTGCAGAACATCGGGATGCCGGAGGGGCGGATCCCGCTCGCCGAGGCGGTGACCTATCTCGCGATGGCACCGAAGTCGAACGCGAGCTACAAGGCCCTCGACGCGGCGATCGCCGATGTCCGCAACGGGCTCGTCGGTGAGGTGCCCAACCACCTCCGCGATGCCCACTATCCGGGAGCGAAGCAGCTCGGACACGGGAAGGGCTACATGTACGCCCACGACTTTCCCCACGGTGTGGCCCCGCAGGAGCAGCTGCCGGAAGTGCTGCGCGGCAAGGAGTACTACACGCCGACCACCAACGGCCTCGAGCGGACCATCAGCGAACGTCTCGCGAACATCCGCGGGATCCTTCGCGGCGAGTGAGAGGTTGCGAGTCGACCGGTGTGATGCGATGTTGCCGTGCCGCTTTTCGCTCATATAGGGGATGACCAGGCTGTCGACGTTGTCGAGGATTGAAGCATGATCAGAAGACACCCCATCCTTGCCCGCATGCTCTTCATGCTCCCTGCTGTCCTCGTCGCGGTTCCGATGATGATGATCCTGGTCTGGATCTATCGCGCAGTCGAGCCCACGGAGATCGTCTTCGTGGCCATTTCGGGTTCGTTGATCGCTTTTCTTCTCTGCCTCGTCCCGGGCGTCCACCGGTTCGAACGTCTAGTTGCGTCGAAGCTGCTCGGCACCGAGGTGGACCGGGAGGCAGGTTCGAGGACGTACAGGAATTCGGCTGTCTTCGCCCTGCTGCACCTGTTGGCGGGCTTGTCGGCGTTGCTCTGCCTCATCAGTGTTCCCATTGCGATCAGCGAACTCTCCTGGCGGACCGAACGAGTCCTGGAATGGTCGCTGAGTTGGTCGGATGCGATCGAGAACTATCTCGAAATCGTCACGTGGTCGGAGATCCGGATCATCCTTGCGATGATCCTGTTCGTCTCCGCGATCTGGGCAACCACTTTCCTCTGCTGCCTGCCGATGGTCGCCCGTCAGCTTCTCGGCCCGAATCTCGAGAAGCAGCTCGCTGAGAGCGAAGCAGACCGCGAACGGCTCGAAGCCCAGAACGATCTCGCACGTGATATCCATGACTCGCTCGGTCACACCCTGACGATCGCGAGCCTGCAAGCGGAGCGGGGACGCGTCGCTCTTGCTGACGATCCGAGATCCGCAGACGATGCTCTCTCCACGATCCTGCTTGTCTGCCGTAGAGCCCAAGCCGATCTCGACGATGTCCTTCGAGTTCTGAGAACGGGAGAGGCGAGCACGCTCAAGCAGGCGCGAGATCTGCGCAGCATCGGTGACCTCATCGATGACGCTAGAAGCGCGGGTCTTCTCGTCGACGTCGACGTTCCGCTCAACCTCGAGATCTCCGCCGACCGCTCGCAAGCGCTCTATCGGATCGTTCAGGAAGCGCTGACCAACGCGCTGCGGTACGCAAGTCCGCGTGAACTCAGCCTGACGATCACCGATGATGATCGCGGACTGCGCGTGCTGACGACCAACCCCGTGTTCGGCGCCGTTCATCATCGGGACGGCCGCGGACTCCATGGCATCGAGGCTCGTGCCCGACTCCTCGGAGGTTCCGCCTCGTCCCAGATCATCGCTGACCACTTCATCCTCGATGTGCGCATTCCGGCCCGTCACGTCGAGATCTCAGCATGATCGACCTCCTCATCGTTGATGACGAACCGCTCATCCGCTCTGGACTCGTCGGGGCGCTCTCGCAATTTCCGTACCTGCGTGTCGTCGGCGAAGCCGACAACGGCGATACCGGCATCGACGCTGTCCGGCACCACGCGCCCGATGTCGTCCTCATGGATGTGAGAATGCCCGGCCGAGATGGACTCAGTGCCACCGAAGAGCTGGCGGCGGACCCAAGTTTCACCGGTGCCGTCCTCGTACTCACGACCTTCGATTCAGATGATTACGTCTACCGCGCCATGCACGTCGGCGCACGCGGCTTTCTCCTCAAACGCTGGCCGATCGCGAAGATCGCCGAGGCCATCTCCATCGCCGCGGCAGGCGACAGCGTCGTCTTCCCGGATTCGTTGGCCCGAGTCGTCGCCGAACACGGGGCGCCGCCTCGGCGAAGCACAGGTGAGATCGAGCGCGTCCTCACCCCACGGGAACAGGTGGTTCTCACACAGATCGCCGCGGGCAAAAGCAACTCAGAGGTGGCCGAGGCACTCCACGTCACCGTCGAGACCGTGAAATCCCAGGTCAGCAGCGTCCTCCTCAAACTCGGAGCGCGCGACCGCACACAGGCGGTGATCCGCGCCTTCGAAACCGGCTTCATCGACCCTCGGTGACAGCACTCAGCCCACGCGGGGAAGCAACCCCTTCTCGGCCGCGATCATCCGGCTGATGAGCAGCGGCGGATCGATGATCTCGCCGCGACCGACCAATGTATCGAATTCGGCCACCGGCATCTCGACCACACGCACGTCCTCCGGCGGATCATCGGCGACGCGTTCACCGACCGCAAACCGGTGGGCGACAAAGAGGTGGATCGGATAGGCGAGCCGAGCGGGATTCTGGCTGAACGTGTACAGGTGCTCGAGATCGAGGGGGATGAAGCCCGTTTCCTCTTCGTACTCGCGTCCGGCGGCTTCGATCGGGCTCTCACCCGCCTCGGCGCCGCCTCCGGGAAGATCGAAGATCCAGCGCCCGACCGGGTAGCGGTACTCGCGTGCCAGACGCAAGTCTCCCGCCTCGGTGATCCCGAGAACCGCAACGGTGAAAGGCACTGATTCGTCGACCTCGTAGCGGATGCGATCGCCGTTCGGCAGTCCGACTTCGTGTTCGCTGAGCACGACACGACCGCGGTACGCTTCACGCTTTCCGTGCAGTGTCCACTTCGGCTCGTGCATGGTCGGAATCATAGTGGGTGCAGGCGACGGTGCGGCAACGTCGGATCGGCGACCGCAGAGGGGGAGTGCACGCAAGAAGTCCAGGCGCAATGGACATGTGCGAGGTGCTGGGACTTCTTGGTCGCGACAGTCAGGACGGCTGTGCGCAGGTTCGCGAGATGTCCAGGCGCTGCGAACATGTCCGGGGCGCTCGGACTTCTGGACGACAGTGGAAATGCGTGGAGGAGCGCGAGAGTGCCGGCGGCGGTGGAGGGGCGCTGGAGTTTCGGGGGAGTGCCAGTAGGGGAGGCGCGCAGTGGCGTGACAGTCGTCACGACCCGGCCGCGGCATTGCCGGGGAGGCCCGGAATCCGCTAAGATTGTCTGCTGTTGTGCCTCATATGAATAGGCGGTCGGTGCGAGCGGTTCTCGACGCTCAATCCCTCTTTCCCAACCGGGGAAACAACGGTTCCGACCAGGGCGAGGACATCAAGCCTGCCGGGACGACCCGCACCTTAAGAAAGGTAACCCAGTGCCAGCACCAGCACGTAACCGCCGGATGGCCCGCCTCTCGCGCGCCCTCGGCCTGCCGCTGACCCCGAAGGCTGAGAAGTACTTCGAACGCCGCCCCTACCCTCCAGGCGAGCACGGCCGCGCCCGTCGCCGCAACGACAGCGACTACTCGGTCCGCCTCAAGGAGAAGCAGCGTCTTCGCGCCCAGTACGGCATCCGCGAAGCCCAGATGCTCAAGACCTACAAGGAGGCCAAGCGCCTCGAAGGTCTGACCGGTGAGAACCTCGTCGAGCTCCTCGAGATGCGTCTCGACGCCCTCGTGCTCCGTGCCGGCTTCGCCCGCACGATCGCCCAGGCGCGCCAGTTCGTCGTCCACCGCCACATCACCGTCGACGGCCAGCGCGTCGACCGTCCGTCCTTCCGCGTCAAGGAAGGCCAGACGATCCAGGTCCACACCAAGAGCGCTGACATGGATCCGTTCCAGGTCGCCGCCGCCGGTGGACACAAGGACGTCCTCCCCGCAGTTCCGGGATACCTCGATGTCAACCTCGAGGGCCTGCAGGCCACCCTGCTCCGTCGCCCCAAGCGCGACGAAGTCCCGATCACCTGCGACGTGCAGCTCGTCGTCGAGTTCTACTCGCGCTGAGCCACGATCGTACGACTGCCCGGAACGTCCGCGTTCCGGGCAGTCGTGTATTCACCCCGAGGCTGCCGCACTGCGAGCCTGCAGAGGCGGTCACCGAATCCGCCATCACCGCACACCACAATGTGATGGTGAGCAATTAAACTAGTCTGGAATCGGTGCGCGAACGCACGCACCAGCACAGACGCAGCGCGGACACCCGCACCGCGCCACGACGCACCACGTGAAAGGCCATGGATGAAGACGGCAGAGATCAAACAGCGCTGGCTCGACTACTTCGAGGCGAACGGACACGTCGTCGTGCCCTCGGCGTCGGTCATCAGCTCGGATCCCTCGATCCTCTTCAACATCGCCGGCATGGTGCAGTTCATCCCGTACCTCACCGGACGTGAGCCCGCCCCCTTCCTCCGCGCCACGAGCGTGCAGAAGTGCGTGCGCACCGCCGACATCGAAGAGGTCGGCAAGACGACCCGCCACGGCACGTTCTTCCAGATGAACGGCAACTTCTCCTTCGGCGACTACTTCAAACGCGAAGCCATCCGCTACGCGTGGGGACTGCTCACCGCTCCGACCGCCGAAGGCGGACTCGGCTTCGACCCCGACCTGCTCTGGGCCACCGTCCACGAGGACGACCTCGAGACCATCGACCTCTGGCTCGAAGAGACCTCGGTCCCGCGTGAGCGCATCCAGCTGCGCGGCAACGAGGACAACTTCTGGCACACCGGCCAACCCGGACCCGGCGGCTACTGCTCGGAGATCTACTTCGACCGCGGCCCCGCCTACGGCGCCGAAGGCGGACCGATCGCCGACGAGGACCGCTACATCGAGATCTGGAACCTCGTGTTCATGGAATTCGAACTCTCCGAGGTTCGCACGAAGGTCGACTTCGACATCGCCGGCGAACTGCCCGCGAAGAACATCGACACCGGCATGGGCCTCGAACGCGTCGCATTCCTCCTCCAGGGCGTGGAGAACATGTACGAGATAGACGAGGTCTTCCCCGTCATCGCCGAGGCCAGCCGCCTCTCGGGCCGCGAATACGGCTCCGACCACCACTCCGATGTGCAGATGCGCGTCGTCGCCGACCACGTCCGCTCGGCCCTGATGATCATCGGCGACGGCGTGCGCCCCGGCAACGAAGGCCGCGGCTACATCCTCCGCCGCCTCATCCGCCGTGCCGTGCGCGCGATGCGCCTCCTCGGCGTCACCACCGAGGTCATGCCCTCGCTGCTGCCCGTGTCGATGAACGCGATGAAGCACTCCTACCCTGAACTCGAAACCGACTTCGACCGGATCTCGCGCATCGCCTACGCCGAGGAGACGGCGTTCCTGCGCACCCTGGAATCCGGCACGCAGCTCTTCGAATCCGCCTACGAGAAGCTGGGCAGCGCGGACAAGACGATCTCCGGCGACGTCGCCTTCGCCCTCCACGACACCCACGGCTTCCCGATCGACCTCACCCTCGAGATGGCCGCCGAACACGGTGTCGACGTCGACGAGGCCGGCTTCCGCACGCTCATGGCCGAACAGCGCACCCGTGCGAAGGCCGATGCGAAGGCGAAGAAGGGCGGCACGCACGCCGACCTCTCCGCCTACTCGGCACTGCTCGAGGACGGGGCGAGCGAATTCGTCGGCTACGACGACCTCGAAGCCGACTCCCGCATCCGCGGCATCGTCGTCGACGGCGAATCCCGGGACAGGCTCACCACCGGGGAGACCGGCGACCTCGTTCTCGACCTCACCCCGTTCTACGCCGAATCCGGCGGCCAGCGCGCCGACGTCGGGCTGATCTCCGGCGACGGCTTCACCGCCCGCGTCCTCGACGTGCAGAACCCGGTCAAGGGCCTCGCCGCCCACCGCATCGAGGTCGTCGATGGGGAGATCCCCGTCGGGGCCGACGTGCTCGCCGCCGTCGACCACGACCACCGCTTCCAGGGTTCGCAGGCGCACACGGCCACGCACCTCGTCCACGCTGCCCTGCGCGAGATCCTCGGCACCCACGCCGTCCAGGCCGGTTCGCTCAACCAGCCCGGCTACATGCGCTTCGATTACTCCTACCCGGAGGCCCCGAGCGCGCAGATGCGCGGCGAGATCGAAGACGTCGCCAACCTCGCTGTGCGCTCGAACTACCAGGTCGGCACCGAATACCTGCCGTTCGAGGATGCGAAGCGCTCGGGCGCGATGGCCCTGTTCGGGGAGAAGTACCCGAACATCGTCCGCGTCGTCGACATCGGCGGACCCTTCTCCCGTGAGCTGTGCGGCGGCACCCACGTGGGCGCCTCGGCGGAGGTCGGACCGATCTCCGTGCTCTCCGAAGCCTCCGTCGGCTCCGGGGTGCGCCGTATCGAAGCCGCCGTCGGCATGGACGCGTTCCGGTCGCTCGCGGCCGAACGCACCATCGTCTCCGCCCTCTCCGACATGCTCAAGGTGCCCGGCACCGACGTCAAGGACCGCGTCTCCGAGCTCATGGCGAAGCTCAAGGACGCGGAGAAGGAGATCGGCAGGCTCCGCTCCCAGCAGCTGCTCGCCCAGGCCGGACGCTTCCTCGAAGCCGCCGAAACTGTGGGCGAGCACCTCTTCGTCGTCGCCGACCTCGGCGAGGTCGCCAGCGGCGGAGACGTCCGCACGATCGTCACCGACCTCCGTGCCCGGGTGAGCGACCGCGCCGCCGTGGTCCTCGGCATCGGCGTCGCCGGCGGCAAGCCCGTCGTCGTCATCGCCACCACCGAAGCGGCCCGGGCCGCGGGAGCGCAGGCCGGCAAACTCGTCTCCCTGGCCAGCTCCACCCTCGGCGGGGGAGGCGGCGGCAAGCCCGACCTCGCGCAGGGCGGCGGCAGCGACGCCACGCAGATCCCCGCGGCCATCGCCGCGGTCAAGGCGGCTCTCACGTGACATTCCGGCGCGGCCGACGACTCGGCCTCGACATCGGCTCGGTGCGGATCGGGGTCGCGGCCTGCGACCCCGACGGGATCCTCGCGACCCCGCTCACCGTGGTCCGCCGCACCGACGAACCCGCGGCCCTGCGGCAGCTGAAGGAGATCATCGCCGAATACGAGCCGATCGAGATCCTCGCCGGAGACCCCCGGTCACTCGACGGCTCGGCCAGGGCTGCGGCCGCTGCCGCCCTCGACTTCGCGCGCCGGATCGACACCGACGTGCCCATCCGCCTCGTCGACGAGCGCTTCAGCACCGTCGAAGCACACAACTCGCTGGCCGCTGCCGGCAAGAGCTCCCGCCAGCGCCGTGAGATCGTCGACGCCCAGGCGGCCGTCATCATTCTGCAGAACGCGCTCGAGTCCGAACGCAACACGGGCAGCCCCGCAGGCCGCGAACTGCCCCCACAGGAGAGTGAGCAATGATTCCGTTCCCCGGTGAGTTCTCGGAAGACGAAGGGCTCTCACGCGCAGAGCTCAAAGCGAAGAAACGGCGGCGGATGATGCGCAAACGGCGCACCACCGTCATCGTCCTCATCTGCGTCCTCGTCTTCGGCCTCGGCGGCTTCTTCGGCATCCGCGCCGCCGGCGGCGTCGTCGACGACCTCTTCGGCGGCGGCGCCGACTACGAGGGCAACGGCACGAGCGAGGTCACCCTCGAGATCCAACCCGGCTCCTCCGCCCGGTCGGTGGCGAACCAGTTCGTCGAGGAAGGGGTGATCAAGGACTCCAAGCCCTTCCTCAAGGAAGTCGAACGCCGCAACGTCACGATCCAGGCCGGACCGGTGATCATGCGCAAGGAGATGAGTTCGAAGGCCGCCGTCGACGCACTCGTCAACCCGATCAAACCCCCGAAGATGACGATCGCCGAAGGCCGGAAGATCGAACAGATCAAGGCGACGATGATCGAATCGGGGATGCAGCCCGATGCGGTCGACAAGGCCATCGACGACAAGACCCCGAAGGACTACGGCCTCGACGTCGACGCCCCCAGCCTCGAGGGCTACCTCTACCCGGCCACCTACGACCTCGACAAGGCGAAGACCGCTGAGGACATCGTCAAGGAGATGGTCGCGAAGACGAAGCTCGAACTCGAGACCGCCGGCATCGCGAACAAGGACGCCAACCGCATCCTCACCCTCGCCAGCCTCGTCGAGGTCGAATCGCCCGGCGACGAGGAGACCCGGAAGAAGGTCGCCCGCGTCTTCCTCAACCGGATCTCCGACAAGTCGCAGACCGGTCAGCTGCTCCAGTCCGACGCCACCGTCGCCTACATCTTCGGCGCCCGCGCGGACCTGACGACGACGAAGGAGGAGCGGAACTCCGACAGCCCGTACAACACGTACAAGAAGAAGGGGCTGCCTCCCGGGCCGATCAACTCCCCGAGCGCCGGCGCCGTCGACGCCGCCCTCAACCCCGCCGACGGCACGTGGCAGTTCTTCGTCGCGACCAACCCCGACACGGGTGAGACGAAGTTCGCCAACACGTACTCAGAGCATCAGAAGAACGTCGAGGAGTACCGGAAGTGGCTGCGGGAGAAGAACGGGTGAGTCCCGTCCGCGCCGCGGTGCTCGGCCGGCCGATCGCGCATTCGCTCTCCCCGGCCCTCCACCGCGCCGCGTTCGCAGCCCTCGGGCTGGGCGACGGGGAGTACACCCGGGCCGAACTGGGCTCCGAGGACCTCGCCGACTTCCTTGACTCGCACCCCGAGCACACGGGATTCTCCCTGACGATGCCGCTCAAGGAGGGCCTCGTCGACCTCGCCCGGGAGCGGGGTTGGCGGATCGAGGAGACCGCCGAGGCGACGGGGGTCGCGAACACATATGTGGCCACGACCCCGCCGACGGTGGCCAACACCGACGTCGACGGCATCGTCCGCGCCCTCACACCGGTCCTGGCGGACAGTGACAGTGCGCCGCGGTCGACGAGCGACAGTGCGTGGCGGGCGTCGTCGCGCGCGACGATCCTCGGGGCCGGGGCCACCGCCCGGTCGGCGCTGCTCGCCTGCCATCGTCTCGGGATCACCGAGGTCGAGCTCCTCGTGCGGAACCCCTCCCGCGCACAGGCCGCCGCCGAGCTCGCCGACCGCCTCGGGCTCGCGCTGACGATCGGACAGCTGAGCGCGGTCCGTCCCTCGAGCGTCGTCATCTCGACCCTGCCCGCCGAGGCGGAACCCGCCCTGAGCTGGGATGCGGGCTCAGGTGCGGCGCTCGATGTCGCCTACGCCGCCGATTCGGCATTCCTCGCAGCGGCCTCCGCGCACGGGTACGTGCCCGTGCCGGGCACGGCGATGCTCGTCGAGCAGGCCGTCGCCCAGTTCGCGCTCTTCCTCACTGCCGCCACGGACACCGCACCGACGGACGCCCAGCTGGAGACGGTCGCCGCGGCGATGCACTCAGCCGTCCTCGACCGCGCGAGCTGACGGAGCCGTCGATGGCCGGACTGCCCGCCGCGGCCGGACTGCCTGCCGCGGCCGGACTGCCTGCCGCGGCCGGACTGCCTGCCGCGGCCCTGCTCATCGTCGTGGCCATGGCTCTCGCGACCCTCACCGCGATCATCCTCGTCACGACCCCGGCGCGCTGGCTGCACGACGCCTCCCACTCAGCCGAGGTCACCGGATCCCGCGCCTTCCGCTCGTGGGTGCTCGTCCTCATCGGCGTCCTCATCGCCGGGGCCGCCGCCGTCAGCGTGGCCTCCGACCTCCTCACTGCCCTCGCCTGGACCGCGACGGCACCCGGCAGCGGGACCACGTTCGTCCCGCCCGCGCCGAACCGGATCGACCTCGCGCTCACGGCCCTCCTCCTCGGCGCCGTCGCCGGAGCCACCCCGGTCCTCATCGTCACCGACCTCCTCGTCCGGCGCCTGCCCGACCGGATCGTCTACCCCCTCATCGGCCTCACGTGCGCCGCGATCGTCACCGGCATCCTCCTCGGCGCCTCGCCGAGGTGGTGGTTCGCCCTCGCCTGGGCCGCGGCAGGGCTCGCCCTCTTCGGCGGCCTCCACCTCCTCGGCCGGGTGCTCAGACGCCCCACGATGGGCCTCGGCGACGTCAAGCTCGCGTTCGTCGTCGCGGGCATAGCCGGTCTCGCCGACCCGTGGGCCCCGGCGCTCGTCCTCGTCCTCACGATGCTCATCGCCGGCGTGTGGGCGATCCTCGCGGGACTGCGCGCCGGCAGTCTGGCCGGGGTGACGATCGCGTTCGGTCCCGCGATGCTGACCGGATTGTGGGTGGGGTCGGTGTCGGCACCGTTCGTTCTATAGAATCGGTGGAATGTTGAGATGGCTGACTGCAGGAGAGTCCCACGGCGAAGCGCTGATCGGGATCATCGAAGGGCTTCCCGCCCATATCCCCATCACCAGGGACGACATCCGCGTCAACCTCGCCAGGCGCCGACTGGGCTACGGTCGCGGCGCACGGATGAAGTTCGAAGCCGATGAGGTCCGCATCCTCGGCGGAGTCAGGCACGCGAAGACGCTGGGCTCACCCGTGGCGATCGAAGTCGGCAACACCGAATGGCCCAAATGGGAGACGGTGATGAGCGCCGACGCCGTCGACGAATCCGAACTCGACGGTCAGGCCCGCAGCGCCCCGCTCACCCGCCCGCGTCCCGGCCACGCCGACATCGTCGGCATGCAGAAATACGGCTTCGACGAGGCCCGACCGGTCCTCGAACGCGCCTCGGCCCGTGAGACCGCGATGCGCGTGGCCCTCGGCACGGTCGCCGCGAAGTTCCTCGCCGAACTCGGCATCACCCTGGTCTCCCACACCGTGGCCATCGGCGGCGTCGAGAACGCCCCCGGCGCCGACGCCCCGCTGCCGCGCGCAAGCGACGTCGACGCCCTCGACGGCGACCCCGTGCGCAGCTTCGACCCCGACCTCTCCGCCCGCATGGTCGCCGAGATCGACGACGCGAAGAAGGCCGGTGACACCCTCGGCGGGGTCGTCGAGGTCCTCGCCTACGACCTGCCGCCTGGCCTCGGCTCCCACGTCCACTGGGACCGCCGCCTCGACTCGCGCCTGGCCGGCGCCCTCATGGGCGTCCAGGCGATCAAGGGCGTCGAGGTCGGCGACGGCTTCCTCACCGCGACCCGCCCGGGTTCGGCCGCCCACGACGAGATCCTCGTCGCAGGCTCCGGCTACCGCAGGTCCTCGAACCGGGCCGGCGGCACCGAGGGCGGCATGTCCACCGGCGAACCGCTGCGGGTGCGGGCAGCCATGAAGCCCATCGCCACGGTCCCGCGCGCCCTGTCGACCGTCGACGTCGCCACCGGTGAGCCGGCGAAGGCGAACCACCAGCGCTCCGACGTCTGCGCGGTCCCCGCGGCCGGTGTCGTCGCCGAGGCGATGGTCGCCCTCGTCCTCGCCGAGGCGGTCGTCGAGAAGTTCGGCGGCGACTCCGTGGCGGAGACGAAGCGGAACCTCGAGGGCTACCTCGCCGCCATTCCGGAGAACCTCCGCATCGGACGATGAACGAGCACCCGCTTCCGAAACCGGTGCCTCCGCTCGAACCGGTGCCCGCCGCGCATTCGCGCATCGTGCTCACCGGTCCGCCGGCGGCAGGGAAGTCGACGATCGGCAGACTGCTCGCCGACCGCCTGGCCCTGCCGCTCATCGACACCGACGCGAACATCGTCGACCGCTACGGCGTCATCGCCGAGATCTTCGAACACCGCGGCGAGGACCACTTCCGCACGCTCGAACGCGAAGTCGTCCGCCGGGCGCTGCGCCGTCTCCTCGACCGGCCCGGCATCGTCTCCCTCGGTGGGGGAGCGATACTCAACTCCGGCACCCGCGCCCAGCTGCTCCACCCCGCGATCAAGGTCGTCCACATCGACATCGACGTCGAGACCGTCGCCCCCCGCCTCAACGCGCCTCACCGGCCGCTCCTCAAAGGAGCGGGCACCCCGGTGGAGAACTGGCTCGCGCTCGTGACCGATCGCGAACCCCTCTACGAACAGGTCGCGACCTTCCGCGTGCAGGCCTCGAGCTCGCCGCCGTCGACCGTGGTCAACCGGATCGTCGACGTGCTCACAGGCCTCCAGCGCGCCGAGGAGTACGCGAAGTACCAACAGACGAAGGAGAGCACATGAGCGTGACCACGATCGACGTCGACGCAGGAGGGAAGTACCCGGTCCTCGTCGGACACGGACTCCTCGGGCAGCTGCCCGAACTGCTCGGACCGCAGGTGGAGAAGGTCCTCGTCATCCACCCCCGGGCCCTGCGCACGACCGGGGAGACGGTCCGCGACGACCTCGCGGCGACGGGACTCGACGCGATCGTCGCCGAGATCCCCGACGCCGAGGAGGCCAAGCACATCCAGGTCGCCGCCTTCTGCTGGCAGGTCCTCGGCCAGTCCGACTTCACCCGCACCGACGCGATCGTCACCGTCGGCGGGGGAGCGGTGAGCGACCTCGGCGGCTTCGTCGCCGCGACCTGGCTGCGCGGCATCCGCGTCATCCACATCCCGACCACCGTCCTCGGCATGGTCGATGCCGCCGTCGGTGGGAAGACGGGGATCAACACCGCCGAGGGCAAGAACCTCGTCGGCTCCTTCCACGCCCCCGCCGGTGTGCTCGCCGACCTCGACACCCTGCGCACCCTGCCGGAGAACGAGCTGTTCACCGGCCTCGCCGAGGTCGTCAAGACCGGTTTCATCGCCGACCCCGTCATCCTCGACCTCATCCGGAATCACACGCGGGAGGAGATCGGCGACGTCGACGGACCCGTGCTGCGCGAACTCATCGAACGCGCGATCGCCGTCAAGGCCGAGGTCGTCTCCGGCGACTTCACCGAGGCCGGCCGCCGGGAGATCCTCAACTACGGTCACACCCTGGCCCACGCGATCGAGCACAAGGAGCGTTACCAGTGGCGCCACGGTGCGGCCGTGTCCGTCGGGATGGTCTTCGCCGCCGAGGTGGCCGCCATGGTCAAAAGCCTGCCCGCCGAGGTCGTCGACGAGCATCGCGCACTGCTGTCCAAGCTCGGCCTGCCCACCGGCTACCGCTCGGATGTGTGGCCGCAGCTGCTCGAGACGATGAAGCGGGACAAGAAGACCCGAGGGTCGATGCTGCGGATGGTGCTCCTGTCCGATATCGGGTCGCCGGCGACGGTGGAGATCCCCGACGTCTCCCTGCTCCACACCGCCTACCAGGAGATCGGCGAGGAGTCCCCGCGGAAGCTGCTCGGCCCCGCCCTGTGAGGCCCCGCACCCGCGCAGGCCGCGTGGTTTCACGAGGCCTGCGCGGGCTTGGTAGAATCGTTCATCGGCAAACAGCCTCACCCGTAGCGACCGCGTCGACGGGGACGATGATGTGAAGAAGGACGGATTAGTGGCGACAACCAACGACCTCAAGAACGGTCTCGTGCTCAACCTCGACAACCAGCTGTGGCAGGTGCTGGAGTTCCAGCACGTCAAGCCCGGCAAGGGACCGGCCTTCGTCCGCACGAAGCTCAAGCACGTCATCTCCGGCAAGATCATCGACAAGACGTTCAACGCCGGCACCAAGGTCGAGACCGCCAACGTCGACCGCCGCGACATGCAGTACCTCTACCATGACGGCTCCGACTACGTCTTCATGGACGCGAAGGACTACGACCAGGTGACGATCCCGTCCGCCCTCGTCGCCGACGCCGCGAACTACATGCTCGAGAACCAGGAGCTGCAGGTCTCCTTCCACGACGGCACCCCGCTGTCGGTCGAACTGCCCGCCTCCGTGGAGCTGACGATCTCTCACACCGAGCCCGGCCTCCAGGGCGACCGCTCGACCGGCGGCTCGAAGCCCGCGACGCTCGAGACCGGCTACGAGATCCAGGTTCCCCTCTTCCTCGAAGAGGGCACGAAGATCAAGGTCGACACCCGCACGGGTGACTACCTCGGCCGCGTCAAGTAAGTGTCGGCACGCTCTCGCGCCCGTCGCCGGGCCCTCGAACTCCTGTTCGAAGCCGGACAGCGGGGACTCGACATCGACGAGGTCGTGGCGATGCGCTCGAACGACCCCGCCTACCCGATGAAGCCCTACGCCGTCGAGATCGTCGACGGGGTGAAGGCGAAGCGGGAGGAGATCGACGAGATCATCTCCACCTACGCTCAGGGCTGGACGCTCGAGCGGATGCCCGCCGTCGACCGGGCGCTGCTCGAGATCGGCACGTGGGAGATCCTGTTCAACGACGAGGTCCCCGACACCGCCGCGATCGACGAGGCCGTGACCCTGGCCAAGCAGTTCTCCACCGACGACTCGCCGGGCTTCGTCTCGGGGCTGCTCTCGCGCATCCTCGACGTCAAACCCACCCTGATCTGAACCGCTGCGTCCGGTCTCCGGACGCAGCGGCTCCAGCCGCCCGAGCCACGCGCTAGACTTGGGCTGGACACGCTCCTTTAACCACCGTCCAGAGAGGCGGAGAAGGGCAGACATGACAGAGCGAACAGTGCTCGACGGCGCAGACATGCGCCGGGCGACGACCCGCATCGCCCACGAGATCATCGAATCGAACAAGGGCACGGACGACCTCGTCCTCCTCGGGATCCCGCGGCGCGGGGTCCCCCTGGCCGACCGCCTCGGCGCCCATATCGCTGAGATCTCCGACCGTCCCGACACCGCGCCGAACCTCGTCGGCAGCCTCGACATCACGATGTACCGCGACGACCTGCGCTCGGGTGCCTACCGCGCCCCGGAGCCCACCCGGATCCCCGAGGCCGGCATCGACGGACGGACCGTCGTCCTCGTCGACGACGTCCTCTTCTCCGGGCGCACGATCAGAGCCGCCCTCGACGCGCTCTCCGACCTCGGCCGGCCCGCGAAGGTCAGGCTCGCCGTCCTCGTCGACCGCGGCCACCGCGACCTGCCGATCCGCGCCGACCACGTGGGCAAGAACCTGCCGACGTCGAGCAGCGAACGCGTCAACGTCGCCCTGTCCGAGATCGACGGGCACGACGCGGTGACGATCTCGGGAGGCCGCGAATGAAGCACCTGCTCGACACCTCCTCGCTCTCACGGGAGGACGCGATCGGCATCCTCGACATCGCCGAGGAGATGACCCAGGTGAGCACGCGCGAGGTGAAGAAGCTGCCCGTGCTGCGCGGTCGCACCGTCGTCAACCTCTTCTTCGAGGACTCCACCCGCACCCGCCTGTCCTTCGAAGCCGCCGCCAAACGCCTCTCCGCCGACGTCCTCAACTTCTCCGCGAAGGGCTCCTCGGTGTCGAAGGGCGAGAGCCTCCAGGACACCGTGCAGACGATCTCCGCGATGGGCGCCGACGCGATCGTCGTCCGCCACTCCGCGGCCGGCACCGCCCAGCGTCTGGCCGACACCGGCTGGATCGACGTGCCCGTCGTCAACGCCGGCGACGGCACCCACGAACATCCCACGCAGGCTCTGCTCGACGCGTTCACCCTGCGCCGGGCGCTCGGCGGCTTCCCCGCCTCGGGCGCCGCCGGGGAGGGACCGCGCGGGCTGGGACTCGACGGGGCGAAGGTCGCCGTCGTCGGCGACATCCTCCACTCCCGGGTGGCCCGCTCGAACGTCCACCTGCTCCACCGCCTCGGCGCCGACGTCCACCTCATCGCCCCGCCCACCCTGCTGCCCTGGGGAGCGCAGACCTGGCCGGTGACGATCCACTACGACTTCGACGAGGCACTCGGATCCGTCGACTTCGACGCGGTGATGATGCTGCGCGTCCAGCACGAGCGGATGCACGAATCGTTCTTCCCCAACGCCCGCGAGTACTCCCGGCTGTGGGGGCTGAGCGAGTCACGGCTGCGCCGCCTGCCGAAGGAGGCCTTCATCATGCACCCGGGCCCGATGAACCGCGGGTTCGAGATCTCCGCGGCCGCCGCGGACTCACCCCGCGCCCTCGTCCTCGACCAGGTCGAGAACGGTGTGAGCGTGCGCATGGCGGTCCTCTACCGCCTGCTGACCGGTCAGGAGGAGACCATTGACTGACTATCTCATCGAGAATGCCGACGTGCTCGGCCGCGGACGCGGAACCCTCGCGATCTCCGACGGCACGATCGTCGACCCCGAACTGCTCGGCCCCGATGCCGAGCGGATCGACGCGACCGGGCTCATCGCCCTGCCCGGCCTCGTCGACATGCACACCCACCTGCGCGAACCCGGCAAGGAGGACGCGGAGACGGTGCTCACCGGCTCCCAGTCCGCGGCGGCCGGCGGCTTTACGTGCGTGCACGCGATGGCGAACACCGCACCGGTCGCCGACACCGCCGGGGTCGTCGAGCAGGTGCACCGGCTCGGACGCACCGCCGGCTACACCGAGGTCGTGCCCGTGGGGGCCGTGACGATCGGCCTCGAGGGACGCCAACTCGCCGAACTCGGGGCGATGGCCCGCTCCGAGGCCCGGGTGCGGATGTTCTCCGACGACGGCATCTGCGTCTCCGATCCGCTGCTCATGCGCCGGGCCCTCGAATACGTCAAGACCTTCGACGGCGTCATCGCCCAGCACGCGCAGGAACCGCGCCTGACCGAAGGCGCGCAGATGAACGAAGGCCTCGTCTCCGCCGAACTCGGACTGCCTGGATGGCCGGCCGTCGCCGAGGAGTCGATCATCGCCCGCGACGTCCTGCTCGCCGAGCACGTCGGCTCCCGGCTACACGTCTGCCACGTCTCCACGGCCGGCAGCGTCGACATCATCCGCTGGGCGAAGTCGCGCGGGATCATGGTCACCGCCGAGGTCACCCCCCACCACCTCATGCTCACCGATGAACTCGTCCGCAGCTTCGACCCCGTCTACAAGGTCAACCCGCCGCTGCGCACCGACGCCGACGTCCAGGCTCTGCGCGAGGCACTCGCCGACGGCACGATCGACGTCGTCGGCACCGACCACGCCCCGCACACCGCCGAACACAAGTGCGGCGAATGGTCGGCCGCGGCGATGGGCATGGTCGGGATGGAGACCGCCCTGGCCGTCGTCGTCGCGGCGATGGCCGACCACGACTTCGACTTCGGCGACGTCGCCCGCGTGATGTCGCAGGCCCCGGCTCGGATCACCGGGGCGACCGGGCACGGCAGCCTCGAGACCGGGGCGAGTGCGAACATCGTCCTCATCGACCCCGCGGCCCCGCACACGATCACCCCGGCCGAGCACCTCACGAAGGGCCGGAACAACCCGTTCGCGGGCATCGAGGTGAGCACGAAGGTCACCGACACCTTCTTCTACGGCCACCGCGTCCTCGCCAACGGTGCGCTGAGCACACCCCACCCGTCAGGAGCGTCATGGACAGAAGCGTGAGCGTCCTCATCATCGCCGGCGTCGTCGTCCTCATCATGCTGGCCCTGACCTGGGGCTGGACCCGGCGCAAGAGCCGCCAGACCGAAGTCGCCGCCCCGGCCAAACCGCATCTGGGCATCACCCCGATCGCCGACCCCGTCGAAGGCTCCTACGTCTCGACGACGACGGCGGGCAACCCGCTCGACCGGGTCGCCATCCACGGCCTGGGCATCCGCACCACAGGAGAGCTCGTCGTCACCGACGGGGGAGTGATCATGGACCTCGCCGGCCGGGAGGACTTCCTCATCCCGCGCGCCGACATCGTCTCCGTCGACACCACCTCGGGGATGATCGGCAAGTTCGTCGAACGCGGCGGCATCGTCCGCATCACCTGGCGCCTCGGCGAGACCCTCGTCGACACCGGCTTCCGCGCCCGCTACGCAGCCGACACCGCGCCCACCGTCAACCGCATCAGAGAGATGATCGTAGAGGCACCATGAGACTTTCCACCACTCCCGCCGTCCTCGTGCTCGAAGACGGCCGCACGTTCACCGGGTCCGCCTACGGAGCAGTCGGGGAGACCGTCGGCGAAGCCGTCTTCGTCACCGCGATGTCCGGTTACCAGGAGACCCTGACCGATCCGTCCTACCACCGGCAGATCGTCATCCAGACCGCGCCCCACATCGGCAACACCGGGGTCAACGCGACCGACGACGAATCCCGGAAGATCTGGGTCGCAGGCTACGTCGTCCGCGACGCCTCCCGGATCTCGTCGAACTGGCGCTCCGAAGGCGACCTCGAGACCCACCTCGCCGAGGCGGGGATCGTCGGCATCAAGGACGTCGACACCCGGGCGCTGACCCGCCACCTCCGCGACAAGGGGGCGATGCGCATGGGCATCTTCTCCGGTCCCGCCGCCGCGGCTGATCCCGGCGCCATGCTCGAGACCGTGCTCGCGACCCCGCCGATGGCCGGCGCCCAGCTCGCCGAAGAGGTCAGCGTCACCGAACCCGAACTCGTGCCCGCGGTGGGGGAGAAGCGCTTCTCCGTCGCCGCCGTCGACCTCGGCATCAAGGGGATGACCCCGCAGCGGCTGGCCGAGCGCGGCATCGACGTCCACGTCGTGCCCGCGACCGTCACCTTCGCGGAGATCGAGGCCCTCGGCGTCGACGGCGTCTTCTTCTCCAACGGCCCCGGCGACCCGGCCACCGCGGACGCCCAGGTCGGTCTGCTGCGCGAGGTGCTCGCCGCGCGGATCCCGTTCTTCGGCATCTGCTTCGGCAACCAGCTGCTCGGCCGCGCGCTCGGCTTCGGCACCTATAAGCTGCCCTTCGGCCACCGCGGCATCAACGTCCCCGTCATCGACCGGACGACCGACAAGGTCGAGATCACCGCGCAGAACCACGGCTTCGCCGTCGACGCCCCCCTCCACGGGGAGACGATCGCGCCGGCCGATGAGTCCCTGGGCCGGGTGACCGTCTCGCACGTGTGCCTCAACGACGACGTCGTCGAGGGACTCCAGTGCCTCGACGTGCCCGCCTTCTCCGTCCAGTTCCATCCCGAGGCCGCCGCGGGACCCCACGATTCGGACTACCTGTTCGATCGGTTCGTCGACCTCATGTCCTCCCGCGCGTAAGGAGCCCATCCATGCCATTGAGAAACGATCTGCAGTCAGTCCTCGTCATCGGCTCCGGTCCCATCGTCATCGGACAGGCCTGCGAGTTCGACTACTCCGGCACCCAGGCGTGCCGCGTGCTGCGCGCCGAAGGCCTGCGCGTCATCCTCATCAACTCCAACCCCGCGACGATCATGACCGACCCCGACGTCGCCGACGCCACCTACGTCGAACCGATCGACCCCGACATCATCGAGTCGATCATCGCCAAGGAACGCCCCGACGCGATCCTGCCGACCCTCGGCGGACAGACCGCGCTCAACGCCGCGATCGCCCTCCACGAGGCGGGCACCCTGGAGAAGTACGGCGTCGAGCTCATCGGCGCCGACGTCGACGCGATCCAGCGCGGGGAGGACCGCCAGAAGTTCAAGCAGATCGTCGAGGACTGCGGCGCCGAGGTGGCCCGCTCCGTCATCTGCCACACCCTCGACGAGGCGATCGCCGGGGCCGAGGAGCTCGGCTACCCGCTGGTCGTGCGCCCCTCCTTCACGATGGGCGGCCTCGGCTCGGGCATGGCCTACGACGAGACCGACCTGCGCCGCATCGCCGGCGCCGGCCTGTCCGATTCGCTGACCACCGAGGTCCTCCTCGAGGAGTCGATCCTCGGCTGGAAGGAGTACGAGCTCGAGCTCATGCGCGACCACAAGGACAATGTCGTCGTCGTGTGCTCGATCGAGAACGTCGACCCCGTCGGCGTCCACACCGGCGACTCGATCACCGTCGCCCCGTCGCTGACCCTCACCGACCGCGAATACCAGACGATGCGCGACATCGGCATCGACGTCATCCGCGCCGTCGGCGTCGACACCGGCGGCTGCAACATCCAGTTCGCCGTCGACCCCGCGACAGGACGCATCGTCGTCATCGAGATGAACCCGCGCGTCTCCCGGTCCTCGGCGCTGGCCTCGAAGGCCACCGGGTTCCCGATCGCGAAGATGGCCGCGAAGCTCGCCGTCGGCTACTCACTCGACGAGATCCCCAACGACATCACGAAGGTCACGCCTGCGAGCTTCGAACCGACGCTCGACTACGTCGTCGTCAAGATCCCGCGCTTCACCTTCGAGAAGTTCCCCGCCGCCGACCCCACCCTGACGACGACCATGAAGTCCGTGGGCGAGGTCATGGCGCTGGGCCGGAACTTCACCACCGCCCTGCAGAAGGCGATGCGCTCGATGGAGCAGAAGGGCTCCTCGTTCTCGTGGGCCGACCTGCCCGACATCGCCGACGACGAGGTGCGCGAGGCCCTGCTCGAGACGATCGGCCACCCCACCGCCGACCGCATCCACGCCGTCCAGCGCGGACTCGCCGCGGGCCTGACGAACGCCGAGGTCCACGCGGCCAGCGGCATCGACCCGTGGTTCCTCGACCAGATCGAGCTCATCAACGAGGTCGCCGCCTTCGTCGCCGACGCCGAGGAGCTCGACGGCGAGGTCATCCGGGTCGCGAAGAACCACGGATTCTCCGACGAGCAGATCGCCGGTCTGCGCAGCCTGAGCACCGACGTCGTCACCGGCGTCCGTCACGCCCTGCGCATCCGGCCCGTGTTCAAGACCGTCGACACGTGCGCGGGCGAGTTCGAAGCCCACACCCCGTACCACTACTCGAGCTACGACTCCGAGACGGAGGTCGAACCCCGGCAGCGCCCGGCCGTGCTCATCCTCGGTTCGGGTCCGAACCGGATCGGTCAGGGCATCGAATTCGACTACTCGTGCGTGCATGCGACGATGGCGATCGGCGAAGCCGGCTACGAGACCGTCATGGTCAACTGCAACCCGGAGACCGTCTCGACGGACTACGACACCGCCGACCGCCTCTACTTCGAACCGCTCACCTTCGAAGACGTCATGGAGGTCTACCACGCCGAGCTCGCCGCCGGACCCGTCCTCGGCGTCGTGTGCACCCTCGGCGGACAGACCCCGCTGGGACTGGCCGACCGGCTCAAGGCCGCCGGCGTCCCGGTGCTCGGCACCCAGCCCGAGGCCATCGACCTCGCCGAGGACCGCGGCGAATTCGGCGCCGTCCTCTCCCGGGCGGGACTGACCGCGCCCAAGCACGGCACCGCGGTGACCGCCGCCGAGGCCGCGGCGATCGCCGACGAGATCGGCTACCCGGTCCTCGTGCGCCCCTCCTACGTCCTCGGCGGGCGCGGCATGCAGATCGTCTACGACCGCACGCAGCTGCTCGACTACATGGCCAGCGCGACGGAGATCTCCGTCGACCGTCCGGTCCTCGTCGACCGGTTCCTCGAGGACGCCATCGAGATCGACGTCGACGCCCTCTACGACGGTGAGGACATCTTCATCGGCGGGATCATGGAGCACATCGAGGAGGCGGGCATCCACTCCGGCGACTCCGCGTGCGTGCTGCCCTCCCTCACCCTCGGCGAGGACGTCCTCGACCGGGTGCGGCAGGCGACCCGCGCGATCGCCGAAGGCGTGAGCGTGCGCGGACTGCTCAACATCCAGTTCGCGATCACCGCCGACGTCCTCTACGTCATCGAGGCCAACCCGCGCGCCTCGCGCACCGTGCCGTTCGTCTCGAAGGCGACGTCGACGCAGTTGGCGAAGGCCGCGGCCCTCATCGCCGTCGGCTCGACGATCGCCGACCTCCGCGGGAACCTGCTGCCGGAGACCGGTGACGGCTCGACCCTGCCGATCGACCACCCGATCGCGGTCAAGGAGGCCGTGCTGCCGTTCCGCCGCTTCCGCACCGTCGAGGGCAAGGTCGTCGACTCGGTGCTCGGACCGGAGATGCGGTCGACCGGTGAGGTCATGGGCATCGACCATGACTTCCCGACCGCGTTCGCCAAGGGCCAGCTCGGTGCGTCGATCAAGCTGCCGACCTCGGGCACGGTCTTCGTCTCCGTCGCCGACCGCGACAAGCGCGCGATGGTGCTGCCGGTCAAGGAGCTCGTCGACATGGGCTTCGACGTCGTCGCCACCACCGGCACGGCCGCCGTCCTCTCCCGCTACGGCATCGCGACCTCGCAGGTGCACAAGCACTTCGAGGCCGACGCCGAGGACCGCACGGTCCTCGACTACCTCGCCGCCGGAACGATCGACATGGTCATCAACGTCCCCGCCGGCCGCCAGGAGCGCGCTGACGGCTACGAGATCCGGGCCGCGGCCACGGCGAACTCGGTGCCGCTGATCACGACGATCGCGGAGTTCGCGGCCGCCGTGACCTCACTGCACGCGGTGCGGGAGAAGACCTTCGGAGTGCGCAGCCTGCAGGACTGGAGCGCATGATGTTCTCGGCCCGGCTGCGCGAGGCGATGGCCGCCCACGGACCCGTGTGCGTGGGCATCGATCCCCACGACCACCTCCTCGAAGCGTGGGGCCTGCCGCGCACGGCAGCAGGTGCCCGCGAATTCGGACTGCGCACGGTCGCGGAGCTCGCCGGCTCCGTGGCCGCGGTCAAACCGCAGTCGGCGTTCTTCGAACGCTTCGGCTCGGCCGGGGTCGCCGCCCTCGAGGAGACGCTCGCCGCGTGCCGGGAGCAGGGACTGCTCACCATCCTCGACGTCAAACGCGGGGACATCGGCTCGACGATGGCCGGCTATGCGCAGGCCCATCTCACCCCCGGCTCGCCGCTGTCGGCCGATGCCATCACAGTCTCGCCCTACCTCGGCGTCGGTGCCCTGGGGGCGGCCTTCGACCTCGCCGCCGAGAACGACCGGGGGCTCTTCGTCCTCGCGCTCACCTCGAACCCGGAGGGCGCCGAGATCCAGCACGCCCGCACAGGCCGGAACGTCGAGGGCTTCGGCGACTCCGTGGCCGGCTCCGTGGCCGCCGCGGTGGCCGCCCGCAACGCGGAGCTCACCGGGGGAGAGGGGCTCGGCCCCTTCGGCCTCGTCGTCGGGGCGACGATCGGCTCCGCCGCAGCCGACCTGGGCTTCGACCCCAGCGACTGCGGGGGACCCATCCTCACCCCGGGGGTCGGCGCGCAGGGCGCGGGCCGTGCGGAGCTGCTCGAGGTGTTCGGTCCCGCTGCGCTCAGTCGCAGCCAGGTCGTCGTCGCCGTCTCCCGGGCCGTGCTCGGGGCCGGACCGGAGGGGCTCGCCGAGGCGGCACGGACGCTCAACGCCGCCCTGCGCATGTGAGTCTCCTCACCGGGTCTCGGATCGGGCTCGGATGAGTTTTCTTCCTCGCCCTGTGTCGGTTGTGCGGGTTTGTGTTTTAGACTGAAGCAACTTCCCTACCTGCCCGTTCATGGTGACAGAGGAGATAATGTGGCACTCGAACCATTGACCCCGCAACAGCGTTCGGCAGCCCTTGACAAGGCATTCAAGGCCCGACAGGTGCGTGCCGAGGTGAAGGCGGCGCTCAAGAGCGGTGAGACGGATCTCGCAGCGGTGCTCAAGAAGGCGGGGAAGGACGAAGCGCTCGCGAAGATGCGCGTGCTCGACCTGCTGCGCTCCCTGCCCGGCGTCGGCGACAGGCGCGCCGAGGCGGCGATGGAGGAAGTCGGCATCGCGACCTCACGCCGGATCAAGGGCCTCGGTGTGCACCAGCGCACCGCCCTGTTGGAGAAATACTCCTGAATGTGACAGCTTTAGATCCGTGAACACACGACTCACCGTTCTCGCGGGACCCACAGCGGTCGGAAAAGGCACCATCAGCAGCTACATCAGAGCGCATCACCCCGAGATCTGGTTCTCGGTGTCCGCGACCACGCGGCCCCGCCGCCCCGGTGAGATCGACGGCGTCCACTACCACTTCGTCTCCGACGACGAGTTCGACGGTCTCATCGCGCGCGACGAGATGCTCGAATACGCCGTCGTCCACGGCCGCCACCGCTACGGCACCCCCGCCGAGCCCGTCCGCCGCCGGCTGACCGAGGGCGTGCCCTCCCTGCTCGAGATCGACCTGCAGGGGGCCAGGCAGGTCAAGGCGAAGATGCCCGACGCGCTCTTCGTCTTCCTCGCCCCGCCCAGCTGGGACGAACTCGTCTGCCGGCTCACCGGCCGCGGCACAGAGTCCGCTGAGGAGCAGGAACGGCGGCTGACCACCGCGCGGGCCGAACTCGCCGCCGAATCCGAGTTCGACGTCACGATCGTCAACGACAGCGTTCGCACTGCGGCCGAAGAACTCATACAATTGATGGGTATATCCACACTCGATTAGATGGGACACCCCTTGCCTGCACAGCCTGAAGGCATCACCAATCCGCCGATCGACGAACTGCTCTCCGTCACCGGCTCGAAGTACGAACTCGTCTCCATCGCGGCTCAGCGTGCGCGTCAGATCAACTCCTACTACGCCCAGCTGCAGGAGGGTCTGCTCGAGAACGTCGGTCCCCTCGTGACCCCCGGCCCCCACGAGAAGCCCCTGTCGATCGCGCTGCGCGAGGTCAACGAGGGCAAGATCGTCTCCCGCGAGGTCTCCGAGACCGACTTCGCCCCCCTCGCGGCCGAGGAGTCCGCCGAGACGAGCGTGAGCACCGACGGCGCGATCGACTTCAGCGACCAGTGAGAGTCGTCCTCGGAGTCGCCGGCGGAATCGCCGCCTACAAGGCGGCCCATGTCATCCGGCGTCTCCGAGAGGCCGGGCACACCGTCACGGTCGTGCCCACCCCCAACGCCCTGAAGTTCGTCGGCGCGCCCACCTTCGAAGCCCTGTCAGGGCAGCCGGTGAGCACCGACGTGTTCGACGAGGTCGACAAGGTCAACCACGTCCGCATCGGCCAGGAGGCCGAACTCGTCATCGTCGCCCCGGCGACGGCGAACACGCTCGCGAAGATCACCGCGGGACTCGCCGACGATCTGCTCACGGCCACCGTGCTCACGACCACGGCCCCGGTCGTCCTCGCCCCGGCCATGCACACGGAGATGTGGCACAACCCGGCCACGGTCGCGAACATCGCGACCCTGCGCTCGCGCGGCATCCACATCCTCGAACCCGCCGTCGGCCGCCTCACCGGCCCCGACTCCGGCCCCGGACGGCTGCCCGAACCCGAGGACATCGTCGCCTTCGCCCTCTCCGCCGCCGAGCCTGCCGGCGCGTCGGGTGCCCTCGCCGGTCGTCGCGTCGTCGTCAGCGCAGGCGGCACCCGGGAGGCACTCGACCCCGTGCGGTTCCTCGGCAACCGCTCCTCCGGCAAACAGGGCATCGCCCTGGCCCAGGCAGCAGCGCAGGCAGGCGCCGAGGTCGAACTCGTCGCCGCGAACGTCGACTCCGGTCTCCTCGCGGCGCTGCCCTCATCGATCGCCGTCACCCCCGTCGAATCGACCCTCGACCTCCAGTCCGCGATGCAGGCCGCACAGCCGAACGCCGATGTCATCGTCATGGCCGCCGCCGTCGCCGACTACCGTCCTGCCGAAGTCCACGGGGCGAAGCTGAAGAAGGCCGGAGACGAGGGGATGAGCCTCGAACTCGTCCAGAACCCCGACATCCTCGCCGGCCTCGTGGCTGACCGGATCCCCGGCCAGTTCATCGTCGGCTTCGCCGCGGAGACCGGTGACGCCGACCACCCGGCCCATGACTACGCGGTCGCGAAGTTCCGCCGCAAGGGAGCCGACCTCCTCGTCTTCAACGACGTCTCGGGGAATCGGGCCTTCGGCCACGACGTCACCGAGGTGATCGTGCTCGCCGCCGACGGCACCGAGGTCGTCGAGGTGGGGGAGTTCTCCGGCAGCAAGGACGATGTTGCGCAAAAGGTCGTCTCCGTCATCGCCGACCGCCTCCCACCAGTAGAATCGACGCCGTGAGTACATCCGAACTGCGCTACTTCTCCTCCGAATCCGTCACCGAAGGCCACCCTGACAAGATCTGCGATCAGATCAGCGACGCCGTCCTCGACGACCTCCTGAGCAAGGATCCCGACGCGAAGGTCGCCGTCGAGACGATGGTGACGACCGGTCTCGTCCACGTCGCCGGCGAGGTCAACACCGACGCGTACGCCGACGTCGCAGGCATTGTGCGCAGCCTCATCACCGGCATCGGCTACGACTCCTCGGAGAAGGGCTTCGACGGCCATTCGTGCGGAGTCTCCGTCTCGATCGGCAGCCAGTCCACGGACATCCACTCAGGCGTGACGAACCCGCTCGACTTCCGTGAGGCCATCGAGACCGATCACGGCTCCTCGCTCGGCGCCGGCGACCAGGGGCTGATGTTCGGCTACGCCGACAACGCCACCGACGTCCTCATGCCGCTGCCCATCCACCTCGCCTCCCGCATGGCCGAGAAGCTCAGCGAGGTCCGCAAGTCCGGGGCGCTCGACTACCTCCGCCCCGACGGAAAGACCCAGCTGACGATCGGCTACGACGGTGACCGGGCCGTGGCGATCGAGAACATCGTCGTCTCCACCCAGCACGCCGCCGGCATCGACCAGGAACAGCTCGAGGCCGATATCCGGACCCTCGTCGTCGATCCGATCGCCGACGCCTCGGGTCTCGACCGGTCGAACGAGAATGTCTTCATCAACCCCGCAGGCCCCTTCGTCACGGGCGGACCGATGGGCGATGCAGGGCTGACCGGGCGGAAGATCATCGTCGACACCTACGGCGGCTTCTCCCGCCACGGGGGCGGGGCGTTCTCCGGCAAGGATCCTTCGAAGGTCGACCGGTCCGCGGCGTATGCGATGCGGTGGGTGGCGAAGAACATCGTCGCCGCCGGCCTCGCCGACCGTGCCGAGGTCCAGGTCTCCTATGCGATCGGCCGCGTCGATCCTATGGGCCTCTACGTCGAGACCTTCGGCACCGAGAAGGTCGATCCGGCCGCGATCACCCGGGCGATCCGCGAGGTCTTCGACCTCCGCCCCGCGATGATCATCAAAGAGCTCGACCTGCTCCGCCCGATCTACTCGCCGACGGCGACCTACGGCCACTTCGGCCGGGAGCTGCCCGACTTCACGTGGGAGCGCACGGACCGCGCCGCCGACCTGCTCCGTGCCGTGTCCGCGAACTGAGTTCGTGGACGAACCGCTCTTCCCCGCCGCCACCACCGCGCACGGTCAGGTTCCCGTCGCGGAGACCGATCCCGTCGCCCGGGTGCTCGTCGACCATCCCGTCCCGCATCTGGCCCGGGCCTTCGACTATGCGGTGCCGCTCACGCTCGCCGAGGCGGCCCAGCCCGGGGTGCGGGTGCGGGTGAAGTTCGCCGGCCGGCTGCGCGACGGGTACATCCTCGAACGGACCGAGTTCAGCGACCATGTCGGTCCGCTCGCCGTCATCGAACGGATCACCTCGCCGCTGCCGGTGCTCACCCCCTTACTCGTCGAACTCTGCGAGGCCGTGGCCACCCGGTACGCCGGGACGCTGCCCGACGTCCTCCGCCTCGCGATCCCGCCCCGGCATGCCCGTGCGGAGAAGGCTGTCCTCGCCGAGGTGAGCGCTCGGCCCGCGACGCGGCAGTCGCCCCCGGAACAGGCCACGACCGAGGCCGATTCCGAGTCAGATTCCAATTCCGAGTCCGACGTCGAGACTGACGAGGACACGACGCCGGTCCTCACAGCACTGGGCACCTGGGTCGCCGACGGCAGCGCGCCTCCGCTTCCGTCGGCTCTCGCCGACGCCGCGGGCGCCACGAGCGCCCGGCTCGCACTCACGGTCACCCCTGGTCGTCTGCCGGGCCTCGGCTGGATCACCGCGGGACTCGTCGCAGCTCGAGCGGCCCTCTCGGCCGGCTCCTCGGTGCTCTGGCTCGTCCCCGATCACCGGGAGATCGCCGTGCTCTCCGCCGCCCTCGACGCCGAGGTCGCCCGGGGGACCATCGATGAGTACACGGCACTCCACGCCGACCAGTCACCCGAACAGCGGTGGACGGCGTGGCTGAGAGGTCTGCTCGGGCGCACCCGCCTGCTCATCGGCACCCGGGCCGCCGCCTTCGCCCCGCTTGCCGACCTCGGTGTCATCATCTGCACCGACGACGCGAACCAGAACTACCTCGACCAGCACGCCCCATACCCGCACGCCCGTGAGGTCTGCCTGCTCCGGTCCAACCTCGAGGACACGGGCCTCCTCTTCGTCTCGACCGACCGCAGCGCCGAGGTCGAACGCCTCGTCGAGATCGGCTGGCTGACCGACATCAGTCCCTCGGCGACCGACCGTCGAGCCGCCTCGCCGCGCGTCGTCGTCCCCGACGAGGACCGCGACCCGTACGCGTGGCAGCGGATCCCCAGCAGGGCCTGGGAGATCATGCGTGAGGCGCTCCACCCGCGCGGGGACGAGGCCGCCGGTCCCGTGCTCGTCCAGGTGCCCCGGGCCGGCTACTACCCGGTCTTCGCATGCGCCCGCTGCCAGGAGACGGCGCGCTGTCCCGTGTGCGAATCCCCGCTCTCGACCCAGTCCGAGGTCGGTCCCTTCGCGTGCCGGACCTGCGGCTACCACTCTGAGACATTCACGTGCAGCCGCTGCCGCTCCCACCAGGTGCGCTCGATCGTGCGCGGGCGCACCCGCACCGTCGAGGAGCTGTCCAAGGCGCTGCCCGGGGTGGAGATCGTCGAATCCGGGGGAGAGAACATCCCCATCGCCGTCGACTTCACCCCCCGCGTCATCGTCGCCACCACCGGCGCCGAACCCTACGCGATCGGCGGGTACGCGGCCGGGATCCTCCTCGACTCCCTGTGGCCGGGACCGTGGATGCGCGCAAGCGACGAAGGGGTGCGGCGCCGAATGCGGGCGGCCTCGCTCGTGCGCGCGCGCACCGACGGGGGAGTCGTCTACCTCGGCGATTCCGACGAGGTCATCCGCGGGGCCCTGACGACCTTCGACCCGGCTGTGACGATGGCCAGGGCGCTCCACGACCGGCGCGAGCTCGGGTTCCCGCCATACCGGCGCATCGTCGAACTCACGGGTACGGGAACCGACATCGACGCGGTGCTCGGCGAGGTCCCCGAACTCGAGGAGCTCACCCGGGACGAGGACGAGGCCGGGCAGAAGGTCGTCGCCGCCTACCCGATCGCCGCAGGCCCCCACATCGGCACCCGGCTGGCCGAGATCACCTCTGCCCGCTCGGCGAAGAAGCTTCCCCAGGTGCGCGTGCGCATCGACGACCCCCGGTCCCTGTGAGCCGAGCGGCGAAACAGACAATCGACCTGGTCCGCTCGCCGTTGCCCCGACAGATTGTCGCTTTGCGAAGGGCACATCGACCCTAAGTTCGGCGGGCTTCTCCTGAGGCGAACTGGTGTCCCAACGGCTCGCGTCAGATGTGCAGGGTATATCTAGGACTGCGCGCTAGAGTGTAATCAGAACTCTGTGGGGGGAGGGATCGAAGATGTTTGATCGCGTACGCGCTAGTATCCTCTTTGACGTCAGCGGCACAGCACCAATGGACGAGGTCGTAAAAGTCGTTCACCAGGGCTTCGAAGCCGTCCAATCCGATGGGTCCTCTCGGTTGGAGCACTTCGAGGTGGCGGCTTCGCAGATGTCGCGGAAGATCGTCGTCGATGTCGAACTCCAAGTGCCGACCGAATCGGCTCGGGAGGTTGAAGACGATGTCGATGACCTCATCCACCGGGCTCTGGTGCACACCGGCCAGTTCACCTGGGACTCCGATAACAGTCCCGGCCTGATGCATCTGACGCAGGGGTTCTCTCAGTACGCGTACGCCTAGGCGCCACCATCGTGAACAACAAGTTCGAACGCGTTGCTGAGAAGTTCGCGCAGTTCATCACCGGCCACGCAAGCACAGTGATGCCGCTCATTGGTTCGGCCATCCTCGCGGCGGCATCGATCTACATGGCTTTCCTACCGATAGTCGCTTGGATCCTGTTTGCGCTGGGGCTGTTATTCGTTGTCATCGGTATCGTCGCGCTCGTGTATCTGAAGCCGTCGTATGTGACTCTGCGCGAGAAGCACGCTGAATTGGAGACTGAAGTCGAATCGTTGAGGCGCGAAGTGAACAACGGCGTCCGCGCGATCGAAGAAGAACGGCGCTTGCATCGTGTTGCTCTGGTCGCCATGCTCACACATGTTGCTCGTCGGGCACTTGCAGTGGGAGCCCCAAGCACGGATCCCGATCGCTGCAGGATTTCGATCTACGTGAAGAGGGAAGACCAGTTCGTGCTCGTTGCTCGGTGGTCGAAGAGTGAGAGGCTTCGACAGATCGGACGCCAGTACTTCCCGGTCGGTCAAGGACTCATCGGCGAAGCGTGGAACAGCACGAAAGGTACGGCGCTGGTGAATGATCTGCCGGAAGACCCCCACGAGTGGTTGAAGACACAACAAGGCAAGTATGGATTCGATGAGGCGACATCACGGAATCTGACGATGCAGTCCCTCTCGATGAGCGCCGTGTGCGTCGGCGGGGAGCGCAAGACACCGGTCATAGTCGTCGAATCGCTAGAGAAGAAGCTTCTTGGGCTGCGAGCCACCGACGACTTGAAGAACACCGATCCGTACAGAGAAGTCGCTCAGATCATCTCCGATGCGGACATCATCATTCCCCAGGTGCACGAAACCCTCCCCGCGAAGAGTGCTTCTCCCTGAACCGCCGCCACTGCCTGCGCTCGACTTCTGATCACTGTCAAAGAGGTCGGCCTGAGGTTGAGGTGGGCGCCGCGAACAACCAGCCGCGTAGGACGTAGAATCATCATTCGTGGATATCGTCTTCGCCGGCACCCCTGAGGTCGCCGTCCCCGCCCTCGACGCGCTCGTGGACTCCGAGCACACCGTTCGCGCCGTGCTCACCCGCCCCGACGCCCCCGTCGGCCGCAGACGCGTCCTCACCCCCTCCCCGGTCAAGGTCCGCGCTGAGGAGCTCGGTCTGCCCGTCATCGAAGCCGCCCGACTGCGCGGTGAGGTCATCGCCGAACTGCGGGCCCTCGACGTCGACGCCGTCGCCGTCGTCGCCTACGGGGCGATCGCGGGGCCGGCCGCACTCGCCACCGCCCGCCTCGGCTGGTTCAACCTCCACTTCTCCCTGCTGCCCGCCCACCGAGGTGCTGCCCCCGTCCAACGGGCGCTCATCGCCGGTGAGGAGACGAGCGGGGTGAGCGTCTTCCGCATCGACACCGGCATGGACACCGGCGACGTCGTCCGCGCCCTGCCGCTGCCGCTGGACCAGCCCGACGCCGCCTCGGCGCTGTCCGCGTACGCCGCCGCCGGCGCCCCCGAGCTCGTCGCCGCCCTCGACGACCTCGCCGCCGGCACCGCGCACTTCACCCCGCAGGACGAACTCATCGCCGCCGGCGCCCAGGCCAGCCATGCGGGGAAGATCACCGCCGACGACGCCCGACTCGACCTCACCCGGGACGTCGCCGAGGTCGTCGCCCGCTCCCGCGGGGTCAGCCCCGCCCCCGGTCCCTGGGTCGAGATCGACGGCAAGCGCACGAAGCTCTTCGGCCTCGCCCCCACCTCGGCGACAGACGTCACCCACCCCGATCCGGGACTCCTCACGGGAGTCGGCGGGGCAGTCGTTCTCGGCTGCCGGGACGGCTGGGTGAGCGTGAACGAGATCCAGCCCTTCGGCAAGGGCCGCATGCCCGCCGCCGACTACCTGCGCGGCCACGGCAAGGCTCGCATCACCAGCACCCCGACGAAGGAGGCCTGATATGGCCGATCTGCCCCGGCGACTCGCGTGGGAGGTGCTCGTCGACGTCGCCGAGAAGGACGCGTACGCGAACCTCCTCCTGCCCGCGAAGCTCGCCCGCACGAAGCTGCGCGGCACCGACGCCGCCTTCGCTACGGAGCTGACCTACGGAACCCTGCGCGGACAGGAGTTCTACGACGCCGTCATCGCCTCGGCCGCCGGGCGACCGGTATCCAAGATCGACGCCGAACCGCTCGCGGCGATGCGCCTGGGCGCCCACCAGATCCTCTCGATGCGCGTACCCGACCACGCCGCGCTGTCCGAGACCGTCGGCATCGTCAAACGCGTCTCCCCACGCACCTCCGGCTTCGTCAACGCAGTGCTCCGCCGCATCTCGGAAACCGACCGCGACACGTGGCTCGAACGGGTCACGGACGGCCTGTCTGAGACAGGCCGGCAGGCGATCGAACACTCCCACCCCGAATGGGTCGTCCGCGCGCTCACCCAGGCGCTCAAAGGCCACGGCCGCGACGGCGGGGAGATCACCGCCCTGCTCGGCGCCGACAACACACCCGCCCGCGTCGCGGTGACCGCACTGCCCGGACTCCTCGACCGTGAGACTCTGCCCGGCGACCCCGCCCCGCTCTCACCCGTCAGCGTCCTCTTAGGTGACGCCGTGCCCCGTGACGTCCCCGAGATCGCCGACGGCCGGGCCCGCGTCCAGGACGAAGGCTCCGCCCTCGTCGCCCTGGCCCTGGCCGCCGTCGACGCCCCGGACGGCACCTGGGCCGACCTGTGCGCCGGACCCGGCGGGAAGGCCGCGGTGCTCGGCGCCGAAGCCGAGCTGGCCGGGCGCAGGCTCGAGGCCTCCGACTCGAGTGAGCACCGGGTCTCCCTCGTCGAGACCTCGACGCAGGCCCTGGACAACGTCGACGTCACCGTCGCCGACGCCAGAGACGCCACCGGACCATTCGCGAAGGTCCTCGTCGACGTCCCCTGCATGGGACTCGGTGCCCTGCGCCGCCGCCCCGAAGCCCGCTACCGCCGCCGCCCCGACGACGTCAACGCCCTGGCCGGACTGCAGCGCGAGATCCTCACCGCGGCGCTTGAGGCGTGCGCCCCCGGCGGGGTCGTCGCCTACTCGACGTGCTCCCCGCACTACGCGGAGACCGTCCTCGTCGTCGACGACGTGCTCCGGGCCCGGCAGAAGAACGGCGAGTCACCCGTCGAGGTCCTCGACACCCCCGCCGTCCTCGCCGAGATCACCGGTGCCGAGGCGGACGGCTTCGCCTCGGTGACCCGCGGTCACGGGCGCTTCGCCCAGCTCTGGCCCCACCTCCACGACACCGACGGCATGTTCCTTGCCCTGCTGAAGAAGGCGAACCCATGATCGAGATCAACCCCAGCATCCTCTCCTCCGACTTCTCCGACCTCCGCGGGGAGCTTGCGAAGATCGCGACGGCCGACATGGCGCACATCGACGTCATGGACAACCACTTCGTGCCCAACCTCACCTTCGGCCCGCCCGTCGTCGAACGCATCCAGGCGATCAGCCCCATCCCGCTCGACGCGCACCTCATGATCGCCGACGCCGACCGGAACGCCCCCGTCTACGCGGAGATCGGCTGTGCTTCGGTTACCTTCCACGCCGAGGCGGCCGCCGCCCCCGTGCGCCTGGCCCGGGAGCTGCGCCGGCTCGGGGCCCGGGCGAGCCTCGCGCTCAAACCGGCCACCCCGATCGAGCCGTACATCGACCTCCTCGGCGAATTCGACCAGATCCTCATCATGACCGTCGAACCCGGCTTCGGCGGCCAGAAGTTCCTCGACGTGTGCCTGCCGAAGATCGCACGCACCCGACAGGCGATCTCCGCGGCCAACCTCGAGATCCGCCTCCAGGTCGACGGCGGCGTCTCCGCCGAGACGGTCGGACGCGTCGTCGAGGCCGGAGCCGACGTCCTCGTCGCCGGCTCCGCCGTCTACGGGGCCGAGGACGCAGCCGGGGCGATCGCCCAGCTGCGCACGCTCGCCGCCGACCACGCTCACTGACTCACACCCACGACACCCGAGAACCGAGGCGAGAATGGACATCTTCAGCTGGCTCAACGCACCGGCGTTCGAACTGCTCGGCAAACCCGTGCCCTATTCGGACCTGTTCGGCAACATCTGCGCCCTCGCCACGGTCGTCCTCGCCCTGCGCCGGAACATCCTCTCCTGGCCGGTGCAGATCCTCGGCTCGATCCTCCTCTTCTCCGCCTCGCTGTCCGCCGGCCTCGGCGGCAACGCGTCGAGGCAGGTCGTCATCATCGTCGCCGCGATCTGGGGCTGGAGCCAGTGGAAGAAGTCGAAGGAGACCTCCGGCGAGGTCGTCGTGCGCTGGGCGACCTGGAAGGAGCGGGTGGGCCTGCTCGCGGCCCTCGTCATCGGCACCGCCGTCTTCGGCTACGTCCTCACCGTCGGCGGCTGGTCGTGGAACCCGTACCCCGACGCCTACATCTTCATCGGCTCGCTCGTGGCGATGTACGCCCAAGGCCGGGCGATCGTCGAATTCTGGTTCGTCTGGCTCCTCGTCGACCTCGTCGGCATCCCGCTGGCGATCTCCGGGGGACTCGTCTTCTCCGGCGCCGTCTACCTCATCTTCCTCGTCATGGTCATCCTCGGACTCATCGACTGGGCGAAGCGGTCGAAGCAGACGATCTCCGCGCCCCACCTCGGCGCCACCGACGTCACCCGGGGACCCGAGGAGGAGTCCGGGACCTGAGACCCCGGTCGGGTCACTCACCGGTCATGGTCTACCCTGGATCAGGTGAAGACCTTCGATTCCCTCTACGCCGAACTCCTCCAGAAGTCCCTCGACCGCCCCGCGGGGTCGAAGACCGTCGCCGAACTCGACGCCGGAGTCCATGCGATCGGCAAGAAGATCGTCGAGGAGGCCGCAGAGGTGTGGATGGCCGCCGAATATGAGACGAAGGACGAGCTCGCCGAGGAGATCTCCCAGCTGCTCTACCATCTCCAGGTGCTCATGATCGCCAAGGATCTCAGTCTCGACGACGTCAACGCGACGCTCTGACCGCGAACCCACCGACACCACCTTCCGCAAAGGACGACATGCTGCGTGTAGCCGTGCCCAACAAGGGCATCCTGTCCGAAGCCGCCACCGACATGCTCAGCGAAGCCGGGTACTCGACCCGCCGCGGATCGAAGACGCTCGTCCATCGCGACGACGTCAACGGGGTCGAGTTCTTCTATCTCCGCCCCCGCGACATCGCCGTCTACGTCGGCTCCGGCATCCTCGACGCCGGCATCACCGGCCGTGACCTCCTGCTCGAATCCCAGGCGCCGGCCCAGGAGGTCGTCGGACTCGGCTTCGGCTCCTCCCGCTTCTTCTACGCCGGGGAGTCCGGCCGTTTCACCTCGGTCGACGAACTCGCAGGACTGCGGATCGCCACGAGCTTCCCGCACCTCGTCCAGACCGACCTCGACGAACGCGGGATCAGCGCGACGACGGTGCAGCTCGACGGGGCCATCGAGGTCTCGATCCAGCTCGGCGTCGCCGACGCCGTCGCCGACGTCGTCGAAACCGGGTCGACCCTGCGCGCCGCGGGACTCGAGACCTTCGGCGAACCCCTGCTCGACTCCGAGGCCGTGCTCGTCCAGCGCGACGGCGCCGACGCTTCGATCGAGGTGCTGCGCCGCCGACTCGAATCCGTCATGGTCGCCCGCCAGTACGTCCTCGTCGACTACAACATCGAAGAGCGCCTCGTGCCCGAGGCGATCGCCCTGACCCCCGGGCTCGAATCGCCCACCGTCTCCCCGCTCCAGGAGACCGGCTGGGTGGCGGTGCGGGTCATGGTCGAGGCGAAATCGGTCAACAACGTCATGGACCGCCTCTACGCGGTCGGAGCCCGCGCGATTCTGGTGACGAGCATTGGCGCCTGCCGCATCTGAGTTCGAGGTCTTCCGCCCGCGGCAGGTGAGGATCATCGGCATCGTCGGATCCATCGCCCTGTTCGTCGGGTTCGCGGTCCTCTCACTCGCCCTCTTCGTCGTCGACTGGAGACCGTGGCACCTCATCGACATGGTGTGGATGAACCTGCTGGGGATCCTCTTCGGCGGGGCCCTGCTGCGCGTCGCCGACATCCAGGCCCGACCCGATGAGACGGGGCTGACGGTGCGCAACATCGTGCGCACCCGGCACATACCGTGGTCGCAGATCCTCGGCGTGACGTTCTCCTCCGTCGGCGACGACCCGTGGCCCGTCCTCGACCTCGCCGACGGCACCACGTGCGCGGTCATGGCGATCCAGCATGCCGACGGCCCCCGCGCACACGAGGAGGTCGCCCGACTGCGTATGCTCGTGACCAGATGGACGAACTTCGAGGAGGACCAGCCATGACCGAGCCCGCACCCGCCCGCGAGACGGGGCCGCTGACCGGTTACACCGTCATCGACCTCTCCCGAGCGCTGGCCGGACCGCACGCCGGGATGATGTTCGGCGACCTCGGCGCCCGCGTCATCAAGGTCGAGAACCCCGGCCGCGGCGACGACTCCCGGTCCTGGGGTCCGCCCTTCGTCGGCCCCGCCGGCCAGGAGCAGGCCACGTACTTCTTCTCCTGCAACCGCAACAAGGAGTCGATCGCCCTCGACCTCAAATCCGAGACCGGAACGGCCACGCTCACCGAGCTCATCGCTCGCGCCGACGTCCTCATCGAGAACTTCCGCACCGGCGTGCTCGACCGCCTCGGCTTCTCCACCGCCCGCTGCATGGAGATCAACCCCAGGCTCGTCATCCTCTCGATCACCGGCTTCGGCCACGACGGGCCCGAGTCCGCGCGCGCCGGCTACGACCAGATCGCCCAGGGTGAGGCGGGACTGATGTCCCTGACCGGCTCGGGTCCCGACGACATGCAGCGCGTCGGCGTGCCGATCGCCGACCTGCTCGCCGGCATCTACGGCTCCTACGGGGTGCTCGCCGCCCTGCTGGAGCGCGAACGAACCGGCCGCGGCAAGATCGTGCGCACCTCGCTCATCGCCGGCATGGTCGGCGTCCATGCCTTCCAGGGCACCCGGACCACCGTGGCCGGGGAGACCCCGCTGCCCGGCGGCAACCACCACCCGTCGCTCTCGCCCTACGGGCTCTTCGCCTCGCAGGACGGCGCCGTGCAGATCTCGGTGGGCAATGAGAACCTCTGGCAGAAGTTCACCGCCGCCTTCGACATCGACCCGGCGACCCCGGGCATGGAGGACAACGCGGCCCGTGTGGCCAACCGGCAGGCCGTCATCGACCTCATCGAATCCCGGTTCGCAGCCTTCGACTCAGCGACCCTGCTGGAGAAGCTCAGTGCCGCAGGCATCCCCGCCGGCACCGTGCGCACCCTGCCCGAGGTCTACGCATGGGAGCAGGCGCTCAGCCAGGGACTCAAGGTCTCCGTCGACCATCCGGTGCTCGGCGACATCGACCTGCCCGGCCCGCCCCTGCGGTTCTTCGACAGCGAGGCCGGCACCGAGGTGGAGACGACGAAGACCACCCACGAGGCCCCGCCGCTGCTGGACGAGGACGCCGAGGCGATCGCCGCCTGGCTGACCGGGGCGAATGAGCCCGAGACGACGCCACCTGAGGGGCGGTGAGACCGTGGCCCGCCTGAACGCGAACGAACTCGTCGACATCGTCCTCGACGCAGGCTCCTTCGTCTCCTGGGACGAGGCGCCGATCACCCCGGCCGGGGGAGTGAGCGAGGGCTACGCGGCCGAACTCGCCGCCGCGGCCGAGAAGTCCGGTGTCGACGAGGCGATCATCACCGGAGAGGGGACGATCAACGGCCGCCGTGTCGCCGTCGTCGCCGGCGAGTTCCGGTTCCTCGCCGGTTCGATCGGCGTCGCCGCCGCCCAACGGCTCGTCGACGCGATCGAACGCGCCACCCTCGAAGGCCTGCCGCTGCTCGCCGGACCCGCCTCCGGGGGCACCCGCATGCAGGAGGGCACGGTCGCGTTCCTCTCGATGGTCAAGATCACCAATGCCGTCGTCGCCCACCGGCGGGCCGGCCTGCCCTACCTCGTCTACCTCCGGCACCCGACGACCGGGGGAGTCTTCGCCTCGTGGGGGTCGATGGGCCATGTCACCGTCGCCGAACCCGGCTCCCTCATCGGGTTCCTCGGACCGCGTGTGTTCGAAGCTATCTACGGCGAAGCGTTTCCGGAGAACGTCCAGACCGGGGAGAACCTCCACAAGCACGGCATCATCGACGCCGTCATCGGCCCCGAGCGGATCCACGCCACCGTCTCCCGCGTCCTCGACGTCCTCATGGGCGCCAAGGAAGTGCCCGCCCGCGTGCCCGACCCCGACACCCGTCCCGTCCGCATCGACCCCGACGCCGATGCGTGGCAGGCGATCACCCGCTCCCGCAACCCGCAGCGCCCCGGCGTGCGCGACCTGCTGCGGACCGCGGCGAACACGGTCCTGCCGCTCAACGGCACCGGGCAGGGCGAGAAGGACCCCGGGCTGCTCCTCGCACTCGCGAAGTTCGGCTCCGCCCCGTGCATCGTCCTCGGACAGGATCGGTTCCGGCAGGACTCCCGGGCCCCGCTCGGACCGGCGGCCCTGCGGGAGGCCAGGCGCGGGATGAAGCTCGCCGCGGAACTCTCCCTGCCGCTCGTCACCGTCATCGACACCCCGGGGGCGGCACTCTCGCAGTCCGCCGAGGAGGGCGGCATCGCCGGGGAGATCGCCCGGTCCCTGGCCGACCTCGCCAACCTCGACGCCCCCTCGGTCTCCCTCATCCTCGGCGAGGGCTCCGGGGGAGGGGCGCTCGCGCTCATCCCCGCCGACCGGGTGCTCAGCGCCGAGAACGGGTGGCTGTCCCCGCTGCCGCCCGAAGGGGCGTCGGCGATCGTCCACCGGACCACGGAGTTCGCCCCGCAGATGGCGCAGAGCCAAGGCGTGCACGCCCCGAAGCTGCTCGAGACCGGGGTCGTCGACCGGATCATCGCCGAGCATCCCGACGCCAGCGAGGAACCGCTGGACTTCGTCGCCCGGGTCGGTGCGACACTCGAATACGAACTCATCGAACTCATGCGCGAACCCGCAGGCCGCCGCCTGGCCCGGCGGATGGAGCGCTACCGGACATTGGGAATCTGAGGAGCAGACCATGGTTGCCGTGAGAGTCATCCCGTGCCTCGACGTCGACGCCGGCCGCGTTGTCAAAGGAGTCCGCTTCGCCGACCTCCGCGACGCCGGCGACCCCGTCGAACTCGCCCGCGCGTACGGCGAATCGGGGGCCGACGAACTCACCTTCCTCGACGTCACCGCGAGCTCGGGCGACCGGGAGACCGTCCACGACGTCGTCGCCGCGTGCGCTGAGGAGGTCTTCATCCCGCTCACCGTCGGCGGCGGCATCCGCAGCGTCTCCGACGTCGACCGGCTCCTGCGCGACGGGGCGGACAAGGTCTCCGTCAACACCTCCGCGGTCGCCGACCCGCAGCTCATCAGCGACATCTCCCGTCACTTCGGCAACCAGGTCCTCGTCCTCTCACTCGACGCGAGACGCACGCAGGGCGCCCCGACCGCCTCGGGGTTCGAGGTGACGATCCGCGGCGGCCGGGAGGGCACCGGACGGGATGCCATCGAGTGGATCCGCGAAGCCGCCGACCGCGGAGTCGGGGAGGTGCTGCTCAACTCGATCGACGCCGACGGCACCCGTGACGGCTTCGACCTCGAACTCATCAAAGCCGCCCGGCAGGCCGTGAGCGTGCCGCTCATCGCCTCGGGCGGGGCCGGCGCCGTCGAGCACTTCGCCCCGGCCGTGCGGGCCGGCGCCGACGCCCTGCTCGCGGCCAGCGTGTTCCACTTCGGCACCCTGCGCATCGACGAGGTCAAGGCCGCGCTCGCGGCAGAGGGGATCGAGGTCCGATGAGCACAGCACAGATCGACGCGACACCGGAGAACTGGCGCGAGGTCATCAGCCTCGGTGAGAACGGGCTCATCCCCGTCGTCGTCCAGGAGGCGAGCACCCGGGACGTGCTCATGCTCGCGTGGATGGACCGCACCGCGATCGAGCGGACCCTGAGCGAACGCCGCGCCGTCTACTGGTCCCGCTCCCGACAGGAGCACTGGGTCAAGGGGGAGACCTCCGGCCACACCCAGTACCTGGTTTCCCTGGCGCTCGACTGCGACGCCGACGCCCTGCTCATGGTCGTCGACCAGACCGGTCCCGCCTGCCACACCCTCACCGCCACCTGCTTCACCGGAAGGACGATCAGTGACCGCGACGAGAACTGAGTCCGGACTCGACATCCGCCCCGACCTCGCAGGCTTCCGGGCCGCCGGGGCCACCGCGCGGCTCGTGCCCGTCACCGCGGAGGTGCTCGCCGACGCCGAGACCCCGCTGAGCCTGTATGCGAAGCTCACCGATGCGGGGCCGGGGTCCTTCCTCTTCGAGTCCGCCGAGGCCGGCGCGTGGGCCCGCTACTCCTTCATCGGCTCCGCACCTGTCGCCACCCTCGTCACCGCAGGCGACGGGTTCGCCTGGGAGGGCACCCCGCCGGTCGGGGTGCCGCGGACCGGCAGCGTCCTCGACGCAGTAGCGGCGACCCTCGAGCTCCTCGCGGTCGACACGAGCGATCTCCCGCCGATGGTCTCGAGCCTCGTCGGCTACTTCGGGTGGGACATCGTCCGCGAGGTCGAACGGCTCGGGGCGCCCCGCCCCGACGAACACCGCCTGCCGACCGTGCAGCTGATGATCCCCGGCGACATCGCCGTCTACGACCACTACTCCGGCACGCTCACCCTCGTCGCCAACGTCGTCAACGTCGACGGGGCCGAGACCGGGATCGACGAGGCCTACGCCTCCGGGGTGGCCCGGATCGAGGCGATGGTCAACCGGATCACCCGGCCCGCCCCCGCCGAGGTGGTCCTGCCCCGTCCGGCACAGCCGCAGGTGCGCACGCGCACCCCCCGGCAGGACTACCTCGGCGGGGTGGAGCGGGCGAAGCAGGACATCGTCGACGGTGAGATCTTCCAGGTCGTCCTCGGCCAGCGGTTCGACACCGACTGCGCGGCCGATCCGCTCATGGTCTACCGGATGCTCCGGCATTCGAACCCCTCGCCGTTCATGTACCTCATCAACGTCGCCGACGCAGACGGGCAGCCGGTGAGCATCATCGGCTCCTCACCCGAGGCGCTCGTCACGGTGCGCTCGGGCACCGTCGTCACCCACCCGATCGCCGGTTCGCGCCCGCGCGGGGCGAGCCCGGAGGAGGACGACCGCCTGGCCCGGGATCTGCTGCGCGATGAGAAGGAGCGCGCCGAGCACCTCATGCTCGTCGACCTCGCCCGCAACGACCTCGCGAAGGTCTGCCGGGCCGGGACGGTCGACGTGAGCACGTTCATGGACATCGAGCGCTTCAGCCACATCATGCACATCTCCTCGACCGTGCGCGGTGAGCTCGCCGCGGGCCGCGGCGGCGTCGATGTGCTCAAGGCCACGTTCCCCGCCGGCACCCTGTCCGGGGCGCCGAAGCCGCGGGCCCTGCAGATCATCGACGAGCTCGAGGTCGTCGGCCGCGGACTCTACGGGGGAGTCGTCGGGTACATGTCGTTCACCGGCGACCTCGACCTGGCGATCGCCATCCGCACCGGTGTGCTGCGCGAGGGCGTGATGAGCGTCTACGCGGGCGGGGGCATCGTCGCGGACTCCGTGCCCGAGACTGAGTACCGGGAATCGGAGAACAAGGCGGCCGCAGTGCTCACCGCGGCCGCCGCGGCCGAGCATGCGGTGCGGGTCGATGGCGAGGTGGCTGCCCCGCAGGCGGCGGTCGTCGAGGCGGGAGGTCTGCGATGACGAAGTCCCGCGGAGTCCTCCTCGTCCTCATCCTCGCCGCCGCCCTGTGGGCGATCACCTTGGCCACCTGGCAGACGGGTGCCGGGTCGGAGCCGCTCGGACCCTCCGGCGTCGCCCTGCCGGATCAGGCGGAGACGACCCAGGCCTCGCCGATCGCGACCGCGTGCGTGGCGATCATCGCCGTCTGCGGGCTGCTCTCGGCGATGTTCGGGCGCATCGGGCGCTTCGTCATCTTCGGCCTCGCCCTGCTCGCCGCCCTCGGCTACGGCATGTCCGCGATCACCGCGATGGGCGCCCCGGGGGCGACCTCGTGGCCGCTGTTCGCTCTGCTCGCAGCGATCCTCGCCGTCATCGTCATCGGCTGGGTCGCCGCGGCCTCGCGGCACTGGACCGGGTCGAACCGGTATGCGCGCACCGCGGAGTCCGCCGGCGGCGACTTCGACTCCGCGGCGACCTGGGATGCGCTCTCCCGCGGCGAAGAGGTCGAGTCGGGCGAAGAGCGGCAGACCGCCGAGGCGGCACCGGGCGAGGAGCCCGCTCCTGAGTCACGTGAGAGGCCGGAGACCGAACCGGGAGACGACGAGACGCCCCCGAAGAAGTGACGGTCTCAGACCCTCGCGTCGATGTCAGCGGACGCCGTCGGTCGTGACACAATAGGAGCGAGATACTTGAGCACGTCTGCGTAAGGAGCACCATGTCGCAATCAGTCGCCCGTTCGGGCGCCACCGACCTCGACAAGTCCACGATCGACTACGCCGCGATCGCCGATCCCGGCCACGGCAACTCAGTCGCCGGTTGGACCGGTGTCATCATCATGCTCGTGGGGCTCTCGATCGGCTGTGTGGGCTTCACGATCCACAACCCGACGATCGTCTACATCGGCGGCGGAGTCGCCGTCGTCGGCCTCATCATCGGCATGATCCTGCGCGCTGTCGGACTGGGAACCAAGCCGAAGCGCCGATGACGGTCCTCGACGACATCATCGCCGGCGTCCGTGAGGACCTCGAGGCCCGCAGGCGCGAGGTCCCGCTGACGGCGATCGTCGAAGCCGCTGCCGCGGCCGAGCCTGTGCGCGCTTTCGACCTCGACGCGGACTTCGGTGTCATCGCCGAGGTGAAGCGCCGTTCGCCCTCTCGCGGCGACCTCGCCGAGATCCCGGATCCGGGCACGCTCGCCGGCCTCTACGCCTCAGGCGGGGCACGGGCGATCAGCGTGCTCACCGAGGGCCGCCGCTTCTCCGGCAGCCTCGCCGACCTCGACGCCGTCCGCGCGGCCGTCGACATCCCGGTGCTGCGCAAGGACTTCATGGTCGAGGAGTACCAGTTCCATGAGGCCCGCGCTCACGGCGCCGATCTCGTCCTCCTCATCGTCGCAGCACTCGACCCCGTGCAGCTGCGCGACTTCCACGACCTCGCAGCCTCCCTGGGCATGACCGCGCTCGTCGAGACGCACAGCGAAGCCGAGATGGAGACCGCGATCGACATCGGCGCCCGACTCATCGGCGTCAACACGCGCAACCTCAAGGACCTGAGCGTCGACACCGCCCGCTTCGCCCCACTCGCCGGCCGAGCCCCCGCCGAGGCGACGCTCGTCGCCGAATCCGGGGTCGCCGGAACTGCCGATGTCGAGGCCTACGCCCGCGCGGGCGCCGACGCCGTGCTCGTCGGCGAAGCGCTCGTCATCGGCGGCGATCCCGACCGTGCGGTGGCCGAGTTCACCGCGACCGGCAGGAGCGCCCGCTCACCGCGCATCCGCGCCTGAGATCCTTTCCTGACCCAGCGGCCGCCTCGGCAGCCGTGCGAGCAACCGACCCAGACCCCGAAGGACTGCCATGACCGAGACGATGGAGACCGGACCGTACTTCGGTGCGTTCGGCGGACGGTTCATCCCCGAAGCGCTCATCCCGGCGCTCGACGAGATCGAGGAGACCTGGCGGAAGTCGCAGGTCGACCCCGAGTTCACCGCACAGCTGCTCGAGCTGCAGGTCGACTACATCGGCCGCCCCAGCCTGCTCACCGAGGCCAAGCGCTTCGCCGAGCACTGCGGCGGCGCGCGGGTGTTCCTCAAACGCGAGGACCTCAACCACACCGGCAGCCACAAGATCAACAATGCGATCGGCCAGGCGCTGCTGGCCAAGCGGATGGGCAAGACCCGCCTCATCGCCGAGACCGGCGCCGGTCAGCACGGCGTCGCCACCGCCACGGCCGCAGCACTGCTCGACATGGAGTGCGAGGTCTACATGGGCGAGGAGGACACCCGGCGCCAGGCCCTCAACGTCGCCCGCATGCGCCTCCTCGGTGCGAAGGTCAACTCCGTGACGAACGGCACCCGCACCCTCAAGGATGCGATGAACGAGGCGATGCGCGACTGGGTCGCCAACGTCGGCAGCACCCACTACGTCATCGGCACCGTCGCCGGCCCCCACCCGTTCCCGGCGATGGTCCGCTCCTTCCAGAAGATCATCGGCACCGAGGCGCGCGAGCAGCTGCTCGAGAAGGTCGGCCGTCTCCCCGACGCGGTGTGCGCGTGCGTGGGCGGGGGCTCGAACGCGATGGGCATCTTCGCGGCCTTCCTCGATGACGACGTCCGGATCTTCGGCTTCGAAGCCGGGGGAGAGGGCATCGCCTCCGGCCGTCACGCCGCCCGCTTCTCCGGCGGACGCCCCGGCGTCCTCCACGGTTCGGCGACGTACATCCTCCAGGACGAGGACGGGCAGACCCGTCCCTCCCATTCGGTCTCGGCCGGCCTCGACTATCCGTCGGTGGGCCCCGAGCACTCCTACCTCCACGATGCCGGTCGGGTCGTCTACGAACCCGTCGTCGACGAGGAGGCGATGGAGGCCCTGCAGCTGCTCGCCCGCACCGAGGGCATCATCCCGGCGATCGAATCCGCCCACGCCCTGGCCGGGGCGATGCGGGTCGGCCGGGAGCTCGGGCCCGACGGCATCATCCTCGTCAACCTCTCGGGTCGCGGGGACAAGGACATGACCACGGCAGCGACGTGGTTCGACTACTTCGACGAAGGAGCAGTGCAGGTATGACGACGACCGGAGAGACCCTGGAGTCCGTCGCCGCCGCGGGACGCAGCGCCGCCCTCATCGGCTACCTGCCCGTGGGCTTCCCCACCGTGGAGGGGTCGATCGAGGCGATGGTCGCCCTCGTCGAATCCGGCGTCGACATCGTCGAGGTCGGCCTGCCCTACTCCGACCCGGGCATGGACGGTCCCGTCATCCAGAGGGCCGCGGAGACCGCGCTCGAGAACGGGGTGCGGACGAAGGACGTCTTCTCAGCCGTCGCCGCCGTCACCGAGGCGGGAGGCACAGCCGTGGTCATGAGCTACTGGAACCTCGTCCTCCAGTACGGTGTGTCCGCGTTCGCCCGCGACCTCGCCGCCGCCGGTGGGGCCGGCATCATCACCCCCGATCTCATCCCCGACGAGGCCGCCGCCTGGATGGCCGCAGCCGACGAGTACGGCCTCGACCGGATCTTCCTCGCCGCGCCGTCGTCGACGCCCGAACGGATCGCTAAGATCGTCGCCGCCAGCCGCGGTTTCGTCTACGCCGCCTCGACGATGGGCGTGACCGGAGTCCGCTCGAGCGTCGACGACCACGCCCGCGACCTCGTCGCCCGCCTCCGTGAGGCCGGCGCCCCGCACGTGTGCGTGGGCCTCGGCGTCTCCACCCGCGACCAGGCCGCCGAGGTGGCCGGCTACGCCGACGGCGTCATCGTCGGCTCCGCGCTCATCCGCGCCGTCGACTCAGGCGGCGTGCCCGCCCTGCGCGAACTGGCCCGCGAACTCCGGGAGGGCTGCGCATGAGCGGCGTCGACGTCCTCGCCGAGATCCCGTCTCCGAGCTGGAGCGGGTTCTCCATCGGCCCGCTCACCGTCCACGCCTATGCCCTGTGCATCCTCGCAGGCATCCTGCTCGCCCTGTGGCTGACCTCGAGGCGGTGGCGCGCGATGGGTGGACACGAGGACGACCTGTGGAACATCGCGATCATCACCGTGCCCGCCGGGATCATCGGCGGCCGGCTCTACCACATCTTCTCCACCCCCGACCCGTACTTCGGGCCGAACGGCAACCCGCTCGACGCCTTCAAGATCTGGAACGGCGGACTCGGCATCTGGGGTGCTGTGGCACTCGGCATGCTCGCGGCCTGGGCCGTCGCCCGCTACCAGGGGATCAGGATCCTGCCCTTCCTCGACGCCGCCGCCCCCGGCCTCATCCTCGCCCAGGCCGTCGGCCGCTGGGGCAACTGGTTCAACCAGGAGCTCTTCGGCGGGCCCACGACCCTGCCGTGGGGTCTGCGGATCGACAAGTACATCGACGGCCAGCTCAACCCGAACTGGCCCGACCCGGCCCTGCCCGCCGACACGCTCTTCCAGCCGACGTTCCTCTACGAGTCCCTGTGGAACCTCGCCGGCTGTCTCATCCTCATCTATGCCGCCAAGCGGTTCCGGCTCGGCCACGGTCAGGTCTTCGCCCTCTACATCTGCTACTACACGGCAGGCCGCGTGTGGATCGAGGCCCTGCGCATCGACGACGCCGAACTCGTCCTCGGGCTGCGGCTCAACATCTGGACGTCGATCCTCGTCTTCGCCGTCGGACTCGTCTGGTTCCTCGTCTCCCGCTCCCGGCACAAGGAGCCCGAGACCTCCGTCTACCTCCCCGGAGCCCGGGCCCTGGCCAAGCACGGACGCCACGAGGACGACGGCGCCGACCACAGCGGGCCGGCGGCTCCCGGCGCCTCTGGTGGGCAGGGAGCGCCTCGCGGCGACCAGCAGCCCCGCGGTGAGCAGCAGCCCGGCGGGGCGTCGCCGAAGCGGTCCCGCGGGTCCCGACAGGACCGTGCCGAGGACGAGAAGCCCGGGTTCGGATTCTTCGGAGCGGTCACCTCGGCGATCTCGATCATCCCCGATGTCCGCTCGCGTTCACGCGGAAATGAGGACGAAAAGTCCGGCAAGTGAGACGTTCTGGTTCACCTTTCGGTCCTTTCGCGTTTTCGTGAAGTGCCTCCACGGGGTGTAGGTTGGTAATCCAAGCGTGAGAACCACGTCACACCTGTGCCCGCAGGACGACCTCCGACCGGGCGCGCCGAAGCCAGTTCGAGACAGCGTCGTCTGCTGGAAGTTGACTAGACCCCGTGAAGGCAGCCGATGTCCCGTGACACCTCATCGACCCCGAAGTTCCCGCAGCAGCGCACCGGACTCTACGATCCCGCGCTCGAACACGATGCGTGCGGCCTCGCACTCATCGTCCGCTACCGGGGAGAGTCCGACCATGAGGTCGTCGAGCAGGCGCTGAGCGCCCTGCGCAAGCTCGAGCACCGCGGCGGCATCGCCTCCGACGAGGGCACGGGCGACGGTGCGGGCATCACCCTGCAGGTCCCGCACGACTACTTCGCCGAGGTGCTCGCCGCCGAGGGCGTGGAACTGCCGGCGGCCGGCGAGTACGCCGTGGGCATCGGCTTCTTCTCCCAGGACTACCGCCGTGACCTCACCGGCGGAGCGCTGAGCGACCGCGACGTCGACTACCCGACCGCCGGCGAGGAGCCGCTGGCCGCCGAGGACGAGCTCATGTCCGCGATCGCCGCCGAGGAGGGCCTCGTAGTCCTCGCGATCCGCGAAGTGCCCCGGGACGAATCCGTGCTCGGCGAGATCGCGCGGGCGACCCAGCCGCACATGCGCCACGTCTTCTTCGGACTCGACCCCCGCTTCCCCGCCCGGGATGCCGACGACCTGCGCCGACGGGCCTACATCGTGCGCAAGCGCCTCGACCACGCGGGCATCTACTTCCCGTCGCTGTCGCCGGCGACGATCACGTACAAGGGCATGCTCGCGACCGGACAGCTCGCCGCGTACTACACCGAACTCCACGACGAGCGCCTGACCTCGCGCATCGCCCTCGTCCACTCGCGGTTCTCGACGAACACGTTCCCGTCGTGGCAGCTCGCCCAGCCCTTCGGCACGATCGCCCACAACGGGGAGATCAACACCGTGCGCGGCAACCGCAACTGGATGCAGGCCCGCGAATCCCACCTGCAGTCCGATCTCCTCGCCTCACCGGTGCCGGGCACCGATGACAGCATCGAGCGCCTGTGCCCGATCGTCCCGCCCGGGGCCTCGGACTCCGCGTCCTTCAACGCGGTCCTCGAACTCATGGTCGCCGCCGGCCGTCCGCTGCCGCAGGCGATGCTCATGATGATCCCCGAAGCGTGGGAGAACAACCCCGGCATGGGGGAGTCGCGGAAGGCCTTCTACGAATACCACTCGCTGCTCATGGAGCCGTGGGACGGTCCCGCCTGTGTGGGCTTCACCGACGGCCGCATCGCCGGTGCCGTCCTCGACCGCAACGGACTCCGTCCGGCCCGCTACGTCATGACCGGCGACACCGTGGTGCTTGCGAGCGAGATCGGCGTCGTCGACCTCCCCGAGGACGAGATCGTCGGCCGCGGCCGCCTCACCCCGGGCCGGATGTTCTTGGTCGACACCGAATCCGAGCGGATCATCTCGGATACGGAGATCAAGAACCAGCTCGCGACCCAGCACCCGTACGAGGAATGGGTCGCCGACTCCTCGAAGCGCCTCGAAGACCTGCCCACGCGCGTCCACGTCACCCACCCGCAGTCCTCGGTGCGCCGCCGGCAGCGGACCTTCGGCTACACCGAGGAGGAGCTGCGCCTGCTCATCTCCCCGATGGCCGAGACCGGGGTCGAACCCCTGGGGGCCATGGGCACCGACACCGCGATCGCCGGGCTGAGCACCCGCCCGCGGCTGCTCTTCGACTACTTCCACCAGAACTTCGCGCAGGTGACGAACCCGCCGCTCGACTCGATCCGCGAGCACATCGTCACGAGCATGTCCGCCGGCCTCGGTCGGGAGGGCAACCTGCTCGAGCACTCGCGACCCGATTCGGCGCACATCATGCTCTCGCGTCCGGTCATCGACAACGACGAGCTCGCCGCGATCGTCCACGTCCAGGGCACCCACCTCGGCGTCGACCATCCGCGTCCCACCGTCACCCTCTCCGGCCTCTTCTCCGTCAACGGCGGGCCCGATGCGATGGAGCGGCGCATCGATGAGCTCTGCGCCGAGGCGGATGCGGCCGTGGACTCCGGTGCCGTGTTCATCATCCTCTCCGACCGGGACTCGACGGCCGATCTCGCCCCGATCCCCTCGCTCCTGCTCACCTCCGCCCTCCACCACCACCTCGTGCGGCAGCGCACCCGGACCCGGGTGAGCATCGTCGTCGAAGCCGGCGACGTCCGCGAGGTCCACCACGTCGCCACGCTCGTGAGCTTCGGGGCCTCCGCCGTCAACCCGTACCTCGTCATGGAGTCCGCCGAGGCGCTGGTCCGCGCCGACCGGCTCACCGGGGTGAGCGAACCCGCGGCCGTGAGCAACATCCTCGGCGCCCTGAACAAGGGCCTGCTCAAGATCATGTCGAAGATGGGGATCTCGACCGTGCAGTCCTACCACGGTGCCCAGACCTTCGAGGCGATCGGACTGTCGGCGGACTTCATCGACCGCTACTTCACCTCGACCCCCCACCAGCTCGGGGGCAAGGGCATCGCCGAGGTCGCCGCCGAGGCGGGCGCCCGGCATGCGGACGCCTACCGCGACGACCATCCGCGGCCCTCGCACCGCCCGCTCAAGGTCGGCGGGGAGTACCAGTGGCGCCGGGAGGGGCCCGGACACCTGTTCAACCCGGAGACGATCTTCAAACTCCAGCATGCGACGGCGACGAAGCGCTTCGACATCTTCACCGAATACACGAAGGCCGTCGACGACCAGTCCCGGGAGCTCATGACCCTGCGCGGACTCCTCGACCTCGTCCCCGCCGAGCACGGACCGATCGACCTCTCCGAAGTCGAACCCGCCTCGGCGATCATGCGGCGCTTCTCCACGGGAGCGATGAGCTACGGCTCGATCTCGAAGGAGGCCCACGAGACCCTCGCGATCGCGATGAACCGGATCGGGGGCAAGTCGAACACCGGTGAGGGCGGGGAGGACACCGACCGGCTCCTCGACCCCGAACGCCGCTCGGCGATCAAACAGGTCGCCTCGGGCCGGTTCGGGGTGACCAGCCACTACCTCACCGAAGCCGACGACCTGCAGATCAAGATGGCGCAGGGCGCGAAGCCCGGCGAAGGCGGCCAGCTGCCCGGCGAGAAGGTCTACCCGTGGATCGCGAAGACCCGTCACGCGACCCCGGGCGTGGGCCTGATCTCCCCGCCTCCACACCACGACATCTACTCGATCGAGGACTTGGCGCAGCTCATCTACGACCTCGGCCGGGCCAACGCGCGTGCCCGCGTCCACGTCAAACTCGTCTCCGCAGTCGGGGTCGGCACGGTCGCGGCCGGTGTGGCCAAGGCCGGTGCCGACGTCGTCCTCATCTCCGGCCACGACGGAGGGACGGGCGCGAGCCCGCTCAACTCCCTCAAGCACGCCGGCACCCCGTGGGAGCTCGGGCTCGCCGAAGCGCAGCAGACCCTCATCCTCAACGGCCTGCGGGAGAAGGTGGCCGTCCAGGTCGACGGTCAGCTCAAGACCGGCCGCGACGTCATCATCGCCGCCCTCCTCGGGGCTGAGGAGTTCGGGTTCGCCACGACCGCCCTCGTCGTCTCCGGCTGCATCATGATGCGCGTGTGCCACAAGGACACGTGCCCGGTCGGCGTGGCCACGCAGAACCCGGTGCTGCGGCAGCGGTACCAGGGTCAGGCCGACCACGTCGTGAACTTCTTCGAGTTCATCGCCGAGGAGGTCCGCGGTTACCTCGCGCAGCTCGGCTTCCGGACCCTCGACGAGGCGATCGGCGCCGTCGAGCGCCTGCGCATCGATGAGGAACGGGCCGCGGCCTCGGGCCTCCACCTCGACCTCGATCAGATCCTCACCGTGCCCGGGGACCTCGCCGGGAACGTCTCGGTCTCCCGCCGGAGTGCCGGCCAGGTCTTCCGCACCTTCGCCTCCGAACTCGACCTCACCCTGCTCGAACAGGCGAAGGAGGCGATCGAGACGAAGGAACCGGTGGCGATCTCGCAGGTCGTGGTCAACACCGACCGCAGCGTGGGGACCCTGCTCGGCCACCACGTGACGAAGGCGTGGGCCGAGCGGGGCCTGCCCGAGGACACGATCCGCCTCGAACTCCACGGCACCGCCGGCCAGTCCCTGGGCGCCTACCTGCCGCAGGGCGTGAGCATCGAACTCAGCGGCGACGCCAACGACTACGTTGGCAAGGGCCTGTCCGGGGGCACCGTGGCCGTCCACCCGGATCCGGAGAACCGGACCCGCCCCGAGCACAACGTCATCGCCGGCAACGTCATCGGCTACGGGGCGACGGCGGGCAAGCTCTTCATCTCCGGCCAGGTGGGGGAGCGGTTCATGGTCCGCAACTCCGGCGCCGAGGCGGTCGTCGAGGGCATCGGCGACCACGGCCTGGAGTACATGACCGGGGGAGTCGCCGTCATCCTCGGCGGCACCGGACGCAACTTCGCCGCCGGCATGTCCGGGGGCACCGCGTACGTCCTCGACTTCAACCCCGCCCGCCTCAACCCCGACGAACGCGCCGCCGGCGTGTTCCGGTTCACCGGGGTCGGCGTCGACGACATGGAGGTGCTCGAGCGCCTCCTCGGCGAGCACTTCGAATGGACCGGCTCACCGCTGGCCGGGGAGCTGCTGGCCGGACTGCGCCGCGGCGAGGACGTGCTGTCCCGCTTCACGAAGATCATCCCCGTCGCCTACCAGGCGGTGCGCGACATCCAAACGGAGATGCTCGCCGAGGGCGAGCTGCCCGATTCCGAAGCCGCCTGGCACAAGATTCTGGAGGTCACCCATGGCTGATCCGCACGGATTCCTCACCGTCCCGCGCCGGGAGCTGCCCGAACGCCGCCCGGTGCCCATCCGCCTGCTCGACTACCGCGAGGTCTACGAGGCGGGTGATCCCGACCAGCTGCGTCGGCAGGCCTCGCGCTGCATGGACTGCGGTGTGCCCTTCTGCCACCAGGGGTGCCCGCTGGGCAACCTCATCCCGGAATTCAACGATGCGATGTACCGCGGGGAGCTGCCCCGGGCCGTCGACCTCCTCCATGCGACGAACAACTTCCCGGAATTCACGGGACGGGCCTGCCCGGCGCCGTGCGAGAACGCATGCGTGCTCAGCATCAACCAGCCCGCCGTGACGATCAAGCAGGTCGAGGTGAGCATCGTCGACCAGGGATTCGCCGCCGGCCTCATCCAACCGGAGATCCCCGAGCGGATCACGGGACACACCGTCGCCGTCATCGGCTCGGGTCCCGCGGGACTCGCCGCGGCCCAGCAGCTCACCCGGGCCGGACACACCGTCGTCGTCTACGAACGCGACGACCGCCTCGGCGGCCTGCTACGCTACGGGATCCCCGACTTCAAGCTCGAGAAGCACCACATCGACCGCAGGCTGAGCCAGATGCGGGCCGAGGGCACGCGCTTCGAGACCGGCGTCGAGATCGGCGTCGACCTCACCCTCGAGGAGCTGCGGGCCCGCTTCGACGCCGTCATCGTGTGCACGGGGGCGACCGTGCCCCGCGACATGCCGGTGGACGGTCGGGAGCTCGAGGGCGTCGAGTTCGCGATGGACTACCTCGTGCCCTCCAACCGGGCGCAGGCGGGCGACGCCCCGACGCCGATCGACGCCGCAGGAAAGCACGTCATCATCATCGGCGGCGGCGACACCGGGGCCGACTGCCTCGGCACGGCGCTGCGGCAGAAGGCCGCGTCGGTGACGACCCTGGCGATCGGGAAGAAGCCGCCTGCCTCCCGCAGCGAGAGCGACCCGTGGCCGACTGTCCCGCGGATCTTCGAGGTCCAGACCTCCCACGAGGAAGGTGGGGAGAGGAAGTACCTCGCCTCGACGACCGGGTTCGTCGGCGACGGCGAGGGCCGGGTCAACGGGATCGCGGTCTCCGAGACCCAGTTCGTCGACGGGCGGCGGATCCCGACTCCGGGCACCGAGCACCGGCTCGACGCCGACCTTGTCCTCCTCGCCCTCGGCTTCTCCGGCCCCGAGGCCGAGGGACTCGGGCTCGACGTCGCCGAGACCGGAGCCTTCGTCCGCGATGACTCGTACGCCGCCTCGGCGCCGGGAGTCTTCGTCGCCGGCGATGCCGGCCGCGGTCAGTCGCTCATCGTGTGGGCGATCGCCGAGGGACGCGCGGCGGCCGCCGAGGTCGACACGTTCCTCACGGGATCGACGCGCCTGCCGGCCCCGGTCGGCCCGCGCGATACGGGTTTCACCAGCTAGAATGATCTGTGTCACAGACTGAGAACGAGCACATCGGTGTGCGCGGCCTCCACAGGCGGTTCCGATCGCCTGAAGAGGGTCGAATGCCCACTGACGTGCAGGTAGGGTGGAGTGCATGAGGCGAGCAAAGATAGTCGCAACACTGGGTCCGAATCAGAATTCCTACGAAGACATCCGCACACTCGTCGATGAGGGCGTCGACGTGGCGAGGTTCAACCTCAGCCACGGTCGCCGCGAAGAGCACGAGGAGAAGTTCGCCTGGGTCCGACAGGCCGCTCTCGACACGGGACGCGCCGTCGCCGTGCTCCTCGACCTCCAGGGTCCGAAGATCCGGGTCGGCACGTTCGAGAACGGCAAGGAGATCCTCGAGGACGGGCAGACGTTCACGATCACCAGCCGGGACGTGCCCGGCACCGCGGAGATCGTGAGCACGACGCTGAAAACCCTGCCCTCGGACGTGTCCGTGGGCGATCCGCTGCTCGTCGATGACGGCCGCCTGCGGCTGCGGGCGACCGCGGTGACGGAGACCGACGTCGTCACCGAGGTCGAGATCGGCGGTCCGATCTCCAACCACAAGGGCATCAACCTGCCCGGCGTCCCGGTCTCCGTGCCGGCGCTGTCGGAGAAGGACATCGAGGACCTCAAGTGGGGCCTCGAACTCGGCTTCGACTGGGTGGCGCTGTCGTTCGTGCGCAGCCCCGACGACATCGACGACGTCCACGCCGTCATGGACGAGGTCGGGGTCCGGGCGCCGGTCATCGCGAAGCTCGAGAAGCCGCAGGCCGTCGAACAGCTCGTCGAGGTCATCGACGCGTTCGACGGGATCATGGTCGCTCGCGGCGACCTCGGCGTCGAGCTCCCGCTCGAGCAGGTGCCGATCGTGCAGAAGCGGGCCGTCGAGATCGCCCGCCAGCAGGCCAAGCCCGTCATCGTCGCCACGCAGATGCTCGAGACGATGATCGAGGCCTCCCGTCCCACCCGCGCCGAGGCGAGCGACTGCGCGAACGCGGTCCTCGACGGTGCCGATGCGCTCATGCTCTCGGGTGAGACCTCGGTGGGTGCGCACTGGATCGAGGCGATCCGGACGATGAGCCGGATCATCTCCTCGACCGAGGAGCACGGGCTCGACCGGATCCGTCCGCTCGGCACGGTGCCGCACACGAAGGGCGGGGCCGTCACGGCCGCGGCGGTGCAGATCGCTGAGCAGCTCGACATCGATCTGCTCTGCACGTTCTCGCAGACCGGTGACTCGGTGCGCCGGATGTCCAGGCTGCGTCCGAGGTGGCCGATCCTCGGCTTCACCCCCGATCCGCAGGTCCGCCACCAGCTCGCGCTGACGTGGGGTGTGCGCCCGTATCTGGTCAAGACCGTGCGGCACACCGACCAGATGGCCAGGCAGGTCGATGCGGTGCTGCTCGCCGACGGCACTGCGCGTGAGGGCGATCAGTCGATCCTCGTCGCTGGTTCGCCTCCCGGGATCCCGGGGTCGACGAACGCTCTGCGCATCCACACCATGGGGGATGCCGCAAAGGGTGTGGCCGCGGCGTACGTGGATTCGACGGACAACGACGAGGACCCGCTGGCCGGGTACGGGGTCGTCGCGGAAGCGCCGATCACCCGGGACATCCCGATCGTGCGGACCCCCGAGGTCTGAGCGCGCGGCGGGCTGAGCCTGCAGCGGGGGCCCGGCTGGAGACGATCTCCGGCCGGGCCTTCGCGCGTCCTGGCGCACCCAGGGCCGCCTCGGCGGGGATGCGATCCATGTCACGTCAGTTTGCGGAATTCGACGGATTGCTCAACAGTTGTGCAGGGAGTTGAGTCTTCGCCGGCACCCCGACGGGTTCCGGCGCCACCGTCGAAAGGAAGCACATGAGACTGCCGGCTTGGTCGAAGTCGTTCGGAGTGCAGGTGACGATCGCGCTCGTCGCCGGTGTCGTCCTCGGACTGCTCGCCCGGTCCTGGGGACCGGTGAGCGAGGCGCAGGACAACTGGCTGGGGCAGACGCTCGAGACCATCGGGTCCTCGTACGTCACCCTGCTCAAGGCGGCCGTGGTGCCGCTCATCATCACCGCGATCATCGCGAGCATCGGCAACCTGCGCAAGGTGACCAATGCTGCGCGGCTGGCCGTGTCGACGCTGCTGTGGTTCGCGCTCACCGCGTTCATCGCCGTCGTCATCGGGCTGATCATCGGCCTTGTCATGCAGCCGGGCGCCCATGCCGACGCCTCCGCGCTCCAGGGGCAGGCTCCGACGAGCGAAGGCAGCTGGCTCGGGTTCCTCACGGGTCTCATCCCGGTGAACTTCCTCGGCCTCGAGGTCTCCACGTCACCCGATGAGGCAGGCGCCCTGGTCTCCGAGGTCAACTTCAACGTCCTCCAGCTCATCATCGTCTCCGGTGCCATCGGCATCGCGGCGGTCAAGGTCGGCAAGGCCGCCGAGCCGTTCCTCCAGTTCTCCGAGTCGGCGCTGGCCGTCGTCCAGAAGGTCGTGTGGTGGATCGTGCGCATCGCCCCGATCGGCACGCTCGGCCTCATCGGCAACGCCGTGAACTCGTACGGCTGGTCGACGATGGGCTCGCTGCTGTGGTTCGTCGTCGCCGTCTACATCGGACTCGCGATCGTCTTCTTCGTCGTCTACCCGAGCCTCGCGAAGCTCAACGGGCTCTCCGTGCGCCAGTACTTCTCTGGCGTGTGGCCGGCGACGCAGATGGGCTTCGTCTCCCGGTCCTCGATCGGCACGATGCCGGTGACGCAGAAGGTCGCCACCGACAACTTCGGCGTCCCGCAGGGGTATGCGGCCTTCGCCGTGCCCTTCGGGTCGACGACGAAGATGGACGGCTGCGCGGCCATCTACCCGGCCATCGCCGCGGTCTTCGTCGCCCAGTTCTTCGGCATCGAGCTCGGACCCATCCAGTACCTGCTCATCATCTTCGTCTCCGTCATCGGCTCCGCCGCGACGGCCGGGACCACCGGGGCGACCGTCATGCTCACCCTCACGCTCTCGACCCTGGGCCTGCCGCTCGAGGGTGTGGGTCTGCTGCTCGCGATCGAGCCGATCGTCGACATGGGCCGCACTGCACTCAACGTCTCCGGTCAGGCGCTCATCCCCGCGATCGTCGCCAAGCGCCACGGCATCCTCGATGTCGCCCGCTACGGCGCGAAGCGCGTCAACGGGTATGTTCCCGTGAACGATGAGGATGCGGAGGGCACCGTCGCCGAGGTGGACGCCGCTTCCGCCGGGGCGAAAGTTGCTTCTGCCGAGGCGGACGGTGCGAACAGCACCGCGGCCAAGTCCGCTAGAGCTGAGGCCGCATCCGAGGCGTCTCCCGCTCGGGAGAGCATCCGCAGCTGAGACCCACAGCGGAGATGAAGCGGCCGCCGGCGATCACGCCGGCGGCCGCTTCACTGTGTCGAGAACGCCCCTTGCAGGCGACTGTTCTGCGCCCTCTCGCGGGTGGCAATCACGTCGAGACCGCCGTCTGGTGGGCGCACAAGCGCCCGTAGATGGGCATTGCCCGGCGGGGTACAGAGAGGCCAGTGGCCTGAGAGCGGGTGACGGGAGTCGAACCCGCCTCTAGACCTTGGGAAGGTCTCATTCTACCGATGAACTACACCCGCGTGGTGTACGTCACCGAATCTACACTACGACTCGGCGAATCACTCAATCGGCCCCCACCGTGTGTCGTCCCGCGCCGCACACGGTCGCCTGGCAGTGGTCTCCGCACGTTGCAGTACACCGCGATCCGGATCGCGGTGTACTGCATGCCGGATAACCAGGCTGAGACAGAAGAAGCGCAGCACCACGGGCGCTGCGCTTGAGATGAGTACCGGATGTGGGACTCGAACCCACACGTCTTTCGACAACGCATTTTGAGTGCGCCGCGTCTACCGATTCCGCCAATCCGGCTCGCCGTCGGACGATGCCGACGACACCGTTAACTCTACGACAGGCCTCGGCTCATGCCCAATCCCCGGCACCCAGGATGCCTTGGCCCCTGGTGGCTCTCCTCACAGGAGAATCCGGCGATGGGCCGGCCTGGCCTGGTCTAGACTGGTGCCGTGCTTTCCAACAGCGAACAACCCACCTCAGATGAATCCGTGCCCGTCCGCCGCGTCGTCGTGGCCGAAGACGAGGCCGTGATCCGACTCGACATCGTCGAGATGCTGCGCGAAGTCGGCTACGACGTCGTCGGCGAAGCCGCCGACGGCGAATCGGCCATCCGCCTGGCCGAAGAGCTGCGCCCCGACCTCGTCGTCATGGACATCAAGATGCCGATCCTCGACGGCATCGCCGCCGCCGAACGCATCGCCAAGGCCCGCATCGCCCCCGTCGTCCTCCTCACCGCGTTCTCGCAGAAGGAACTCGTCGAACGCGCCCGCGACGCCGGTGCGATGGCCTACGTCGTCAAGCCCTTCACCTCGGCCGACCTCATCCCCGCTCTCGAGATCGCGCTCTCGCGCCACGCGGAGATCAGCTCGCTCGAATCCGAGATCTCCGACCTCACCGAGCGCTTCGAGACCCGCAAGCTCGTCGAACGCGCCAAGAGCCTCCTGCAGACCTCGATGGGTCTGAGCGAGCCCGAGGCCTTCCGGTGGATCCAGAAGACCTCGATGGACCGCCGTCTGACCATGCGCGAAGTCGCCGAGACCGTGCTCAAGCAGATCGGCGCGAAGAAGGACTGAGCGCCCGCAGACAGAGAAGAGGCCCGCCCCGGAATCCGGGAGCGGGGCTCTTCTCTGCCCACCACCGCCTCGGCGGGGGACTCATTTCTGCCCGTTACCGCCTCGGCGGGGATCAGGCCTTCGACGCGAGGATCATGTTCGTGATCCGCACGATCGAGAGCAGCCTGCCCTCCTCATCGGTCATCCGCACCTCATGGGACATCAGGGTGCGGCCGCGGTGGAGCACCTCGGCGCGCCCGGTGACGAGCTCACCGCGCATCGCCCGCAGATGAGTCGCGTTGAGATCGACGCCGACGACATTCTTCCCGCCGCTGGTGAGGAACGAATGCATCGAGGCCAGCGACTCGGCGAGGACGACGTGGCCGCCGCCGTGGAAGAGGCCCATCGGCTGCGTGTTGCCCTCGACCGGAACGGTGGCGCTCATCCAGTCGTAGCCGATGCCGGTGAAGACGATGCCCATCCGGTTCGCGAGTCCCCCGCCGGCGCCGCCGGCGTTGATCTGCTCGAGCATGCCGAGAGCCTCGGCTTCGGTCGTCTCCTCGGTGAGGCTTGCGTGCGGAACCACCATCGATCTCCTTCATGTCCGTGATGAACGCTAGGCTATTGCATGTGAGTCACGCTAACGAATCCCTCCTGCTCATCGACGGTCACTCCCTTGCCTACCGGGCCTTCCACGCCCTGCCGGCGGAGAACTTCGCGACGAGCACCGGTCAGACGACGAACGCGATCTTCGGCTTCGTCTCGATGCTCATCAACGTCCTCCGCGACGAGTCGCCGAGCCACGTCGCCGTCGCCTTCGACCTGGGCCGGGAGACCTTCCGCCTCGAGGAGTACCCCGAGTACAAGGCGGGACGGGCGAAGACTCCGCCCGAGTTCCACCCGCAGATCGACCTCATCAAGGACGTCGTCACCGCGATGGGCATCCGGGTCGTGACGAAGGAGGGCTATGAGGCCGACGATGCGCTGGCGACGATGGCCCGCCTCGGACGCGAGGCCGGTGCGGACGTCGAGGTGATGACCGGGGACAAGGACTCGTTCCAGCTCGCCACCGACGCCGTGACGGTCCTCTACCCGAAGCGCGGCGTGAGCGACCTCGTGCGGATGACGCCGGCCGCGATCGAGGAGAAGTACGCGGTCACTCCCGCCAACTATCGCGGGCTCGCCGCCCTCGTGGGGGAGAAGGCCGACAACCTTCCCGGTGTGCCCGGAGTGGGGGACAAGACCGCCGCGAAGTGGCTCAACGCCCACGGCGACCTGCCCGGCGTCCTCGCCCATGCCGACGAGATCGGCGGGAAGGTCGGGGAGAAGCTGCGCGACCACCTCGGCGACGTCGAACGCAACTACCGGCTCAACCGGCTCATCGACGATGTCGACCTCGGCCTGAACTACTCCGACCTCCGGTGGGGGCAGGGCGATCCCGCGGAGCTGGCGAGCCTCTTCGACCAGCTCGAGTTCCAGGCCCTCGGCAAACGGTGGGCGGCCGCCTTCGGTGACGCCGGGACCGCGGAGGCGACCGCCTCGGCACCGGCCCGTGACATCGAGATCGTCACCGTCGACGTGCCCACCCTCATCGACTCCATCGCCGAGGCGGACGTCCTCGCCCTCGACTCCGACGGCACGTACGAACTCGGTCACGGCGACATCCGCTTCCTCGCCGTCTCCGCCCAGCCGGGCACCGCCTCGGTCGTCGACCTCCACGAGGCGAGCGAGGACGAACTCGCCGCCCTCGGTGAGGCTCTGCGCAGCTCCGCGCTCATCTTCCACTCCTCGAAGCTCCAGCTCAAAGCGCTGCGGTCGGTGGGGATCGATCTCACCGACGTCGCCGGGGACACCGCCCTGGCCGCCTACCTGCTCGTGCCCGATCAGCGCAGCTACGAACTGCGCGACATCGCCGTCGAGCGCGCCGGCATCGAACTCGAAGCCGGGGAAGCGAAGGACGGTCAGCTCGCGCTCGACCTCGACACCGAGGCGACCGCGCGCACCCATGGGGCGAACGCGGCCGCCCTCCTCGAAGTCCACGAGGTCCTCGCCACCGCCATCGACGAGGCGGACATGACCCAGGTCTACCGCGACATCGAACTGCCGCTCGTGCCCGTGCTCGCGGCGATGGAGATCGCCGGCATCGCGATCGACGAGGACGGGCTCGCCCAGCTCGTCGAGGACTTCACGAAGCAGGCAGAGGCGAGTGCCGAACTCGCGTACGAGGCGATCGGGCACGAGGTCAACCTCGGATCCCCGAAGCAGCTGCAGACGGTGCTCTTCGACGAACTCGACATGCCGAAGACGAAGCGGACGAAGACCGGGTACACCACCGACGCCGAGGCGCTGGCCGAGCTCTACGTCAAGACCGAGCATCCGTTCCTCCAGCATCTTCTCGCCCACCGGGATGCGACGAAGCTCAAGCAGACCGTCGTCGGCCTCGGCAAGACGGTGGCCGAGGACGGCCGCATCCACACGACGTACCAGCAGACGGTCGCGGCCACCGGGCGGCTGTCCTCACTCGACCCGAACCTGCAGAACATCCCCGTGCGCACCGAGTCGGGCCGGCGGATCCGGGAGATCTTCGTCGCCGACCCGCAGGTCGAAGGCGGACTGCTCCTCACCGCCGACTATTCGCAGATCGAGATGCGGATCATGGCGCACCTCTCCGGCGATGCCGCGCTCATCCAGGCGTTCAAGGACGGCGAGGACCTCCACTCGTACGTCGGGTCGAAGGTCTTCGGGGTCGGCATCGACGAGGTCGACGCGGGCATGCGCTCGAAGGTCAAGGCGATGTCGTACGGGCTCGTCTACGGCCTCTCCGCGTATGGGCTCTCCCGGCAGCTCGCGATCGGCGTCGACGAGGCCCGCGACCTCATGGACCAGTACTTCGAGCGCTTCGGCGCGGTCAAGGACTACCTCGACGACATCGTCGACCAGGCGAGGGAGAAGGGGTACACGGAGACGATCATGGGTCGTCGCCGGTATCTGCCGGCGCTGCACAGCGACCGGCGGCAGCTGCGGGAGATGGCCGAGCGGGCCGCGCTCAACGCCCCGATCCAGGGCTCGGCCGCCGACATCATGAAGATCGCGATGCTCAAGGTCGCCGACCGCCTTGAGGGCTTCCGCTCCCGGATGCTGCTGCAGGTCCACGACGAGATCATCGTCGACCTCCACCCCGAGGAGGCGGACGAGGTCAAGGCGATCGTCACCGAGGAGATGGGTTCGGCTTTCGAACTCGACGTTCCCCTCGACGTCAACGTCGGCACCGGCATCTCCTGGCACGCCGCCGCGCACTGAGGGCGGTTCGCGGTGCGCGCTCGAACAAGCCGGGGGCCGTTGATGAGATTGACGGGCAAAGTTGAGCTCCTGCGATCCCCCGGAGAAACTTCGAAGGCTGTGCGTGCGGCATTCCACTGCCGGTCCGACAGGAGTAGCATCCCTCGCAGGTATCCCCTCTGTGCGGCTCCGAATATCGGAGACCGCAAGGACCTCAAGCACCACAAGGACCGCTCGTGACCGCTCACTCCCACACCGCTTTCGATGTCGTCATCATCGGCGCCGGAATCGCCGGCTCGTCGACTCTGCTTGAGCTCCTCTCCGAGCACCAGGCTGCCCGCCCCCAGGCGTCTGTCCTGCGCGTAGCAGTCGTCGAGCGCAGTGGCGATCACTACGGGGGCGTTCCGTACGGCAGCACCCGCAGCGGCAGTTCGTCTCTCATCGTCACGCCTCTGCGCGACTTCCTGCCTGCGGACCTGCTATCAGAGTTCGTCACGTGGTTGTCCGAGCGCACGGACGACATCCTTGCAGGGCGACTCCGCATCTCACAGGCCTGGGTCGATGAGCACGCGTCGGAGATTCGACGAGGTGATTGGGAGAGCCTGTTCGTGCCCAGACGCCTGTTCGGGATCTTCTTCGACGCTCGAGTGCGCGCGGCGATCTCGGAGGCTTCGGACGTCGAGGTGGTGGAGATCCAGGGTGAAGCATGCGATCTGTATCGCCGCGAGGGAATGTCCTCGGTCACTGTCCGCACGTCGGACGAAGAATTCGTCATCACGTCTCGAGTTGTCGTCCTTGCTCTCGGCAGTCCACCGAAGCGCGCCCTTGCCCACGAATTCAGCGAAGGGGGCGTAGGTCTGCTGATCGAAGACACTCACGCGGGCGACCTGGACGAACTGCTCGACAGCTTCCGTTCGCACATGGTGTCCTTACCGCCGGAAGCCAGTCGCGATGTTCTCATCGTCGGAGCGAACGCTGATGCTCTGGAGCTGCTGCACGCCGTTCACCGGTGGAACTTCGCCTCACCGTGGGACCGCCGGGTCATTGTGCTTGCCCCACATGGCACGCCGAACACCTGGAGCGTTCGACCGGACCGCACGGGAGAATACCGCTCCCGCCGGCTCGCACGCTACCTTGCAACGACGACAGATGAGGCGCTGACATCGGCTGGCATCTACGCCGGAGTCGAAGCCGATGTGATTGAAGCGATCGGAGCGGGCTACTCCGAGCAGGACACCGTGCCCGAGCTCAAACGACTCGTCGATTCCGCGATCGATCGCCTGTCGCTGAGCGAACAACTGATTTTCGTCCACGTTCACGGCAACCTCATCAACAGGTTCTCCCGGCCCACGGGAGGGGACTACCAACGAGTGGCCGCCGATCTCCTTGCGCGTCATCGCATCGAAGTCGTCACCGGCAGGTTCGTCCATTCCTCTGCGACACAGAATGGTTGGATCGTCACTGTCACGGACGACGACAACGCGGAGACGTGGGAGCTGGAGAAGACTTTCGGACTCATCGTCAACTGCAGCGGCTTCGAAAGCCTCGCGAACACGAGTGACCCGTTGCTGCGCAGGCTGCAGCAGAGAGACATCGTCACGGTCGCATCGTCACATCACGGTTTCGTCGTCGACGAAGGATTTCGCGCTGCCCCGGGCTTGTTCGTCGCCGGCCCGCTTCTGGCAGGGAATCTCAACGACCGACTCCGTGTCTGGCATCTGGAGAGCTGCAGGCGCGTGCTGGACATGGCAACGGACGTGGCAGCGTCTGTCGTCGCCGAGCTGAGGAGAGGTTCCGCAGAGTCCGATGACGCGGTTCGCCGGGGAATACCCGCTGGTGTTGGGCATCCTGAGAATTAGGGAGAACCCCGGGCTGAACGGTCGTTGGTTTCGCGCGCTCGCTCAAGCCGGCCGCCACTTATCGAAGCGAGGAACGTTCAAAAAGTGCTGGCCGGCTTGAACGAGACGGGGCTTGCGCTCGACGCGTCGAAATGTGCGCTCCGGCTTGAACGAGGGTGACGTCGCCGAGGTGGCCGGCCCCCTGCGCGTCACCTGACCCTGCGCGTCACCTGTCCGCGCGCGTCGATTGCCGCACGCCACAGGCCGCGCGGCTCAGGCGTCGGGGAGGGTGGTCGAGAAGATGACGGTGCCGGGCATGAGCGCGCCGCGCAGGGGAGACCAGCCGCCCCACGCCGTCTGGTTCGACTCCGGCCACTCGGGCTCGGTGACCGAATCGATGCGGAAACCTGCAGCCACGAGCAGGCTCACCCAGTCGCCCATCGTCCGGTGGTGCTCGGCGTAGACGGGCTGGCCGTCGGCACCGATCTCGACGTACGGGGTACGGTCGAAGTACGAGTACTCGACCGTCAGACCCGATTCGCCGGGCACGTCGGGGAACATCCAGCGCATCGGATGCGTCGTGGAGAACACCCACTTCCCGCCTGGACGGACGACGCGGGCCACCTCGGCGAGCACCACCTCGGCGTCCTTGACGAACGGCAGCGCACCGTACGCGGAGAACGCGATGTCGAAGCTGTTCGAGGCGAACGGCAGGGACCGGGCGTCGGCGCGGACGAAGGTCGGGGGAGTCGCCTCGGCGGACAGCGGATTCTCCCGCTGCAGCCGGGACGCCTGCTCGAGCATGCCTGCGGACAGGTCGACGCCCGTGGCGATCGCCCCCTCCTCGGCCAGCCACCGTGAACACTGCCCGGCCCCGCACCCGACCTCGAGGATCTGGCGGCGGGCGACGTCGCCGAGGAGGTGGACGTCGGATTCGTGGATCCCCTCGGGACACCACATGAAGTCGGAGGCGCCGAGGAAGCTGCCGTGCTCGGCGAGGTACTCCTCGGCGGAGTTGTCCCAATAGCTGCGGTTGGCCCGCACCGACGCCTCTTCGTCGATGGGCAGATACCCCCCGCTGATGACCTCGGTCGAATAGCTTCCGTCGCTCATGAGTCCTCCGCGAATCGAGGGGCAGATCTCCTCGGATCCCGAGGGTGCATTCACGCCCTGAATGATGCTAGTATTGACAACCGTATGTGCGTATGCATACGAGTCCATAATCGTAATCGAGACCGGATGCGACTCCCACAGGCTGTGCAAGCACCCCAAGGGTATCGGATCCGGGACACAATTCCATCGGAGTCCCTACCTATATGACCACCACCACGCCGGAATCGGTGCAGCCGAAGCAGGTCGCTGTCAATGACATCGGAACCGCTGAGGACTTCCTCGCCGCCGTCGACGAGACGATCAAGTACTTCAACGATGGCGACATCGTCGAAGGCACCGTCGTCAAGGTCGATCGCGACGAGGTCCTCGTCGACATCGGATACAAGACGGAAGGCGTCGTCCTTTCGCGTGAACTCTCCATCAAGCACGATGTCGATCCCGGCGAAGTCGTCGAGGTCGGGGACCCCATCGAGGCACTCGTTCTCCAGAAGGAGGACAAAGAGGGCCGCCTCATGCTGTCGAAGAAGCGTGCGCAGTACGAGCGCGCCTGGGGCGACATCGAGAAGATCAAGGAAGAGGACGGCGTCGTCACCGGCACCGTCATCGAGGTCGTCAAGGGCGGCCTGATCGTCGACATCGGCCTGCGCGGCTTCCTCCCCGCCTCGCTCGTCGAGATGCGTCGCGTCCGCGACCTCGCCCCCTACATCGGGCAGCAGGTCGAGGCGAAGATCATCGAACTCGACAAGAACCGCAACAACGTCGTCCTCTCGCGCCGCGCCTGGCTCGAGCAGACCCAGTCCGAGGTCCGCCACGACTTCCTGCAGACCCTGCAGAAGGGCCAGGTCCGTCCCGGCGTCGTGTCCTCGATCGTCAACTTCGGTGCCTTCGTCGACCTCGGTGGTGTCGACGGACTCGTGCACGTCTCGGAGCTGTCCTGGAAGCACATCGATCACCCGGGTGAGGTCGTCACCGTCGGTGACGAGGTCACCGTCGAGGTCCTCGACGTCGACATGGACCGTGAGCGCGTCTCGCTCTCGCTCAAGGCGACGCAGGAAGATCCGTGGCAGCACTTCGCGCGCACCCACGTGATCGGCCAGATCGTGCCCGGCAAGGTCACCAAGCTCGTTCCGTTCGGCGCGTTCGTCCGCGTCGAGGACGGCATCGAGGGCCTCGTCCACATCTCCGAGCTCGCCGTGCGCCACGTCGACCTGCCCGAGCAGGTCGTCTCCGTCGACGAGACCATCTACGTCAAGGTCATCGACATCGACCTCGAACGCCGCCGCATCTCGCTCTCGCTCAAGCAGGCGAACGAAGGCGTCGACCCCGAGGCCGAGGAGTTCCTCGACCCGGCTCTCTACGGCATGCCGCAGGAGTACGACGAGGACGGCAACTACAAGTACCCCGAAGGCTTCGACCCCGAGACCAACGAGTGGATCGAAGGCTTCGAGGCGCAGCGCGAGGTCTGGGAGCAGCAGTACGCCGCCGCCCAGACGCGTTGGGAAGAGCACAAGAAGCAGGTCGCGAAGGCCATCGCTGCCGACGCAGAAGCCGGCGCCGCGGACACCGGCTCCGACGCCGCTCCCGCCACCGGGTCCTTCTCCTCCGAGGAGTCGGGCGACGAGGGCACGCTCGCCAGCGACGAAGCACTCGCAGCTCTGCGTGAGAAGCTTGCAGGCAGCTGACATCAGCGCTGTGAAGGGCTCCCGGTCGACCGACCGGGAGCCCTTTGCATATGCGCGCATCCGACCGTGGGCGTGGTACGCCCTCCTGCTCACCCTCGCCAGCGTCAGCGTCTTCGGGGGCGTCGCCGCCGATCCGGGCGGCCAGGTCTACGCCGGCAACGACGACTCCTCGCTCTTCATCTGGTGGCTCGGCCACGGCGCCGAGGTGCTCGCCGGCCACCTCGGATTCGGCGACGGGGTCGCGGCGAACGAGGGGTTCCTCTACACCGAAGCGATGAACGCCCTCGGCGGGGGAGTCAACGGCGCCTGGAACACCTCCCTGACCGGCATCGCGATCCTCCTGGCCCCGCTCACCTGGGTGGCGGGACCGGTGATCTCCTACAACGTCCTCATCCTCGCCATCCCCGTCCTCACCTCGCTGGCCACCGCGGTGCTCTTCACCCGCTTCCTCCGCCGGGCGCCCGCCTTCACCGCGGCCGCCGGCGTCGGGTTCTCCAGCTACACGGTCGCCCAGCTCTCCGGCCACCCCAACCTCGCGTTCGCGATCACCCCGCCGCTCGTCGCAGCCCTCGTCCTCGCGCTCCTGGCGGGTCCGCGCTCGGGCCGTCCCCGCGGCCGCCGTTTCTGGCTGCTCAGCCTCGCCCTCGGTCTCGTCCTCGCCTTCCAGTTCTACGTCTCCACCGAGGTGCTCGCCGGCACGTTCATCGCCTACCTCTGCTTCATGGTCGGCCTCGTCCTCTGCGGCCGCAGGCTGCTCTCACGGGCCGGCTGGCTGCGGCTGGGAGCCGGCGGCCTCCTCGGCGCCGGGATCGCCCTCCTGTGCGCCCTGCCGCTGCTCATCACGATGACCGGACCCAACGCGCCGGCAGGCGCCATCCGCCCGCACGGGGTGTGGAACACCGACATCCTCGACCTCGTCATCCCCGCCGGACCGACCCTGCTCGGCACCGGCGAATCCCCGCTGCGCCGGGTCATGGACATCGACACCGCCGAGATCGGCGCCTACGTCGGCATCCCCGCCCTCCTCGCGGCGCTGCTCATCGTCCTCACCCTCGGCCGGACGACGCAGTGGCGGATCCCCGTGCGCGTGGCCGCCGTGACCGGCACCCTCGTCTTCCTCCTCTCGCTCGGTTCGCCCGTGCTGCTGGGCGGGTCGATCCTGCTGCCCACCGGTCCCTTCGCACTCGTCGAAGCGATCCCCGTGCTCAACAACGTCCTGCCCATGCGCCTCGTCCTCCATTCGACGATCGCCCTGTTCGCTATCCTCGGCTGCGGACTCCAATGGGCGCTCGAGAGGCGACGGACTCCGCGCGGCATCGCCCTGCTCTGCCTCCTCGGCGTCTCGGCGGTCGTCGTCCTCCCCGGCGTCCAGCCGACCCGTGAGGTCTACGTCCCCGAGTTCTACCGCTCGACGGTCGCCGAGGTGATCCCGGAGGGCTCCGTCGTCAAGACCCTCCCGCGCCCGCTGGCCTGGGCCGAACCGCACGCGGACGAAGCGATGGTGTGGCAGGCGGTGAGCGGATTCCGGTACCAGGAGACCGGCGGCTACTTCATCGGTTCGGCCCCCGGCTCGCCCGTGACCTACGCGGCCCCCGAGGACGGCCTCGACACGGCGCTGCGCGGCAGCGTCTTCAACGGCGCACCCCTGCCGTCGGCCGACGACCCCGCCGTGGTCTCCGGCATCGAGTCCCTGCGTGCCGACGGCGTCGACTTCATCGTCATCGCCCCCGAATCGCCCTTGGCCACCGGAGGAGACGGTCAGCTCGAAGGGCTCCTCACCGAGGCGGTCGGCCCGCCGGTGTTCTCCGGCGACGGCGTCGTCGTGTTCGGCCTCGCCCAGTGAGCCGACCGCTCGCTGCGTGCCGGTCGGTGACTAAGCTGGCCCCATGCTGAGGATCGGACTGACCGGGGGAATCGGAGCGGGCAAATCGACGGTGGCAGGCCTGCTCGCCGACCGGGGAGCGGAGATCATCGACGCGGATGCGATCGCCCGCGAGGTCGTGGCCCCCGGGGAGCCGATGCTCGACGTCCTCGCCGAGGCGTTCGGAGATGACATCATCGCCGCCGACGGGGGACTCGACCGGGCCGCCCTCGCGGCCGTCGCCTTCGCCGACCCCGAATCCACGTCTCGCCTCGGCGCCCTCATGCATCCTGTCATCCGGGACCGGACCGCCGAGCGCTTCGCTGCCTCCACCGCCGAGGTGGTCGTCCACGACGTCCCCCTCCTCGTCGAGAACCATATGGAGGTCGGCTACCATCTCAGCCTCCTCGTCGACGTGCCCGCCGAGGTGCGGCTCGAGCGTCTCGTCGCGACCCGCGGCATGGACCGGACCGACGCCGAGACCCGCATCGCCCGGCAGGCCGACGACGCACAGCGACGGGCCGCGTGCGACGTCATCGTCGCCAACACGGGCACCGTGGACGCGACCGCGGTGCTCGTCGACCGGCTGTGGACCGACCGCCTGGCGCCGTTCGCCGCCAACCTCGCCGCCGCTCGGCCGGCACGCCGCGAGGCGGAGGCGACACGAGCGGAGGCGGGTGACGCCGGCTCGCACCTCGGCGGCCGCCGTGACGGGGATGTCGAGCGGCTCATCGCGAAGCTGCGCCACGGGACCGGCGAGGAGTTCCCGATCACCTCGGTGGACGGTTCGCCGACCGGGCCGATCCGGCTCGAGATCTCGGTTCCCGACGCCTCCACCGCTGAGACGCTCTCACCGCGATTGAGCGCGCTCGGCTTCCCGCCGGTCGCCGAGGGGGCCGCAGCCACCGGGCCCGACGGGGGTCCGGAGTCCACTGCCGACGTCGGTGCCGATACCGGTGCGATCTCCAGACATGCGAATGCCGACCCCGGTCTGCCCGTCGACCTCGAAGTCCGGATCGGCACGTGAGCCCGGTCCTCTGAGTCCCGTGTCAGGGCCGAGGTCTAGTCTGGTCCCATGAGCTCATCACGTCCCCTGCCCGCGATCGGGCACCGCCCGGACGTCACTCGCACGGTGGCCCCGTTCGAGGTCGTCTCCGAATACTCGCCCTCCGGCGACCAGCCCACCGCGATCGAGGAGATCTCCGAACGACTCGAATCCGGAGAGCGCGACATCGTCCTCCTCGGCGCGACCGGCACCGGCAAGTCCGCGACGACCGCGTGGCTCATCGAACAGGTCCAGCGGCCCACCCTCATCATGGCGCCGAACAAGACCCTCGCCGCCCAGCTGGCCAACGAGTTCCGGCAGCTTCTGCCGAACAACGCCGTCGAATACTTCGTCTCCTACTACGACTACTACCAGCCCGAGGCGTACGTCCCGCAGACGGACACGTTCATCGAGAAGGACTCGTCGATCAACGACGAGGTCGAACGGCTGCGGCATTCGGCGACGAACTCCCTGCTCACCCGCCGCGACGTCGTCGTCGTCTCGACGGTCTCGTGCATCTACGGCCTCGGCACCCCGGAGGAGTACGTCGACCGCATGGTCACCCTGCACAAAGGGCAGGAATGCGATCGCGACGAACTCCTCAAGCGATTCGTCTCGATGCAGTACTCCCGCAACGACATGGCGTTCACGCGTGGCACCTTCCGCGTGCGCGGGGACACCGTGGAGATCATCCCGCAGTACGAGGAGCTCGCCCTGCGCATCGAGTTCTTCGGCGACGAGATCGAATCCCTCCAGACCCTGCACCCGCTGACCGGGGAGATCATCCGCGACGAGGACACCATCCACGTCTTCCCCGCCTCCCACTACGTCGCCGGCGAGGACCGCATGGGGCGGGCGATCAGCGAGATCGAGGACGAACTGCAGTCCCGGCTCAGCGAGTTCGAGGCCCAGAACAAGCTCCTCGAAGCGCAGCGGCTGAAGATGCGCACGAGCTACGACCTCGAGATGATGGAGTCGATGGGCTTCACCTCGGGCATCGAGAACTACTCCCGTCACATCGACGGTCGCCCGGCAGGCTCTGCGCCGAACTGCCTGCTCGACTACTTCCCTGAGGACTTCCTCCTCGTCGTCGACGAGTCGCACGTCACGGTGCCCCAGATCGGCGGCATGTACGAAGGTGACATGTCCCGCAAACGCACCCTCGTCGAACACGGCTTCCGGCTGCCGAGCGCGATGGACAACCGGCCCCTGAAGTTCGACGAGTTCCGGGAGCGGGTCGGGCAGACCGTGTACCTCTCGGCGACCCCCGGCGACTTCGAACTCGACCGGGCCGAGGGCACCGTCCAGCAGATCATCCGCCCGACCGGCCTCGTCGACCCCGAGGTCGTCGTCAAACCGACGAAGGGTCAGATCGACGACCTCCTCGACGAGATCCGCACCCGCGTGGACCGCAACGAACGCGTGCTCGTGACGACGCTGACGAAGAAGATGGCCGAGGATCTCACCGACTACCTCCTCGAACACGACGTCCGCGTCCAGTACCTCCACTCCGACGTCGACACCCTGCGCCGCGTCGAACTCCTCACCGAGCTGCGCGCCGGCGAGTTCGACGTCCTCGTCGGCATCAACCTCCTCCGTGAGGGGCTCGACCTCCCGGAGGTCTCCCTCGTCGCGATCCTCGACGCCGACAAGGAGGGCTTCCTCCGGTCGACGACCTCGCTCATCCAGACGATCGGTCGCGCGGCCCGCAACGTCCACGGTGAGGTCCACATGTACGCCGACACGATCACCCGGTCGATGCGGGAGGCGATCGACGAGACGAACCGCCGGCGCGAGATCCAGATCGCGTACAACGAAGAGAACGGCATCGACCCGGCGCCGCTGGTGAAGAAGATCGCCGACATCACCGAACGCCTCCAGCGCGAGGACGCCGACACCCGCGAACTGCTCACGGAGTTCGACTACGGCAAGGGCAAGCGCGGGTACAACTCGACTCTCACCGACGAACAGCGCCAAGCCGCCTCCGGCGGCACCTCTCTGCGCCCGCCGGCCGCCGACCTCACCGAGCTCATCGAGTCGCTGACCACGCAGATGCATGCCGCGGCCGCGGAACTCCAGTTCGAACTCGCGGCCCGTCTGCGCGACGAACTCTCCGACCTCAAGAAGGAGCTGCGGGCCATGAAGGAGGTCGGCCACGCCTGAGTCCGCCGCAGTGCACCGGCGGACACGGCAAGGCGACTATACTGGTGTGGCTGGCGAAAGGGAGTATCCCGTCCATCCGCGCTCGTCACCACGACCCGCCTTCAGGGTCCGGGCGCGGAGCGCACGCCGCCGCTGAGCAAGCGGACACAGCGTGGGAGAGACTTTCGGCACGGGTACACCACACCGTCATCACGAAAGGCATCCATGGATATCCTGTCCTCCACCCTCGCCGCGGGCGGCAGCACCGCAGCGTCGAGCGGGGCCGTCATTCCGCCGTGGTTCATGATCACCTCGGGGATCATCATCGTCGCGATCCTCATCTTCGACGTGCTCCTCGTCTTCAAACGCCCCCACGTTCCCTCGATGCGGGAGGCGACCCTGTGGGTCGTGTTCTACGTCTCGCTCGCACTCATCTTCGGCGCCTCTCTGTTCTGGATCGGCGACGCCCAGCACGGCAGCGAGTTCCTCACCGGCTGGCTGCTCGAATACTCTCTGAGCGTCGACAACCTCTTCGTCTTCATCATCATCATGGGCAGCTTCCAGGTCCCCCGGAAGTACCAGCAGGAAGTCCTCATGGTGGGCATCATCATCGCCATCATCTTCCGCGGGCTCTTCATCCTCGCGGGTGCGGCGATCATCAGCGCCTTCGTCGAGGTGTTCTTCATCTTCGGCATCTTCCTCCTCTTCGTCGCCTACCGGCAGGCCTTCAGCAGCGAGGACGAAGGCGACGGCGAGAACTTCCTCATCCGCTTCCTCCGCAAGCGGATGAACATCATCGACGAGTACCACGGCAACAAGCTGCGCGTCGACATCGACGGCACGAAGTACTGGACGCCCATGTTCATCGTCTTCCTCGCCATCGGCTCGACCGACGTGATGTTCGCGCTCGACTCGATCCCGGCGATCTTCGGCGTCACCCAGGTGCCGTTCCTCGTCTTCACCGCCAACGTGTTCGCCCTCATGGGTCTGCGTCAGCTCTACTTCCTCCTCGGCGGGCTCGTCGACAAACTCGTCTACCTCCACTACGGCATCGCCGCGATCCTCGCGTTCATCGGCGTCAAGCTCTTCATCACCGCCCTCCACGAGACGGACGTCTCGTGGCTGCAGTGGGGCAAGGTCGTGCCCGAGGTGCCGACCTGGCTGTCGTTGACGTTCATCGTCGTGGCCATGGCCGTGGCGACGATCGCCTCGCTGATCAAGATGAAGAGGGACGGCAAGTCCTTCCGCGATCAGGGCCCGCAGGAATCTGAGGCCTCCCAGGGCACCGAGAGCTGATCGGCACCCTGCATCCGGACATGACAGTGCGCGGGCGGCTCAACGAGCCTCCCCCCCACGTCGTCGAGGGGAGTCGGCTCAGCCCTGGGCGAAGGGCCCGTACACCGGGGTCCACTCCCGGATGTGCGTCGCCTCGATGACGCCGATCCGGTGATACGGATCCCCGGTCAGCAGCTGCGCGACGGCATCAGGGTCCTCCGCGGAGACGATGAGCAGGCCGCCGGGCTGCGGTGTCTCATCGAGTGGACCCGAAGCGAGGATGACGCCCGCGGCGTTCTGCTCGGCCTGCCACTGCCGGTGGGCGGGCCGGTGCTCCATCCGGGTCTCCGTATCGGGGCCGTAGACATAGGTGACGGCGAATACCGGCATCTCACACTCCTGGGGTTCGTTGAATAGGATGGACATCAGTCTAAAGCGAAAGGTCTGTGCATCATCGTGACGAGGTTGCAGGAGATTCCGGCGGAGTTCGCCGACGAGGACACGATCGTCGAAGCGTTCGCCGAGTACTGCCGTGCGCTCAGCATCACACCCTACCCGGCGCAGGAGGAGGCGATGCTCGCAATCGTCACCGGGGACAACACGATCGTCGCGACCCCGACCGGTTCGGGGAAGTCGCTCGTCGCCCTCTTCGCGCTCTACGCCTCGTTCACCCGCGGCATCCGGGCCTACTACACGGCCCCGCTCAAGGCGCTCGTCAGTGAGAAGTTCTTCGCCCTCGTCGACGCCTTCGGTGCAGAGAACGTCGGCATGATCACCGGTGACACGACCGTCAACGGGGACGCCCCCGTCATCTGCGCGACCGCGGAGATCCTCGCCAACCAGGCCCTGCGCGAGGGCGGGCTCCTCGACGTCGGCATGGTCGTCATGGACGAGTTCCACTACTTCGCCGACCCCACCCGCGGCTGGGCGTGGCAGGTTCCCCTCCTCGAGATGCCGCAGACGCAGTTCGTCCTCATGTCGGCCACCCTCGGCGACACGACGGAGATCCGTCGGACCATGGAGGACACGACGGGCCGTGATTCCGCCGTCGTCACCTCGGCGTCCCGGCCCGTGCCGCTCGACTACGAGTACTCGACCGAGCCGCTCTCGGACACCCTGCGCGCCCTCATCCGCCACGACAAGGCCCCCGTCTACGTCGTCTCCTACTCCCAGTCCGGGGCCATCGATCTGGCCACCGGCCTCCTCTCCGTCGACCTCGCCACGAAGGATCAGAAGGCCCGCATCGCCGAGGCGATCAGGGGGTTCACGTTCTCCAAGGGCTTCGGTCAGACCCTGCGCCGGCTTCTCCTCCACGGCGTCGGCGTCCACCACGCGGGCATGCTCCCGAAGTACCGCCGCCTCGTCGAACGCCTCGCCCTGCAGGGCATCCTCCTCGTCATCTCCGGCACCGACACGCTCGGGGTGGGCATCAACGTCCCCATCCGCACCGTCCTGCTCACCGGCCTGACGAAGTTCGACGGACGCAAGATGCGCAGGCTCAGCGTCCGTGAGTTCCAGCAGCTCGCCGGCCGGGCGGGCCGGGCCGGGTTCGACACCCGCGGCTACGTCGTCGCCCAGGCGCCCGAACACGTCATCGAGAACCTCCGCGCGGAGGCGAAGGCGGCCAACGACGACAAGAAGCGCAAGAAGGTCAAGAAGAAGGCCGCCCCCGCCGGTTTCGTCGGCTGGTCGGAGGAGACCTTCGCGAAGCTCATCGAGTCCGAACCCGAATCCCTGCGCTCCCGGATGCGCATCGACCATTCGACGATCCTCAACCTCGTCGCCCGGCCCGGCTCCGACGTCGCGACGATCTCCCGTTTCATCGACGCGACGCATGAGAGCCGCGACCGCCACCTCGACCTCAAACTCACCGCCCTGCGCATCGGGCGCTCCCTCATCGATGCGGGCCTCATCGAAGCCCGCGGCGGCGAACTCGTGCCCACCGCCGACCTCGGCCCCCAGTTCGCCCTCAACCAGCCGCTGGCCCCGTTCGTCCTCGCCGGCCTCGACCTCCTCGACCCGGAGTCGCCGAGCTGGGCGCTCGACGTCGTCTCCCTCGTCGAGGCGACGACCCCCGTGCCGTTCACGATCCTCAAGGGCCAGCTCGACCGGATCAAACGGGAGACCCTGGCCGAGCTCAAGGCGGAGGGACTCGACTACCCGGAGAGGATGGCGATCCTCGACGAGGTCGAGGGCCCGAAGCCGCTGGCCGATATCCTCGTCCCCGCCTTCGAGCACTTCGTCGCAGCCCATCCGTGGCTGCGGGCCGGTGACTTCGAACCGAAGTCGATCGTGCGGGACATGATCGAGCAGGCGATGGGCTTCACCCAGTTCGTCGGCTACTACGGGCTCGCCCGTGCCGAAGGCAGTCTGCTGCGCTACCTCACCGACGTCTACCGGGCGCTCACCCACAACGTCCCCGCCGACCGCCGCGGTGAGGAGCTGCAGGAGATCATCGAATGGCTGGGGGAGACGGTGGCCCGCACCGACTCCTCGCTCATCGACGAATGGCGCACCCTGCAGGGTCTGAGCCCCACCGACACCGACTTCGGGGAGCTGCCCGACCTCGAGCGTCGGTTCTCGGAGAACACGAAGCTCTTCACCGCCGAGATCCGCAATGCGCTCTTCCACCGGGTGCTGCTGGCCGAACGCGGCGACTACGACGAGCTCGGCCGCCTCGACGCGGAGTCCGGGTTCGACAAGGCGGCCTGGGAGGAGGCCATCGAGGACTTCTACGACGAGTACGGCGACCTCCTCATCGACCAGGCCGCGCGCGGCCGGGAATTTATCGACATCGTTCCCGGTTCGACTGTCTGGGCCGTCCGGCAGATCCTCTCCGATCCAGACGGCAACCGCGACTGGGCCATCGACGCCGAGGTGGACGTCGCGGCCAGTGACGACACCGGTGACATCGTGGTGCGGATCACGGCGGTCGGAGAGATCGACAGCACCCATGCGCGGGCGGAGTAGTCGCCCGTGTCAGGGCCGAGTAATACAGTGGATCAGGTGATGAGAACGAACAGTGCGACCAGTGCTCAGACGCCCTCCGGCGTGTCCCATCTCGACACGCTGTGGGTCAAAGGCGCCCGCGCGCACAACCTCAAGAACGTCGAGATCGCCCTGCCGCGGGACTCGATGGTCGTCTTCACCGGCCTCTCGGGCTCGGGCAAGTCGTCCCTGGCCTTCGACACGATCTTCGCCGAGGGGCAGCGCCGCTACGTCGAGTCCCTGTCCTCGTACGCGCGGATGTTCCTCGGCCAGATGGACAAACCCGACGTCGACTTCATCGAGGGACTGTCCCCGGCGGTGTCGATCGACCAGAAGTCGACCTCCCGCAACCCGCGGTCGACGGTCGGCACGATCACCGAGATCTACGACTTCCTCCGCCTGCTGTGGGCGCGCATCGGCGTCCCGCACTGTCCGATCTGCGGCGAGGTGATCACGAAGCAGACCCCGCAGCAGATCGTCGACCAGCTCCTCGAGCTGCCGGAGCGGACGAAGTTCCTCGTCCTCGCCCCCGTCGTGCGGCTGCGCAAGGGCGAGTTCGTCGACCTCTTCACGGACCTGCAGACGAAGGGCTTCTCCCGCGCCATCGTCGACGGCGAGCAGATCAGCCTGAGCGATCCGCCGACCCTGGACAAGAAGTACAAGCACACGATCTCCGTCGTCGTCGACCGCCTCGTCGCGAAGGACGGCATGCGCCCGCGTCTGACCGACTCGGTCGAGACGGCGCTCGGCCTCGCCGACGGCCGCATCGACGTCGACCTCGTCGACGAAGGGGTGACGCGGACGTTCTCCGAGCACATGTCGTGCCCGAACGAGCACCCGCTGACGATCGACGAGATCGAACCCCGCACGTTCTCCTTCAACTCGCCCTTCGGCGCGTGCCCGACATGCGACGGCATCGGCACCCGCCTCCAGGTCGACGAGAGCCTCGTCGTCCCCGATGAGGACCTCAGCCTCGGCGAGGGGGCGATCGCGCCCTGGTCGGGCGGCAAACAGGTGACGAAGTACTTCAACCGTCTGCTCACCGGGCTCGGCAACGAGCTCGGCTTCACCCTCAAGACGCCGTGGAAGGACCTCACGAGCGCCCAGCGCACCGCGATACTGACCGGCAAGGACTACGAGGTCCACGTCAAGTACAAGAACCGGTTCGGGCGGGAGCGGACGTACTCGACGGGGTTCGAAGGCGTCTTCCAGTACATCCAGCGCAAACACGACGAGACCGAATCGGACTGGTCGCGTGAGCGCTACGAGTCGTACATGCGCGAGATCCCGTGCGCGAGCTGCCACGGCACCCGTCTCAAACCCGAAGCGCTGGCCGTCAGGGTCGGGGACCGGTCGATCGCCGAGGTCGCCGAACTCGCCCTCGACGAGGCCGCCGACTTCCTCTCCGCACTCGAGCTCTCCGGTCGCGACGCCGCCGTGGCCGCACAGGTGATGAAGGAGATCAACGCCCGCCTCGGCTTCCTCCTCGACGTCGGACTCGAATACTTGAGCCTCAACCGGGCCGCCGGCACCCTGTCCGGCGGTGAGGCACAGCGCATCCGTCTGGCCACGCAGATCGGCTCCGGGCTCGTCGGCGTCCTCTACGTCCTCGACGAACCCTCGATCGGCCTCCACCAGCGCGACAATCGGCGCCTCATCGACACGCTCATCAAACTCCGCGACCTCGGCAACACGCTCATCGTCGTCGAACACGACGAGGACACGATCGCCGCCGCCGACTGGATCGTCGACATCGGCCCCGGCGCCGGCGAACACGGGGGAGAGGTCATCTACTCCGGTCCCGTGCCCGGGCTCAAGGACGCGGACCGTTCGATCACCGGCGCGTACCTCGACGGGCGCAAGGCGATCGCGATCCCCAGCCACCGCCGGCCCATCGATCCCGAGCGGATGGTCACGGTCGAGAAGGCGAGCGAGAACAACCTCCGCGACATCACCGTCTCCGTACCCCTCGGCGTCCTCACCGCCGTCACGGGCGTCTCGGGTTCGGGCAAGTCGACGCTGGTCAACGAGATCCTCTACACGCAGATGGCGAACGTCCTCAACGGGGCCTCCCGGGTGCCGGGCCGGCACAAGCGGGTGACCGGGCTGGAGAACCTCGACAAGGTCGTCCACGTCGACCAGTCCCCGATCGGTCGCACCCCGCGGTCGAACCCGGCGACGTACACCGGCGTGTTCGACCACATCCGCCGCCTGTTCGCGGAGACCGAGTCGGCGAAGGTCCGCGGCTACCAGCCGGGCCGCTTCTCCTTCAACGTCAAGGGCGGGCGCTGCGAGAACTGCAGCGGCGACGGCACGATCAAGATCGAGATGAACTTCCTCCCCGACGTCTACGTCCCCTGCGAGGTCTGCGGGGGAGCCCGGTACAACAGGGAGACCCTCGAGGTGACGTTCAAGGGGAAGACCATCGCCGAGGTGCTCGACATGCCCATCGAGGAGGCCGCGGAGTTCTTCGCCGCGATCCCCGCGATCTCACGGCACCTGACGACGCTCGTCGACGTCGGCCTCGGCTACGTCCGCCTCGGACAGCCCGCGACGACCCTGTCCGGCGGTGAGGCGCAGCGCGTCAAACTCGCCGCGGAGCTGCAGAAGCGCTCCCGCGGCCGCACCGTCTACGTCCTCGACGAACCGACGACGGGACTCCACTTCGAGGACATCTCGAAGCTCCTCCACGTCCTCCAGGGGCTCGTCGAGAAGGGCAACTCGGTCATCGTCATCGAGCACAACCTCGACGTCATCGCCAACGCCGACCACGTCATCGACCTCGGTCCCGAAGGCGGACGCGGCGGCGGCCAGGTCGTCGCCGAGGGCACCCCGGAACAGGTCGCGAAGAACCCGAAGAGCCACACCGGGCGCTTCCTCGCAGAGATGCTCGATGGCTGACCCGAGCAGCTATCGTCCGGCCACGGGCAGCATCCCCACCTCCCCGGGGGTGTACAAGTTCCGCGACCCCGACCGGCGGGTGATCTACGTCGGCAAGGCGAAGAACCTCCGCAATCGGCTCAACTCGTACTTCTCCAACCCGGCCGGGCTCCACCCGCGGACCTCGACGATGGTCCACACCGCCGCCTCGGTGGAATGGACCGTCGTCGACACCGAGGTCGAAGCGCTCCAGCTCGAGTGGACGTGGATCAACGAATACAACCCGCGGTTCAACGTCATGTTCCGCGACGACAAGTCCTACCCGTACCTCGCGATCACGATGAACGACGAAGTGCCGCGCGCCTTCATCACCCGCGGCAAACGCCGTAAGGGAGTGAGGTACTTCGGGCCCTTCGGCCAGGTGTGGGCGATCCGGGAGACCCTCGACCTCCTGCTCAAGGCGTTTCCCATGCGCACGTGCACCCCTGGCGTGTACCGGCGGGCCGAACGCAGCGGACGCCCGTGCCTGCTCGGCTACATCGACAAATGCTCCGCGCCGTGCGTGGGCAGCATCAGCATCGAGGACCACCGGGAGCTCGCCCGCGGCGTCGTCGACTTCATGTCCGGCAGCACCGGCCGCTTCATCAGCGAACGGAAGAAGGAGATGGCCGAGGCCGCGGCCGAACTCGACTACGAGCAGGCGGCGCGTCTGCGCGACGAGCTCACGGCCCTGCAGAAGGTCCTCGACAAGTCCGCCGTCGTCCTCTCGATCTCCGCCGACTGCGACATCTTCGCCCTCGTCACCGAGGAGCTCGAAGCCTCCGTCCAGGTCTTCCACGTCCGCGGCGGACGCATCCGCGGCCAGCGCGGCTGGATCATCGAACGCTCCGACGACCACGGTCCGGCCGAACTCACCACGGACTACCTCCGGCAGGCGTACACGGGCCTCGACGCCGAGGCGATCCCGAAGGAGATCCTCGTCGACACCGTGCCCTCCGACCTCGACTCCCTCGAGAGCTGGCTGAGTCGGCAGCGGGGCTCGAAGGTCACCGTGCGCGTGCCCGAACGCGGCGAGAAGCGGGCCGCGCTCGAGACCGTGGCGAAGAACGCGAAGGAAGCCCTCGTCCAGCACAAGCTCAAGCGCTCCTCGGACCTGACCACCCGCAGCACGGCGCTCAAGGAGATCCAGGACCACCTCGGCCTGCCCGAAGCACCCCTGCGCATCGAATGCATCGACATCTCCCACACGCAGGGCTCGAACGTCGTCGCGAGCCTCGTCGTCTTCGAAGACGGACTGGCGAAGAAGCGCGACTACCGGCACTTCGCAATCCACGGCGAGGCGGCCACGGATGATACGGCGTCGATGTACGACGTCGTCTCCCGCCGCTTCAGCCGCTACCTCGAGCAGATGGCCTCCGACGAACCCGACGACCGCTTCGGCTACCGTCCGAGCCTCCTCGTCGTCGACGGTGCCGGACCCCAGGTGGCCGCCGCCACGAGGGCATTGTCGGACCTCGGCATCGTCGACATCTCCGTCGTCGGGCTCGCCAAGCGCCTCGAGGAGGTGTGGGTGCCCGACGATCCGTTCCCCGTCATCCTGCCGCGCAACTCCGAAGGGCTCTTCCTCATGCAGCGCCTGCGCGACGAAGCCCACCGGTTCGCGATCACCTACCACCGGTCGAAGCGGGCGAAGGCGATGACGAGCTCCGTGCTCGATGCGATCCCCGGCCTCGGCGAGTCCAAACGCACGGCGCTGCTCAGGCACTTCGGGTCGGTGAAGAAGACGCGGGCGGCGAGCATCGAGGAAATCACCGCGGTCAAGGGCATCGGCCCGGCGCTCGCGGAGAAGATCGCCGCCGCCCTCCGCGAGGGCTGACCCCAACGCGCGGTCCGGGCACGGGTCCCACCTGACTCCGTGTGCACGGAGGCGAGTGCTCTACAGTAGTGTCGAATCAGATCGACCGGTGTCGAGACGGATCGGCCGACCCCGAGTCGGCTCGACGAGTCTCGCACCCCACCGACCCGAGGAGGACGCATGAGCACACCTGCCGACGCGAACGGTGCCGAGCATCCCATCGAGGTCGTGCTCGTCACCGGCATGTCCGGTGCCGGCCGGACGACCGTGGCCAACGTCCTCGAGGACCTCGACTGGTATGTCGTGGACAACCTGCCGCCGCAGATGATGCGCCCGCTCGTCGAACTCGTCGCCCGCGCCGACGGCGCGGTGCCGAAGATCGCGATCGTCACCGATTCGAAGGGTCGGGCGAAGTACGCCGAGGTCGAGGATACGATCTCCGACTTCCTCGACCAGGGACTGTCCCTGCGCATCCTCTTCCTCGACGCCGCCGACGAGGTCCTCGTCCGCCGCTTCGAATCGACCAGACGTCCGCACCCCCTGCAGGGCGAGGGCACACTCCTCGACGGGATCGAAGCCGAACGCGAAGCTCTCGAATCCCTCAAACACCGTGCCGACATCATCATCGACACCTCCGATCTCAACGTCCACCAGCTCGGCTCCGAGGTGCGCAAACGCTTCAGCGCCGACGACGCGCCCCCGCTGCGGCTGACGGTGATGAGCTTCGGCTTCAAGTACGGACTGCCCAAGGACGCCGACAACGTCGCCGATGTGCGGTTCCTGCCCAACCCGTACTGGATTCCCCACCTGCGCGGACACAACGGCCTCGACTCCGATGTCGCGGACTTCGTGCTCGGGCAGAACGGCGCCGAGGAGTTCATCGACCGCTACACCGCAACCCTCGACACGATCGCCCAGGGCTACCTCCACGAGGGTCGCAGCTATGCGCTCATCGGCATCGGCTGCACGGGCGGCAAGCACCGGTCGGTGGCGATCAGCGAACGCATCGCCAAGGGCCTCGAGGCCCGCACCGGCATCCCCGTCACCGTGCGCCACCGCGACCTGGGGAGGGAGTGAGATGGAGACCGAGGATCTCCCGCAGATCACCCCCACGGTGATCAACAAGGGGCCGAAGATCGTCTCCTTCGGAGGCGGCCACGGCCTCTACGCCGCCCTGCGCGCCTTCCGGCTGCTCACGGAGTCGCTCACCGCCGTCGTCACCGTCGCCGACGACGGCGGCTCCTCCGGTCGCCTCCGCGACGAACTCGGGGGACTGCCGCCCGGTGACCTGCGCATGGCGCTGGCCGCGCTGTGCGACGACGGCAACTGGGGTCGGACGTGGCGCGACGTCATCCAGCACCGCTTCGACTCCGAAGGCGAACTCAACGGCCACGCCGTCGGCAACCTCCTCATCGCCGCCCTCTGGCAGATCCACGGCGACCATGTCGCCGGCCTCGACTGGATGGCCAAGCTGCTGCGCGCCCACGGGCGCGTGCTGCCGATGTCCTCGGTGCCGCTGACGATCGAGGCCGACGTCCAGTTCCCCGGTTCCTTCCAGGTCGTCCGCGGGCAGTCCGTGCTCGCCTCGACCCGCGGCCACGTCGAATCCGTGCGCCTCGACCCGGCGGATCCGCCCGCCCGCTACGAGACCGTCGAAGCCGTCGCCGAGGCGGACGTGCTCAACCTCGGACCCGGCTCCTGGTACACCTCGGTGATGCCGCACCTGCTCGTGCCCTCGCTGGCCGACGCGATCGTGCGCTCCTCGGCGGTGAAATCCCTCACGCTCAACCTCTCCGCCTCCGACGGCGAGACCCGTGACCTCAGTCTCGGTGCGCACCTCGCCTCGCTCCACCGTCACGCCCCCGCCCTGCGCCTGGACTACGTCCTCGTCGACGAGGCGACGATCGGCATCGAACCGGAGCTCGAAGCCCACGCGAGGGAGATGTTCGGCGCGAAGCTGCGGGTCCATCCGCTCAGCTCCCGGAGGGCCGGTCAGCATGACAGCCTCAAGCTTGCGGCATGTTACCGTGACATGTTGATCGACGCTGGCATCGGCGTCGACGAGCAGTGGTAGGACTCATCCGTGCAGGAGGACGAACAATGGCATTGACCGCTCAGGTCAAGGACGAGCTCGCGAGGGTGAAGATCACACGCACCTCGGCTCGGAAGGCCGAAGTGTCCTCGATCTTCCGCTTCTCCTCCGCCCTCCACCTCGTCAACGGCTCGATCGTGCTCGAAGCCGAACTCGACACCGCGCAGGCCGCGAAGCGCCTGCGCAGCGAGATCAAGGACCTCTACGGACAGTTCGCGGACATCGTCGTCATCAACGCCGCCGGGCTGCGCAGGTCCAACCGCTACCTGCTGCGCGTCACGCGCGACGGGGGAGCCCTGGCCCGGCAGACCGGTCTCGTCGACAATCGGGGCCGTCCCGTGCGCGGACTGCCCTCGGCGATCGTCAACGGCTCCGTCGCCGACGCCGAGGCGGCCTGGCGCGGCGCGTTCCTCTCCCACGGCTCGCTCACCGAACCCGGTCGCTCCTCGGCCCTCGAGGTCACCTGCCCGGGACCCGAGGCCGCCCTCGCCCTCGTCGGGGCCGCCCGCCGTCTCGGGCTGAGCGCGAAGGCCCGCGAGGTCCGCGGCGTCGACCGCGTCGTGATCCGCGACGGCGACGACATCGCCGCCCTGCTCACCCGCATGGGATCGCACAACGCCGTCCTCGTGTGGGAGGAGCGGCGCATGCGCCGCGAGGTCCGTGCCACCGCCAACCGGCTGGCGAACTTCGACGATGCGAACCTGCGCCGCTCGGCTCGTGCCGCCGTGGCCGCCGGCGCCCGCGTCGAACGGGCACTCGAGATCCTCGGCGAGGACGTCCCCGAGCACCTGCGATATGCGGGACAGCTGCGCGTCACCCACAAACAGGCCTCGCTCGAAGAGCTCGGGCAGCTCGCCGACCCGCCGATGACGAAGGACGCCGTGGCCGGTCGGATCCGCCGCCTGCTGTCCACGGCGGACAAGCGGGCCGAAGAATTGGGAATTCCTGGGACTGAAGCCAGTCTCACCCCCGACATGCTCGAGGACCGCTAGGATCGCAGGCATGAGACGAATCGCAGTCAACGGCTTCGGCCGCATCGGTCGCGCCCTCTTCCGCCTGTCCCTCGAACCCGGTGCCGACTTCGAGGTCGTCGCCATCAACGACCTCACCGACACCGCGACGCTGGCCCACCTGCTCGCCTACGACTCCGTGTGGCCGCGCTTCGACCACACCGTCGAAGCGGGGGAGAACTCCCTCATCGTCGACGGCCGCGAGATCGCGGTGTTCTCCGAATCCAACCCCGCCGACATCGACTGGACGTCGAAGGACGTCGAACTCGTCGTCGAATCCACGGGCATCTTCACCCGCCGCGACCAGGCCGAGGCCCACCTCGGCGGGTCCGTGAAGACCGTCGTCCTCTCCGCCCCCGGCAAGGACGTCGACGCGACCTTCGTCATGGGCGTCAACGAGGACACGTACGACCCGGACAAACACGAGGTCGTCTCGAACGCCTCGTGCACGACGAACTGCATGGCCACCGTCGTCAAGGCCCTCGACGACGCGATCGGCGTCGAATCGGGACTGCTCAACACCGTCCACGCCTACACCGGCGACCAGAAGCTCGTCGACGGACCCCACCGGGACCTGCGCCGGGCCCGGGCCGCGGCGATCAACATCGTGCCCACGACCACGGGCGCCGCCCGCACCGTCGGCAAGGTCATGCCCCACCTCGAGGGCAAGCTCGACGGCTTCGCGATCCGCGTGCCCGTGCCCGCCGGATCGATCATCGACTTCACGTTCACCCCGAAGAAGCCGGTCACCCGCGACGAGGTCAACGCGATCCTCAAGTCCGCAGCGGAAGCCTCGCCCTACCTCGACTACACCGAGGCCGCCCTCGTGTCCACTGACATCGTCGGCACCACCGCCTCGGCGATCGCCGACTCCGAACTCACCATGGTCTTGGGCGACCAGGTCAAGGTCGTCGCGTGGTACGACAACGAATGGGGCTACTCGAACCGGCTCAAGGACATGGTCAGCTACCTGCTCAGCGAAAGGCCCCAATGAGGACATTCACCGACCCGTCGATCTTCGCGCACCGCACGGTGCTCGTCCGCAGCGATCTCAACGTCCCCATGGACGGGACGACGATCACCGACAACGGCCGGGTGCTCGCGTCGGCGGGCACGATCCGCGCACTCGCCGAGGCGGGGGCCAGGGTCATCGTCATCTCCCACCTCGGCCGTCCGGGAGGGGCACCCGATCCGCACTTCTCGCTGGCCCCGGTGGCCGGTGAGCTCGCCGCGGCGATCGGCCGCGACGTCGCCTTCGCCTCGGACACGGTCGGTGAGGATGCGAAGGCGAAGGTCGCCCGACTCAACGACGGTGACGTGCTCCTCCTCGAGAACCTCCGGTTCAACCCGGAGGAGACCTCGAAGGACGAAAGCGAACGTCGCGAGTTCGCGAGCCGACTCGCGGCCTTCGCCGACGACTTCGTCTCCGACGGGTTCGGCGTCGTCCACCGCAAGCAGGCTTCGGTGTACGAACTCGCCGAGCTCCTCCCGCACTATGCGGGCTCCCTCGTCCAGGCCGAGGTCGAGGTCAGCGACCGCCTCCTCAACTCTCCCGAGCGTCCCTTCACCGTCGTCCTCGGCGGATCGAAGGTCTCCGACAAGCTCGGGGTCATCGACAACCTCATCGCCCGCGCCGACAACCTCCTCATCGGCGGCGGCATGGTCTTCACCTTCCTCGCAGCGCTCGGCCACGACATCGGCTCCAGCCTCGTCGAGAAGGACCGGATCGACGACGTCAAGGGCTACCTGGAGCGGGCCGAGGCCGGCGGTGCGCGCATCCTCCTGCCCACCGACATCGTCATGGCCGCATCGTTCGCCCCCGACGCCGACCACTGGGTGCGCCCGGTCGACGCCCTCGAGGACACCCCGGCAGGCGCCGCAGGCCTCGGCCTCGACATCGGACCCGACACCGCCGCCGCCTACGCCGAGGTGATCCTCGGCTCGAAGACGGTGTTCTGGAACGGCCCCATGGGCGTCTTCGAGTTCCCCGCGTTCGCTGCGGGGACGAAGACCGTCGCCGCCGCGCTCACCGCCTCGGCGGACGGTGCGGTCGCGGACCGGCTCACCGTGGTCGGCGGCGGGGACTCGGCCGCCGCAGTGCGGGCACTCGGCTTCTCGGACGACGAGTTCGGCCACATCTCCACCGGGGGCGGGGCGAGCCTCGAGTACCTCGAAGGCAAGACCCTGCCCGGCATCGAAGCTCTCGCGTGAGGACTGACCACCATGACTGACCGCACCCTGCTGCTCGCCGGCAACTGGAAGATGAACCACGACCACCTCGAAGCGATCTCGACCGTGCAGAAGCTCGCGTGGGCGCTTGAGGACGCGAAGCTCGACGACTCGCAGTGCGAAGTCGTCGTCGTCCCGCCCTTCACCGACATCCGTTCGGTGCAGACCCTCGTCCAGGGCGACAAGCTGTGGCTGCGCTACGGCGCCCAGGACGTCTCCCGGCACGAACCCGGCGCTCACACCGGTGAGATCGCCGCGACGTTCCTCGCCCGGCTCGGCTGCACGTACGTCGTCGTCGGCCACAGCGAACGCCGGGCCGACAACCACGAGACGAACGACGTCGTCGCGGCGAAGGTCAAAGCGGCCCTCGGCCACGATCTGCTCCCGATCCTCTGCGTCGGCGAATCGCTGGCCCAGCGCGAGGAGGGCACCCACGTCGACTTCACCCTCACCCAGCTCGAGGAGTCCCTCGACGGTCTCGGCGCCGAGGACCTCCAGGGCCTCGTCGTCGCCTACGAACCCGTGTGGGCGATCGGCACGGGCAAGACCGCGACCGCGGAGGACGCTGCCGAGATGGCCACGGCCATCCGCGCCCGGCTGCGCGAACGCTACGGCGACGCCCTCGCCGACTCGACGCGCATCCTCTACGGCGGCTCCGTGAAGACGGACAACGTCGCCGACATCCTCGTCTCCGACGACGTCGACGGCGCACTCGTCGGGGGAGCGAGCCTGAGCGGGCCCGACTTCGCCGCTTTGTGCAAGGCCGCGGTGGGCAAGTAGACTGAACTGCAAATCCTCTGACAGAAACACAGGTTGAACTCGACGTGGAAATCCTCACCTACGTACTCATCGGCGTGCTCGTCCTCACGAGCATCTTCCTCACCCTGCTCATCCTCATGCACAAGGGCAAGGGCGGCGGCATGTCCGACATGTTCGGCGGCGGCATGTCGTCCTCGCTCGGATCCTCGGGCGTGGCCGAACGCAACCTCAACCGGTTCACCGCCCTGATGGCGATCGTCTGGGGTGCCTCGATCATCCTCCTCGGACTCATCACGCGCTTCAGCAGCTGAGCCGCCCCGCCGGCGGCGCAGCACAGACAGCGCAACGCAGACAGCAGAGGCCCTCACCGTCACCGGTGAGGGCCTCCGTCGTGTGTCTCGCTCGACGCCGTGATCTCAGTCGACGCCGTAGTGGTGGTGCGGCGCGATCTCGGAGACCGCCCGTCGCAGCTGGTCGAGTCCGCGCGCCCGATCGGTGAGGTGGACGCGGAGGACGGGACGCCCCTTCTCCCGCAGTGCCGCGGCATCGCCGAGGGCCTGGGCCCGCTGGAGTTCGGCGAAGCCGTACCCGCGGCCGGGGACGAGGAGTTCGGTGCGCGGGTCCGCCGTGATCTGGAGGAACACCCCGTTGGGGTGTCCGCCCTTGTGGTACTGACCGGTCGAATGCAGGTACCGGGGACCGAACCCGAACGTCGTCTGCACACCCGCATGACGGGAGACCAGCGGCCGCAGATCAGTCGCACCGGCCTCGCCGAGGCGGTCGAGGTACGCCTGGATCCCGATGTAGCCGTACTCGTCGACCTGGTCGAAGAGCTCCCTGAGGGCGCCGACAAGGTCGGTGGCCTCAACCTCCCCGTAGACCTCGACGTCGCCGTCGGCGAACGCCGGGTACTCGCCCTCCTGCGTTCCCGTCTCGAGGGCGGCGCGGGCGAAGGCCTTCGCGGCCTCGACGTCGGGCTGGTCGAAGGGGTCGACGCCGATGCTGTAGCCGGCGATCGCGGTCGCGAACTCCCAGAACAGGAACTGCTCACCGAGGTCGCCGTCGACGACGGCGTTGAACCCCGAGGGGGCGCCGAAGTCGGATTCGGAACCGAGGACGGCGAGCACGGCGTCGGCCCGGGCATCGGCGAAGCCGACATCGGAGGGGCCGCCGACGACGACGGGGAGGATGCCCTGCCCGTCCTTGCCGAGGGACTCGGCGACGAGCTGCTCGACCCAGGCCCCGAGCCCGCGCAGGGCGGGGGAGGTGTCGGCGAGCACCAGCTTCTCCGTCGCCCTGGCGTGCGCGATGCCCAGCCACGTGCCGAAGCGCAGCGCCGGGTTCTCGTCGCTGTCGAGGGCGAGGTCGGAGGCGATGGAGGCCGCGGAGTCGACGATCCCACGGACGTCGACACCGGCGAGACCGGCGGGGACGAGCCCGAACGGGGAGAGCGCGCTGAAGCGGCCCCCGACGCTCGGATCGCCGTGGAACGTCGCCAGGTAGCCTTCCTCGGCGGCCAGCGCGTCGAGTTCCGTGCCCGGATCGGTGATCGCGATGAACCGAGTGGCCGGGTCGATGCCGACGGCCCCGAATGCCGCGGCGAACGCCCGCCTGATCGCATCCGTCTCGATCGTCGTCCCAGACTTCGAGGCGATGACGAGGACGGTGTGGTCGAGGTCGGTGCCGATCGCCTCGGCGACCTGGTTCGGGTCGGTCGAATCGACGATCTCGAGCTCGACCCCGGCCGCGGTGGCCATCACCTCGGGCGCCAGGGAGGACCCGCCCATGCCGGTGAGGCTGATCGACCGCAGACCCTCGGCGGCGAGACGGTCCTGCAGGGCCTCGATCTCGTCGAGCAGCCCGGCGGCGCGGAACGGCAGGTCGACCCAGCCGAGACGGTCGGCGGCGACGGCGGCATCGGTGAACACCGTGCCGTCGCGTTCGGCGATCCGGGAAGGCACCCGGTCGGCGACGAGACGGGCGATCTCGGCGTCGGAGTCCGCTGCGACGGGGACACTCAGTTCGACTCTCATGCGCGCTCCAATGCTCGGCGGATCGTGTCCTGGAGTTCGGCCCAGCTGACGTCGAACTTCTCCAGCCCCTGCGTCTCCAGCAGGGTCATCACCTCGGCGTAGTCGATGCCGAGGCGGGCGAGCTGGTCGAAGACTTCGTCGGCGGCCCGGTAGTCCTCGGTCGAGATCGGGGCCCCGACCTCACCGTGGTCGGCGAAGGCCCGCATCGTCGCCTCGGGCATGGTGTTGACGGTGTCGTCGGCGACGAGACCGGTGACGTACATCGTGTCCGGGTACTCGGGGTTCTTCACTCCGGTCGAGGCCCACAGGAGCCGTTGCGGCTGCGCACCGGCGAGCTCGAGGACGCGGAAGCGTTCGGAGGTGAAGAGCTGGGAGTGGATCTCGTGGGCGAGCACGCAGTTCGCGATGCCTGCGCGCCCGGCGAGCTCCGCGGCGGCGGGATCGCCCAGCTCTGCCAGGCGGGCGTCGATCTCCGCGTCGACGCGGGAGACGAAGATCGAGGCCACCGAGCGGATCGTGCTGAGGTCGTGACCGGCCGCCCGGGCCTTCTCGAGCCCCTGCAGGTACGCCTCGACGACGTGCCGGTACCGGGTGAGGGAGAAGACGAGGGTGACGTTGACGCTGATGCCCGCCCCGATCGTGTCCGCGATCGCGGCCAGGCCCTCCTCGGTGGCGGGGATCTTGATCATCGCGTTCGGTTCGCCCACACGTTCCCACAGGGCCTTCGCCGAGGCGGTGGTCCCGGCGGTGTCGCGGGCCAGCGGTGGGGCGACCTCGATCGAGACGCGGCCGTCGTCACCGTCCGTGGCGTCGTAGACGGGACGCAGCAGGCGCGCCGCGGTGGCGACGTCGGCGGTCGTGAGGGACTCGATCGCCTCGTCGACGGAGGCGCCTGCGGCGGCGAGCTCGTCGAGGCTGCCGGCGTAGGAGTCGGAGCCGGCGATCGCGGTGGCGAAGATCGTCGGATTCGTCGTCACCCCCACGACGTTCATCGTGGTGACGAGGTTCTCCAGGTCACCGGTCTCGAGTCGGGTGCGGGACAGGTCGTCGAGCCAGACGGACACGCCTGCCTCGGACAGTCGGGCAAGGCTGCTCTGCGCGGTCATGCCTCTCCCTTCGCTGCGGCGATGGACTCTTCGGCCGCCTCGACGACGGCCGCGGCGGTGATGCCGAACTTCTCGAACAGGGTCTGGTAGTCGGCGGAGGCCCCGAAGTGCTCGATGGACACCGCGCGTCCGGCGTCGCCGAGGTAGCGGTGCCAGCTCATCGCCGAGGCGGCCTCGACGCTCACCCGGGCTTTGAGGGAACGGGGGAGCACGGCCTCCCGGTAGTCCTCGTCCTGGGCGTCGAACCATTCCTGGCTGGGCATCGAGATGACCCGAGCGACGATGCCCTTGGCATCAAGCTCCTCGGCGGCCGCGAGGGCGAGCTGGACTTCGGAGCCGGTGGCGATGATCGCGACCTGCGGGTCGTCGCCGGTGTCGTGGAGGACGTACCCGCCGCGGGCGGCCTCGGACGCCGGGGCGTACTTCGACCGGTCGAGGACGGGCACGTTCTGGCGGGTGAGGATGAGGCCGCTGGGGCCGTCGGTGCGCTCGAGGATCTTCCGCCACACGACGGAGGTCTCGTTCGCATCGGCCGGCCGGACGACGTCGAGGCCGGGGATCGCCCGCAGTGCGGAGAGGTGCTCGATGGGCTGGTGGGTGGGTCCGTCCTCGCCGAGTCCGATCGAGTCGTGCGTCCACACGAAGACGTTCGGCAGCTGCTGGAGGGCCGCGAGGCGCACCGCGGGCCTCTGGTAGTCGCTGAAGACGAGGAACGTGCCGTTGTAGGGCCGGGTGCCGCCGTGGAGGGCGATGCCGTTGCCGATGAGGCCCGCGGAGAACTCGCGGACGCCGAAGTGGATGTTGCGACCGTACGGGTTGCCGGAGAACGCATCCGTCGACCGGTCGGCCGGCAGGAAGCTCGGCTCGCCCTTGATGAGGGTGTTGTTCGAAACGGCGAGGTCGGCCGAGCCGCCCCAGAGCTCGGGCATGCGCTCGGCGATCGCGTTGAGCACCTTGCCCGAGGCGGCACGGGTGGCCATGCCCTTCTCGTCGGCGTCGAAGACCGGGAAGTCCTCGTCGAGGCCGTCAGGCAGGGTGCGGGTGCGCAGCCGTTCGAAGAGCTTCGCACGCTCGCCGTTGGCGTCCTTCCACGCGTCGAACTTCTCGTTCCAGGCCAGGTGCTCCTCGCGTCCGCGCTCCCGGGCGGTGCGGGCGTGCTCGAGGACCTCGGGTGCGATCGCGAAGGTCTCGTCGGGGTCGAAGCCGAGCAGCTCCTTCGTCGCGCGGATCTCGTCCTCGCCGAGAGCCGAACCGTGCGAGGCACCGGTGTTCCGGGCGTTCGGGGCCGGCCACGCGATGATCGTGGAGAGGCGGATGAAGGACGGCCGCGGGTCGGCCTTCGCGGCTTCGACGGCGCGGTGGAAGGCCTCGATGTCCTCGTGGTACTCGCCGCCTGCGGTGAAGTCGACGTGCTGGACGTGCCAGCCGTAGGCCGCGTAGCGGGCCGCGGTGTCCTCGCCGAAGGCGATCGCCGTGTCGTCCTCGATCGAGATGCGGTTGTCGTCCCAGATGACGAGCAGGTTCGACAGCTCCTGGGTGCCGGCCAGGGACGAGGCCTCGCCGGACACGCCCTCCTCCATGTCGCCGTCGGAGGCGAGGACGACGATCTGGTGGTCGAACGGCGAGGCGCCGGGGGCGGCATCGGGGTCGAAGAGTCCGCGTTCGCGACGGGAGGCCATCGCCATGCCCACCGCCGAGGCGACGCCCGAGCCGAGTGGGCCCGTGGTGATCTCGACGCCCGGAGTGTGGCCGACCTCGGGGTGGCCGGGGGTGAGCGATCCCCACGTGCGCAGCGCCTTGAGGTCGTCGAGTTCGAGTCCGAAGCCTGCGAGGTAGAGCTGGACGTACTGGGTGAGCGAGCTGTGTCCGAGCGAGAGGACGAAGCGGTCGCGTCCGGCCCACGTCGGATCGGCGGGATCGAGGTTGAGTGCGTGATGGTAGAGGTAGTAGGCGACGGGGGCGAGGCTCATCGCGGTGCCGGGGTGCCCGTTGCCGACCTTCTGCACGGCGTCGGCGGCGAGGAGGCGGGCGGTGTCGACTGCGCGGGAGTCGAGGTCTGTCCAGGACAGGGTAGTCATGTCGTCGAGTGATCCTTCACGTCGGGGCGGTGCGTCCACTCAAACTCTACCGCGCGCACCGCGACTCCTCAGGCCCGCGCCGCCGTGTGATATTCCTGGTAGTCACCACATCACGGCGAGTCCGTTCCTCTGCGTCCTCGTCGTGCTCGCCCTCGCGCGCCCAGCCGGCCTCATCTGGTGGACGGCAGTGGTGTACACGGTGCTCGCCGGGGCGTTCGGCGTCTGGGTCGATGTCGACATCATCACACTCGAGGACCCTCTCGCGGGACTCGGGCTCTACTTCCTCGCCCTCGCTCAGTGGATCGTCCTCGTCCCCACGGCCCTGATCGTCGGCCTCATCGTTGTCATCCGGGCGGTTCGGCGTCCCTCGGCGTTCCCGAGCGGCGACAGGGAGACCCGCCGGAGCCCAACTGGAAAATAGTTCGACAGGGGGTAGAATCGGGCGAGTGAGTGATCTTCGTCAGAACCCCGGCACGCAGAGCGAGCGACCTCTGCAGAGGACGATCGACGAAGCGAGACACTCCAAGCGACCCCGCTCGATCATCGGCGCCTACATCGCCCTGACGAAGCCGCGCGTCATCGAACTCCTCCTCGTCACCACCGCCCCGGTGATGTTCCTCGCCGCGAACGGCATGCCGAACCTCTGGCTCGTGCTCAACACCCTCATCGGCGGGGCCGCCGCTGCCGCCTCGGCGTCGGTGTTCAACTGCTACGTCGACCGGGACATCGACGCGAAGATGGATCGGACGAAGCACCGTCCCCTCGTGACGGGGGAGATCTCCCCGCGGGCAGCACTCATCTTCGCCTTCGTCCTCGGCCTCGGGTCGATCTTCTGGCTCGGCGGATTCACCAACTGGGTGGCCGCGGGACTGACCGCGTGCGCGATCCTCCTCTACGCCGTCTTCTACACCCTCGTCCTCAAGCGCCGCACGACCCAGAACATCGTGTGGGGCGGGGCCGCCGGCTGCATGCCGGTGCTCATCGGCTGGTCGGCGGTGACCGGGGGGCTGGCGTGGGAGCCGCTCATCCTCTTCCTCGTCATCTTCTTCTGGACGCCGCCGCACTACTGGCCGCTCGCGATCAAGTACAAGGCCGACTACGACGCCGCCGACGTCCCGATGCTGCCCTCGAAGGTCCCGCCGACCTCGGTGGGCCGGCAGATGATCCTCTACACGTGGGCGATGGTGCTCACCTCGCTCGTCCTCATCCCCGTCGCCCCGATGGGTCCGGTCTACACGGTCGTCGCCGTGCTCGCCGGCGCGTGGTTCCTGTGGTCGTGCTATGCGCTCGTCTCCCGGGCGAAGAAGGGCCTGAACGGCACCTCGCTGCGGGCGATGAAGGTGTTCCACGGCTCGATCACGTATCTCTCGCTGCTCTTCCTCGCCGTGGCCGTCGACCCGTTCGTCACCCCGCTGCTGCCCAGCCTCTGGTGACGGGCGTCAGCCCGCGTCGACGAGCTCGGCGATGACGATCTTCTTCATCCCCATGAGCGCACGCACCTGCGCGTCCCCGGTCATGAGCTCGCCGAGGTTGTCCGGCACGATCTGCCAGCTGATCCCGAAGCGGTCCTTGAGCCAGCCGCACTGCTCGGACTCGGGCACCGCCGACAGCGCCTGCCAGTAGCGGTCGATCTCCGCCTGATCCGCGCATTCGACGGTGAGCGAGATCGCCTCGTTGAAGGTGAACGCCGGTCCGCCGTCGAGGCAGATGAACCGGTTGCCGTCGAGTTCGAAGACGCCCGTGATGACCTTCCCGCTCATGCCAGCGAAGTGCTCGTTCAGGCTCTCGTCGGGATAGCGTTCGATGGAGACGATGCGCGAGTTCGGGAAGACGGAGCAGTAGAACTCCATCGCCTCCTCGGCGCGGTCAGCGAACCACAGGCACGGAACGATCGGCGTCGGCATGGACTCTCCTCGGGTAGGCGCTGTCGAGCACAGCGACACTGGCTGCGATCGTAGCGGAGAGTCCGATCATATGGAATGCCACGAGCACCCACGGCACGCCCGTGAAGTACTGGACGTAGCCGATCAGCCCCTGGGCGAGTTCGACGATGAGGAGCACGACGAGCGGGGCGACCATCGGCGTCCAGCGCTTGCGCGCATAGACCAGCGCGGCGATCGTGGTGATGACGAGCAGCCACACGGGGAAGGCGTGGAACCGGGTGATCCAGACGTTGTCGAGGCCGTTGCGCGTCGAGATCGTCGATCCCGAGTGCGGGCCGGCACCCGTGGTGAGGACGCCGAAGAAGACGACGACGGCGGTGAGGATGAGGATCGCCCAGCCGAGCGCGGGCAGGGGAGAGGGCGCCTTCTCACCCGTGCGCACTCCCGTGTCGTACGTGCGGCGGACGAAGTACGCGGCCACGCCCACGGCGATGGCCGAGGGCACGAAGTGACCGGCGACGACCCACGGGTTGAGCTTCGTCCACACGGTGATCCCGCCCATGACCGCCTGGACCGGGACGATCGCGGTGAGCGCGATGTTGAGCCAGAACAGGTCCGGACGGTCCTTCCGGTGCTTCCACAGGAGGATGAGGATGGCCACGCCGAGGAGGGCGAGAGCGACCGCGAGCGTGCGGTTGCCGAATTCGATGATCCCGTGGAAGCCCATCGCCTTCGTCGGCACGAGCGAATCCGGGGTGCACTTGGGCCAATCCGAGCAGCCGAGGCCCGAACCGGTGAGACGGACGATGCCGCCGGTGAAGATGATGCCGGCCTGGGCGATGAGCATGGCCCAGGCGGCGATGCGGATCCTGTTCACTTGACTCCTCATTCGAAACGGAACCACCTGCGTGCGGCAAGCGTTCCGACCACGCCCCAGACGAGGAGCACGATCATGGCTTTGACATCCCAGCCGTCGGCCAGGCTCGCGCGCATGGCATCGCCGAGCGCGCCGGAGGGCAGATAGCCCACGACGGTGCCCCATTCCCCGGTCCCCGGCAGGACGAGTCCGCCGGCTCCGGCCATGAGCACCCACACGAGGTTGGCCGCACCCAGGGTCGCCTCGGCGCGCAGCGTGCCGGCCATGAGCAGGCCGAGGGAGAGCAGAGCGGCCGTGCCGAGGACGGTGGCGACGATGAGCGGCACCACATGGATCGGCCCGGCGAATCCGAGTCCGCACGCGATCGCGAAGGCGAGCGCGAACTGGAGGACGACGACGCCGATGACGGCGCCGAGCTTGCCGAGGATGAGTCCCGTCGTGCCCAGCGGCGTCGTCGCCAGCTGGGCGAGGACCCCGTAGCGGCGGTCGAAGGCCGTGGCGATCGCCTGCCCCGTGAACGCCGTCGAGGCCAGGCACAGGCCGAGTGTGCCCGGCAGGGCGATGCTCAGGCGGTCCCCGCCTTCTGGGATCGCGCCGAGCGCTTCGAGCAGCGGGGTCGTGGAGAGGAAGACGAGGAGCCCGAGCGGGAGGATGAGGGCGAGGAGGAGCTGTTCGCCGTTGCGGAGGACGGCGAAGGTCTCGAAGCGCGCCTGCGAGAGCACACGGCGGGTGCGCATGCCCGGGCTCGTGGGAACGATGACGGTGCTCATCTCAGCGGCCTTCCCGTGAGATCGAAGAACACCTCGGACAGCGACTGCGACTGCATCGCGATGTCTCCGATGCTCAGGCCCGCCTCGGCGATGACCGTGCACAGGCCCGCGATCGCGGCGCTGTCGAGGTCTCCTGCGGCGATGAGGTGCGTGCCCTGCACCGTCGTCGGGGCCACGGCGCTCAGGGCTGCGGCGAAGCGGCGACCGGCCTCGCTGTCGGGGTCGGGAGCGTCGGGCACCGTGATGACGAGTCGGCGGCCGAGACCCGAGGAGCTGCGCAGCACCTCGGGGGCGCCGCGGGCGATGATGCGGCCGCGGTCGATGACGACGATGTCATCGGCCAGGGCCTCCGCCTCGGTGAGGTCATGGGTGGTGAGGACGACGGCGACACCGGTTGCGGCGAGCTCGCGGATGACGTCGTGGACGACGGCGCGGGCCTGCGGGTCGAGTCCCGCGCTCGGCTCGTCGAGGAAGACGATGCGGGGACGGCCGATGAGGGCCGCGGCCAGAGCCACGCGCTGCCGCTGCCCGCCGGAGAGCCGCCGGATCGATCGGGACGCGAATTCGGGGATGCCGAGGATGCCCGCGATCTCGTCGACCGGTCGCGGATCGGCGTAGAGGGAGGAAAGGTGGCGGAGCACGGCCAGAGGCTTCGCGCTCATCGGCAGGCCGCCGTCCTGGAGCATGACACCGGCGAGCTGAGAGGTCTCCTCGTGCCGGCGGTAGGGGTCGAGACCGAAGATCTCCACGGTGCCCGCATCCGGGCGCCTGGTGCCCACGGCCAGGGAGATCGTCGTCGACTTGCCTGCGCCGTTGGGACCGAGGACGCCGAGCACCGCACCGACCGAAGCGTCGAGGTCGATGCCGTCGACGACCTGGTGCGCCCCGTACGCATAGCGGAGCCCACGGATGGTGAGTGCCGATTGAACCACCCGAACATTCTACGTCCCGTCGAAACCTCACGCCTAAACGGGGCGCCGGAACGGGGGAGTCGGGGAGGGTCGGGAGTTAGGCTCACCTAGTTTTACGAAACAATTTACGCAACAATAGTGTTGTGTTAGTCAAGGAGGTGGAGTATGAGTGCGAACGATGTGGACGAGCGCCGCACCCGGCAGAAGGTGTTCCGTTCCGTCCTCGACGACGGACCCATCACCGCCTCGGCGCTGGCCAAAGGCCTTGAGCTGACCCCGGCGGCGATCCGTCGTCACCTCGACGCACTCGAAGCCGAGGGCCTCATCGAAGTCCGCGGCCTCGCCGGAAAGCAGGCAGGGCGGGGACGCCCGGCCAGGAACTACGTCGTCACCTCACGCGGACACGACGAACTCAGCCGGTCCTACGACGAACTCGCCGTGAGCATCCTCCGGTTCTTCCAGGGCCGGATGGGGCAGGGAGCCGTGGGGGACTTCTCCGACGACTTCGTCGCCCGGCTGCGCGAACGCCTCGGCGGGGAGCTGGAGAAGCGGGGCGGACGCTCCGTGGCCTCCCGGTCCCGGGCTCTGGCCTCGGCGCTCAGTCGGGAGGGCTATGCCGCTTCGGCGACCCCGGTGGCCGCAGGCACCCCGCTCGAGGCGATGCAGCTGTGCCAGGGGCACTGTCCCATCCAATCCGTGGCCGCCGAGTTCCCCGAGATCTGCGAAGCAGAGCTCGCGATGTTCTCGGAGTACCTGGGCGTCGACGTCCGCCGGCTGTCCTCGCTGGCCCACGGCGATCACGTCTGCACGACCCACATCCCGACCTCGGAACTCACCAGGCCACCCATCCACGCAAACGATCGACCTCAAGGAGGTTCACGATGACTGACACCAGCAATCCGATCATCGAAGCGAACCCCGAGCTCAAAGACCTCGGGCAGTACGCTTACGGCTGGCACGACGAGAACGACGCAGGCGCCGCGGCGACCCGCGGGCTCTCCGAAGACGTCGTGCGCAACATCTCGAAGCTCAAGGACGAACCCGACTGGATGCTCCAGCGCCGGCTCAAGGCGCTGAAGCTCTTCGAGAAGAAGCCGATGCCGAACTGGGGCGCCGACCTCTCGGGGATCGACTTCGCCGACATCAAGTACTTCGTGCGCTCGACCGAAGGCCAGGCCCAGTCGTGGGAGGACCTGCCCGAGGACATCAAGAACACCTACGACCGGCTCGGCATCCCGGAGGCGGAGAAACAGCGCCTCGTCGCCGGCGTCGCCGCGCAGTACGAGTCCGAGGTCGTCTACCACAAGATCAACGAGGAGCTCGAGCGCCAGGGCGTGATCTTCCTCGACACCGACACCGGTCTCAAGGAGCACCCGGAGATCTTCGAGGAGTACTTCGGCTCGGTCATCCCCTCCGGTGACAACAAGTTCTCCGCGCTCAACACCGCCGTGTGGTCGGGCGGCTCGTTCATCTACGTCCCCAAGGGCGTCCACGTCGAGATCCCGCTGCAGGCCTACTTCCGCATCAACACGGAGAACATGGGCCAGTTCGAGCGCACGCTCATCATCGCCGACGAAGGCTCCTACGTCCACTACGTCGAAGGCTGCACGGCCCCGATCTACAAGACGGACTCCCTGCACTCCGCCGTCGTCGAGATCATCGCGAAGAAGGACGCCCGCGTCCGCTACACGACGATCCAGAACTGGTCGAACAACGTCTACAACCTCGTCACCAAGCGCGCGATCGCCGAAGAGGGCGCGACCATGGAATGGGTCGACGGCAACATCGGCTCGAAGGTGACGATGAAGTACCCGGCGATCTGGCTGACCGGCGAGCACGCCCGCGGTGAGACCCTGTCGGTGGCCTTCGCCGGTGAGGGGCAGCATCAGGACACGGGCGCGAAGATGGTCCACGCGGCCCCGCACACGCAGTCGTCGATCGTCTCGAAGTCCGTCGCCCGCGGCGGCGGCCGGGCCGGCTACCGCGGTCTCGTCCACGTCTACCCGGGCGCCGAGGGCTCGTCGAACAACGTGCTCTGCGATGCCCTCCTCGTCGACAACATCTCCCGGTCGGACACGTACCCCTACATCGACATCCGTGAGGACGACGTCACCCTCGGCCATGAGGCGACTGTGTCGAAGGTGAGCGAGGACCAGCTCTTCTACCTCATGTCCCGCGGCCTCGAGGAGACCGAGGCGATGGCGATGATCGTGCGCGGCTTCGTCGAGCCGATCGCCCGTGAGCTGCCGATGGAGTACGCCCTCGAGCTCAACCGCCTCATCGAACTGCAGATGGAAGGCGCAGTGGGCTGAGCCCGCTGTCGACCTGCCTAAGGAGAATTTGTGACTGATACTACCAACCCGCTCGGCGTGTCCGAGCACGCCCACGGTGCCGGCGTCCACGTTCCCGACGCCAAGCGCGATGCGCGCACCCGCAGCTTCGACGTCGCGGACTTCCCGGTGCCCACCGGCCGTGAGGAGGAGTGGCGCTTCACACCCGTGCGCCGGCTCTCGGACTTCTTCGCCGACGCCCCCACCGAGGCGGGGCTCACCGTCACCGGTGACCTGCCCGCAGGCGTGACCGTCGAGGAGATCTCCCTGAACGCCGCGCAGGAGCTCGGCATCCTCGAGCCCGAGGATCGCGCGGCGGCCGTGGCGGCCACCCGCACCGGCCACGTCACCCACTACTCGGTGCCCGCGGAGACCGAACTCGACCAGCCGGTCATCATCCACGCCGACGGCGCCGGCACCGATCTGGTCCACGGCCATGTCGTCGTCTCCGTCGGTGCCAACGCCAAGGCGACGATCGTCGTCGAGCACGAGGGACTGGCCCGGTACTCCGAGCTCGTCTCCCTCGTCGTCGGCGACGGCGCCGATCTCACCTTCGTCTCCCTGCAGCTGTGGGACGACGGCTCCCAGCACCTGGGCCAGCATGACGCGATCGTCGGCAAGGACGCGAAGCTCAAGCACATCGTCGTCACCCTGGGCGGCGACGTCGTCCGCCTCAACGCCAACGTCCGCTACTCCGCGAACGGCGGCGAGGCCGAGCTCCTCGGCCTCTACTTCGCCGACGCCGGGCAGCACCTCGAGCACCGCACGTACATCGACCACAACACGGCCAAGGCCACGTCGAACGTCATGTACAAGGGCGCCCTGCAGGGCAAGGACGCACGCAGCGTGTGGATCGGCGACGTCCTCATCCGCCCCGAGGCGCTCGGCATCGACACCTACGAGCTCAACCGCAACCTCATCCTCACCGATGGGGCGCGTGCAGACTCGGTGCCCAACCTCGAGATCGAGACCGGTGACATCGAAGGCGCCGGCCACGCCTCGTCGACCGGCCGCTTCGACGAGGAGCACCTCTTCTACCTCATGTCCCGCGGGATCCCCGAGGACGTCGCCCGGCAGCTCGTCGTCCGCGGCTTCTTCAACGAGGTCATCCAGAAGATCCAGGTGCCCGAGATCGAATCCGTCCTCAGCGAGCGCATCGAGGACGAACTGGCCCGGAGCGTCCTGTGACGATGATCGATGTGGCCGCCGCCGCTGATGTGGCTGTCGGCGCCGCCGTGCGGGTCGACGTGGTGGGTCGTGAGATCTGCCTGGCGCGCGACTCCTTCGGCGTCATCCACGCGATCGACGACCTCTGCACCCACGGCGAGGTGTCCCTGGCCGAAGGCGATGTGGAGGGCTGCGCCATCGAATGCTGGCTGCACGGCTCCCAATTCGACCTCAACACTGGTGCGCCGCTGAGCCCACCGGCCTTCGAACCCGTCGCGGTCTATGCGTGCGAAGAGATCGCCGGCCGCATCCTGCTCGACCCGAACACGACTGTGAACTGAAAAGGATAGACATGTCCAAGCTCGAAATCTCCGACCTGCACGTCAGCGTCAACACCGAGGCCGGCCAGAAGCCGATCCTCAACGGCATCAACCTCGAGATCGACTCGAACCAGACGCACGCCATCATGGGCCCCAACGGCTCCGGCAAGTCGACCCTGGCCTACTCGCTCGCCGGTCACCCGAAGTACGAAGTCACCTCCGGATCCGTCACGCTCGACGGTGAGGACGTCCTCGACATGACCGTCGACGAGCGCGCGAAGGCAGGCCTCTTCCTCGCCATGCAGTACCCCGTCGAGGTGCCCGGCGTCACCGTGACGAACTTCCTCCGTTCGGCCAAGACCGCGATCGACGGCGAAGCTCCGAAGCTGCGCAACTGGACGAAGGACCTCAAGAACGCGATGGAGCAGCTGCGGGTCGATCCCGAGTTCGCGACCCGCAACGTCAACGAGGGCTTCTCCGGCGGCGAGAAGAAGCGCCACGAGATCCTCCAGATGGAGATGCTCAAGCCGAAGTTCGCCGTCCTCGATGAGACCGACTCCGGCCTCGACGTCGATGCCCTGCGCATCGTCTCCGAAGGCGTCAACCGGGTGCGCGAGACCACCGATGTCGGTGTCCTCCTCATCACCCACTACACGCGCATCCTCCGCTACATCAAGCCCGACTTCGTCCACGTCATCGTCAAGGGCAAGGTCGCCGAGGAGGGCGGACCGGAACTCGCCGAACGCCTCGAGAACGAAGGCTACGACCGCTTCCTGTCCTCGGCGGTCTGATGTTCTCCCGGCTGCGCGGTGACTTCCCGATCCTCGATGCCAGGGTCGGGGAGTCCCCGCTGACCTATCTCGACTCCGGGGCGACCTCGCAGAAGCCCGAATGCGTCATCGACACGTTCACGGAGTTCTTCACGCAGCGCAACGCAGCCGTGCACCGGGGCGCGCATTCGCTCGCGGTCATGGCCACCGACTCGTTCGAAGCCGGACGCGCAGCCGTGGCCGGACTCGTCGGCGGCGAGGCCGACCAGGTCGTGTGGACGAAGAACGCCACCGAGGCGCTCAACATCGTCGCACTCGGCATGGACCGGGCCAGCCGCGGCTTCGGCGGGCAGGCGGCGGAGCGCTTCGCCCTGGGCGCAGGCGACTCGATCGTCGTCACCGAGATGGAGCACCACGCCAACCTCGTGCCCTGGCAGCAGCTCGCCCAGGCGACCGGGGCGCAGCTGCGCTGGATCCCGGTCACCGACGCCGGTGAGCTCGACCTGTCCCGGCTCGAGACGATCGTCGACGAGACGACGAAGGTGCTCGCCTTCACCCACGTCTCGAACGTGCTCGGGTCGATCAACCCCGTCGACACACTCGTCGCCCGGGCCAGGGAGGTCGGCGCCTTCGTCGTCCTCGACGCGTGTCAGTCCGTGCCGCACATGCCCGTGGACTTCGTCGACCTCGACGTCGACTTCGCGGCGTTCTCCGCGCACAAGGCGCTCGGGCCCACCGGTCTCGGCGTGCTCTGGGGCAGGGCGGAGCTGCTCGATGCGCTGCCGCCCGTGCTCACCGGCGGGTCGATGATCACGACGGTGACGATGGACTCCGCCGAGTTCATGCCCGCCCCGCAGCGCTTCGAAGCCGGCACCCAGCCCGTGGCCGAGGTCGCGGCCTTCGCGACGGCCATCGGCTACCTCCAGGAGGTGGGCCTTGACGAGGTGTTCGAGCATGAACGCGAACTCGGTCGCCTGCTGGTGGACGGGATCCGGGAGATCCCGGGGATCCGCATCCTCGGCGAGGCCGAGGACCGGATCGGGACAGTGGCGTTCGAGGTCGAGGGCGTCCACGCCCACGACGTCGGCCAGTACCTCGACTCGCAGGGCGTGGCCGTGCGCGTGGGCCACCACTGCGCACAGCCGCTGCACCGCCGGTTCGGGGTGACCGCTTCGACGCGGGCGAGCACGTACCTGTACAACAATGCAGACGACGTCGACCGCTTCCTCACGGCCCTGGCCGAGGTGCGTCCGTTCTTCGGGCTCACCGAGGCGGGACGGCAGGCGTCATGACCACGCAGATGCAGCAGCTCTACCAGCAGGTCATCCTCGACCATTCGCGGTCCCGGATCGGCAACTCCGCCCTGCACGGGGATGCCGCCGCCGGTCCGCACGGATACTCCCACCAGGTCAATCCGACCTGTGGGGACGAGATCGAACTCGAGACCGAACTGACCGCCGACGGCTCCGTGAGCGTGCGCTGGACCGGTGACGGCTGCTCGATCTCCATGGCCTCGGCCTCCGTGCTCACGGAACTCGCGGCCTCGGCGAGCATCACCAAGATGCTTGAGATCGAAGCGGCCTTCCACGAGCTCATGCACTCCCGTGGCACGATCGAGGCCGATGAGGAAATACTCGGCGACGCCGCGGCGTTCCAGGGAGTGTCGAAGTTCCCTGCCCGGATCAAGTGCGCCCTCCTGGCGTGGATGGCGTTCAAGGACGCACTCGCCCAGGCTCAGGCCGGGGCTACGACAGCAGACAACGAGGAGAAGTGATGCCCGAAGTCATTGACGCCCCGCAGAACGCGAGCGTCGAAGAGGTCCGCGAAGCGATGATGGACGTCGTCGATCCCGAACTCGGCGTCAACATCGTCGACCTCGGCCTCGTCTACGGACTCAACGTCGAAGACGACGGCACCGCCGTCATCGAGATGACGCTCACCTCGGCGGCGTGCCCGCTCACCGACGTCATCGAGGACCAGACCGCGCAGTGCCTCGACGGCATCGTGCCGGCCTACCGCATCAACTGGGTGTGGATGCCGCCATGGGGTCCGGAGAAGATCACCGAGGACGGCCGCGAGCAGATGCGGGCGCTCGGCTTCAACATCTGAGGCCGATCGTGCGCTGACGTCCCCGCGGGGACGTCTGAGACCACCGCCGAGGTGGGACCCCGGAAACGGGAGTCCCACCTCGGCGATGTGCGTGTGGGGGAGGGCACGGGCGGTCCGGTCTGCGCGGGAGAGGCGGACGTGAAACAATGGTCCGGGCCCGCGGACCGGCGGGACCGAGACTCCGCTGCCCGGGCTCAGACATCGAGGAGAACCATTTGACGATCATCGCTGCCGCAGACGGGTCTGCGCTCGGCAACCCCGGACCGGCCGGCTGGGCGTGGTACATCGACGATGACTGCTGGCACGCCGGGGGCTGGAAGAACGCGACGAACAACCGCGGTGAGCTTATGGCCGTCCTCGACCTCCTCGACTCCACCGCCGGCACGGGCGAGGACCTCAAGGTCTTCTGCGACTCGCAGTACGTCATCAACGCCCTGACGAAATGGATGCCCGGCTGGAAGCGCAAGGGCTGGAAGAAGGCCGACGGCAAGGAGGTCCTCAACCGGGACCTCCTCGAACTCCTCGACACGGCGCTGCGAGGCCGCGAGGTCGAATTCGAGTGGGTCAAAGGCCACAGCAACCATGCGATGAACGAAGCCGCCGACGACCGCGCCCGGGCCGCGGCGACCGCGTACCAGAAGGGCACCGAGGTCCCCACCGGGCCCGGATACGTCCCCGCGGCCACGCCGGAGAGCACAACTGAGGCAGGGACGCCCGAGAGCACCGCTCCCGAAGGGACGCCCGACGATGACTCGGACGACCGCCTCGGCGAGGAGCCGGCACAGACCCCGATGACCGTCGTCTCGACGCGCGTGCCGAGCACCGTCGCCGATCAGCTCGTCTCCCGGGCACGTGCTCGCGGAGTCCACCCACAGGAATACCTGGCCGAGATCATCGGCCGCAGTTTGGAGAGCGAATGATTCAGGCCTCCGGCCTCGAGGTCGCCGTCGGCGCCCGCACCCTCATGTCCGAGGTGTCCTTCCGCGTCGACAAGGGCGACCGCGTCGGCCTCGTGGGACGCAACGGCGCCGGGAAGACGACGCTGACGAAGGTGATCATGGGCGGCCACCCCGCCAACGCCGGATCCGTCTCCGTCTCCGGCACCGTCGGCTACCTGCCGCAGGACCCCCGCAGCGGGGACCTCACAGCCACCGCGAAGGAGCGCATCCTCTCCGCCCGCGACCTCGACGTCCTCGTCAAACGGCTGCGCAAGGCGGAGCGGCAGATGGCCTCACCCGACGAGAACGTCGCCGCGAAGGCCATCGACCGCTACCCGCGCATCGAAGCCGAATTCGTCGCCGCCGGCGGCTACGCCGCCGAATCCGAGGCGTACGCGATCGCCGCAAACCTCGGACTCGACGAGGATCTGGTCAACCAGGAGATCGGCACGCTCTCCGGCGGTCAGCGCCGCCGGGTCGAACTCGCCCGGATCCTCTTCTCCGCCCCGGACACGATGATCCTCGACGAGCCGACGAACCACCTCGACGCCGAATCCGTGCTCTGGCTGCGCGACTACCTCAAGGCGTACTCGGGCGGGCTCATCGTCATCAGCCACGACCTCGACCTCATCGACGAAGTCGTCAACAAGGTCTTCTTCCTCGACGCGATGCGTCAGACCATCGACATCTACGCGATGGGCTACCGTCTCTACCTCAAACAGCGCGAGGACGACGAGCGCCGCCGCCGCCGGGAGCGCGCGAACGCGGAGAAGAAGGCCGCGGCCCTGACCGCGCAGGCGAACAAGATGATGGCGAAGGCGACGAAGACCGTCGCCGCCCAGCAGATGGTCAAACGCGCCGAGCGGATGCTCGCGGGCCTCGAGGACGAACGCGGTGCGGAGAAGGTCGCGAACCTCCGCTTCCCGGCGCCCGCCGACTGCGGTCGGGTGCCGCTGACGGCCTCCGGGCTCTCCCGCAGCTACGGCTCCACCGAGGTATTCACCGGCGTCGACCTCGCGATCGACAAGGGCTCCCGCGTCGTCATCCTCGGCTTCAACGGCGCCGGCAAGACGACCCTGCTGCGCCTCCTCGCGGGTCTCGACGAACCCGATTCCGGTGAGGTCGTGCCCGGTCACGGACTCAAGCTCGGCTACTACGCGCAGGAGCACGAGACGCTGGACCTCGAACTCAGCGTGCTCGAGAACATGCGGCGGAACTCCCCGCACCTCGACGACACCGCGGTGCGCAACGTGCTCGGCTCGTTCCTCTTCTCCGGCGACGACGTCCACAAACCCGCAGGCGTGCTCTCCGGCGGTGAGAAGACCCGCCTGGCCCTGGCGACCCTCGTCGTCTCGAGCGCCAACGTGCTCCTCCTCGACGAGCCGACGAACAACCTCGACCCGGCCTCGCGGGAGGAGATCCTCTCCGCGATCCGCCGCTACGAGGGTGCGATCATCCTCGTCACCCACGATGAGGGCGCCGTCGCGGCCCTCGACCCCGACCGGGTCCTGCTGCTGCCCGACGGTGACGAGGACCTGTGGAACGACAGCTACCTCGACCTCGTCAGCCTCACCTGAGGCCTCAGCTCGAGCGGAACCGCTCCTCGAGGACCTCGTCCTCGTCGGCTTCGTCACGTCCGTGGGCGCTGGGACTGGCCAGCCGGCCGCGACCGTAGCGTCTGCCGGGTTCGCTCAGCTTCGCCCCGGCGTCGAGCGCGGCCTTGTCGACGACGACGAACTCGGCCGCCGCCGCGTCGTGGCTGAGCGTCTCCGCCGCGGCCTTGCGCTCCCGCCTGGCCGAGATCGACACGGCGATGATGATCATGATCCCGAACGCGAACCACTGGAGCATGTACGACAGGTGGTTGCCCGGGTTGAGGTCCGGGGCCGGCAGCGGGGTCAGTCCCGGCACGGAGGCGACGTCGGCCTCCTCGGCGTAGACGTTGGCGAAGGCATCGACCATGCCGGGGATCCGGGCGGGATCGATCGCCTTGATCATCCCCTCCGGATTGGTGTCCTTCGACCCGTCCTGGGCGATCTTGAGCCGGGCGACGATCGTCTGCTCACCGCTCGGCGGGTCCGGGACCGCATTCGCCTCGGGCACCCAGCCGCGCACGACGGCGATCGTCTCGCCCGTGTTCAGCGCGAAGGGCACGACGACGTAGAAGCCGACCTTGTCCTCGACCGTGCGGTTGCGGGCGAGCACGGTGTCGGCCGGGCGGAACTGCCCGGTCAGGCGCACCTGCCTCCATTCCTCGTCGGCGGCCAGCGTCGCCGAGGTGTCGGGCAGGATCTGTGCGATCTCGACGGGGGCGGAGGAGTAGTTCGCATTGATCGTGTCGATCTCGTGCTGGCGTTCGGCGCGGCGGTCCTTCTGCCACAGGGCGAGGAACACGCAGGCGATGACGACGACGATCGTCATCGCGATGTACTTGAGCCAGCGGGCACTGAAGAGGAACGAATAGCGGGACATCAGCCGGCGCCCTCCGGGATCTCGTCGACGGACACGTCTGTGCGGTAGAAGCTGCGCAGGGTGAGGAAATCGCGCAGATGGTCGAGATGTTCGTCACAGGCCAGCCACACCTTGCGCCGCTCAGGCGTGTGCAGGCCCGGGTTGTTCCACAGGATGGCCCGGGTGGCATCGGCTCGGCAGCCCTTCGCCGAGCAGCGCAGCGCCTCGGTCATCGACGTCCGCCACGGTGCGTTCTGCCGCCGCCTGCCTCGGTGCGGCCCTCATGCACGTCCGCGCCCGAGGTGCTGTCCGCGTCGGTGCTGTCGGCATCCGCGACTTCGCCTTCGTCGACGACCTCGCCGGCGATGTCGGCGGTGAAGAGATGCTCACGGCCGTCGTCGGCCGAACTCGCAGGATGCCCCGCCTCGGCGCTGGTTCGGTTCTGCCCAACGGTGGGCTGGGTCCCAGGGTCCACGGTCTCGCCGTCCACGGTCTCGCCGCCGTCGATGGTCTCCCCGTCGATGACGGTGGCCCCGTCCTCGCGGATCGTCGCTCCGCGGCCCGGCGGCAGGGCGTCGAGCGGGGCGGAGTCGATGAGCGCGGAGCGGTCGTCACGGCTGCGCTCACGTCCGGCGTTGGCGAAGATCACCGCAGGGTAGGGCAGGAGCACAGCGCCGGCGACGAACACCCACATGAGCACCTGCTGGGAGGAGATGAATGCGAAATACGCGGCTACGAAGCAGAGGGTGCGGATCGTCATCGTGATGGAGTACTTGATGATCCGCGACTTCATGTCGTCGTCGAGGGCAGTGTCTGCGCTCGTGATCTGCTGCGGGTGCCTGGACATAACCTTCTTCACTCGGGTCTACCTACAAAATCATACGCTTCGTTTGTGTGAGCATGTCTCCGAGCACGCGGACACGGTAGGTTTGTGAGCGTATTGTCGAACAACAGGAGAGATCCGTGTCAGAACCACGTGTAGTCCTCGTCACCGGAGGCAACCGCGGGATCGGCCGCACCATCGCCGAGGAGTTCCTCGCCGGCGGTGACAAGGTGGCCGTGACCTCGCGCAACGGAGACGCCCCGGAGGGGGCGCTGGCCGTGGCCGCCGACGTCACCGATTCCGATTCCCTCGATGCCGCCTTCGCCGAGGTGGAGGAGAAGCTCGGTCCCGTCGAGGTCGTCGTCGCCAACGCCGGTATCACCCGGGACAACCTGCTCATGCGCATGAGCGAAGACGACTTCACCTCCGTCGTCGACACGAACCTCACCGGTGCCTTCCGCACCGTCAAGCGCGCGATCACGAACATGATCCGGGCGAAGAAGGGACGCATCGTCCTCATCTCGTCCGTCTCGGGCCTCTACGGTGTGCCCGGACAGGGCAACTACTCCTCGTCGAAGGCCGGCCTCGTCGGTCTCGCCCGGTCGATCACCCGTGAGCTCGGTTCGCGCGGGATCACCGCGAACGTCGTCGCCCCCGGCTTCATCCGCACGGACATGACCGACGAACTCGACGAGAAGCAGCGCAAGGAGTACCTCTCCACGATCCCCGCCAAGCGCTTCGCCGAAGCCGACGAGGTCGCCCGAGTCGTCCGCTGGGTCGCCTCCGACGACGCCGCCTACATCTCCGGAGCCGTCATCCCCGTCGACGGCGGCCTGGGCATGGGACACTGAGACCGATCACGCAGGCCCCGGCCTGAGACCACGAACCTGAACTTAGAAAGGACCGCAATGGGAATTCTTGAGGGAAAGCGCATCCTCGTCACCGGTGTGCTCACGGAAGCCTCGATCGCCTTCGCCGCAGCGAAGATCGCGCAGGAGCAGGGAGCCGAGGTCATCCTCTCGAGCTTCGGCCGGCAGATGAAGATCACCCAGGTGATCGCCGAACGCCTGCCCGTCACCCCGCGAGTCATCGAACTCGATGCGACGAACGAAGAGGACCTCGCCGCTCTGCCCGAGCGTCTCGAGGGCAACATCGACGGCATCGTCCACGCGATCGCCTTCGCCCCGAAGGACGCCCTCGGCGGTGTCTTCCTCGACACCCCGTGGGAGTCCGTGCAGGCCGCCATCCACGTCTCCGCGTACTCGCTCAAGGCGATCACCGTGGCCGCCCTGCCCGTGCTCAACCCCGGCGCCGGCGTCGTCGGCCTCACCTTCGATGCGACGATCTCCTGGCCGGTCTACGACTGGATGGGCGTGGCCAAGGCCGCCTTCGAGTCGACCGCCCGCTACCTCGCGAAGTACGTCGGCGACAAAGGCATCCGCGTCAACCTCGTCTCGGCGGGACCGCTGAAGACCACGGCTGCCACCTCGATCCCCGGCTTCGGCACCCTCGAGGACATGTGGGGCGAGCGCGCCCCGCTGGGCTGGGATCAGAAGGACACCGCACCGGCGGGCAAGGCGATCGTCGCCCTGGTCTCCGACTGGTTCCCCGCCACGACCGGTGAGATGATCCACGTCGACGGCGGCTTCCACTCCACCGGAGCCTGAGGCCACCGCCATGCCAGTGCTCATCCTCGCCCGTCACGCGAAGGCGGAGCCGGAGGGCCGCAGCGACGTCGAACGCACCCTGAGTGCGACGGGGCTCGCCCAGGCCGTCGAAGCCGGCGCAGAGATCGCCGAGCGCTGGTCGCCCGAGGTGGCGATCGCCTCGGCGGCCCGACGCACCGTCCAGACCGGTCAGGCCGTCGTCGAAGCCGTCAACCGGCACGCCGAGGCCGAGATCGAACTCATCCTCGACCCCTCGCTCTACGGCGGGGGAGTCGAGGACTGGATGGATGCGATCCGGTCGATCCCGGCCGGAGCCCAGTGCGCCTACATCGTCGGGCACCAGCCCACCGTCGCCGAGGTGATCGGTCACCTCAGCGCCGAGGCGGGGGTGCCCGAAGGGTTCCGTCCCTCGTCGATCGCGGTCTTCGACATCCCGTCGTGGAACGTCGAACCCGGCAGCTTCCCCGTGCCCGAGATCCAGTCGTTCAGAGGAATCTGAGCACAGAGCTCAGAGATACCTGAGCACCGCGCGCAGGTCCCGCTCCGTCACCGCGACGTCGGCGGCCGCGACCAGCGCGGGCTTCGCACAGAATGCGACCCCGAGCCCGGCCCGGGCGATCATGCCGATGTCATTGGCACCGTCACCGATCGCCACGGTCCGCTCGGGGTCGCAGTCGTATGCGGCCACGAGTGTCGAGAAGATCTCCGCCTTCGCCGCCGGATCGATCACGGGCCCCTCGGTCCGTCCGGTGAGCCGGTCGTCTGCGACCTCGAGCCCGTTGGCATGGACCTCGGTGATGCCGAGCTGCGCGGCACGGGGGGCAATGACCGGGGTGAACCCGCCGGAGACGAGGGCGACTGTGCCCCCGGCCTCCTGCACGGCGGCGACGAGCTCGGTCGCGCCCTCGGTGAGGGTGATGCGCTCACGGACCTCGTCGATGACGGTGACCGGCAGCCCTGCGAGGAGGGAGACGCGTTCGGCCAGGGAGGCCGCGAAGTCGAGCTCACCGGCCATGGCCCTCTCCGTGATGTCGGCGACCCGGTCGCCGACCCCGGCGTGGTCGGCGATGAGGTCGATGACCTCCTCGTTGATGAACGTCGAATCGACGTCCATGACGAGCAGCTGGACGGGACCGGGAAGCGCGCGGGAGTCTCTCACCCCTTCATCGTAGCCACCGCCGTGACGTAGGCCGCGGCGGCAGGGTGGAGGCGAGACAGCAGATCGCCGAACACGGGCGGCTCGACTGTGGCCGGGGCGAGCACGGTGCGCATCCGATCGTGGATGTCGAGTGCCGCATAGACGGCCCGGGAGTCCGCGTCGACGGGCAGGAGGGTGCTCAGCGGGTGGTCCTCGGAGAGATCGGCCTGCCAGTCCCGCCATGGTGCCGTCCGCCACGCCTCGGGCACCTCGATGGTCTCGATGATCGACAGACCCTCCATGACGAGGAGACGCAGACGGCGCAGCGCCTCGGCGGGAGTGTCGACGGACACGGGGTGATAGACGGACTCCCGGCACGCGATGACCTCGACGTTCTCCTCGGCGCCGAGCAGCATGATCCCCACCTGCTCAGGACCGCGGTGGAGGACGATGGGGGCCGGGTGACGGCCCACCCGGGCCCGGTCCTCCCGCGCCACCGGCGGGATCGTGTGCGGCAGCGAGGGATGGTTGAGGGCGAGCCGGGCGTGGGTGATCCCGGAGGCCTTCGCGGCGGCCGCGAAGAGCAGGAGCCCGGTCGGGGTGTCGGTGCCGAGCACGCCGTCTGCGACGATGAGAGGAACCTCACGGTCGGCGTCGAGGAAGGCCGTGCTCACGGCATCCGGGGCCAAGGTCCCGGCCAGCCGGTGGTTCAGTGCCAGAGCGAGCAGCAGGGAGTCGAGATGTGCGTCCATGTCGGACCAGAATAGACCCACCGCTGAGATAGAGTTGGGTGATATGAGCGATGTCCTGACTGTGGATAATGTGTCCGTGCGCCGGGGGACGAATTTCCTCCTCCGCGACTTCTCCCTCACCGTCTCCGAAGGTCAGCATTGGGTCGTCCTCGGACCCAACGGCGCCGGGAAGACGACGCTGCTCGAACTCGCAGCCGGACGCATGCATCCCACCACGGGCAAGGTCGGCATCCTCGAAGAGCGCCTCGGCCGGGTCGACGTCTTCGAGCTGCGGCCGCGCATCGGCTACGCCTCGACGGCCCTGGCCGGTCGGATCCCGAACTCGGAGGCCGCCCTCGACACCGTGCTCACCGCCGCCTACGGGGTGACCGGGCGCTGGGTCGAGGAGTACGAGAAGACCGACATCGACCGCGCGAAGGACCTCCTCGGCGCGTTCGACATCATGCATCTGGCCGACCGCACCTTCGGCACCCTGTCCGAGGGCGAGCGCAAGCGGGTGCAGATCGCCCGAGCGCTCATGACCGACCCCGAGCTCCTCCTCCTCGACGAACCGGCCTCCGGCCTCGACTTCGGGGGACGCGAGGAGCTGCTGTCGGCGCTCACGGAGATCCTGTCCTCGAAGTGGGCCCCGGCGACGATCATGGTCACCCACCACGTCGAGGAGATCCCGGCCGGCATCACCCACGCCCTCCTCCTCGGCGGGGGCACGACCGTGGCCTCGGGACCCATCGAGGAGACGCTGACGGCGGAGAACCTCTCGGAGACCTTCGGCCTCGACGTCAAGCTCAGCCGCGACGGACAGCGCTTCCACGCCCGCTCCCAGTCGTAGGACTCGCCCGCAGCACATGGAGTCCATGGAACTCTGGCAGATCGCCCTCATCGTCCTGGCCGGCATCGGCGCCGGCGGGATCAACGCCGTCGTCGGCTCCGGCACGCTCATCACGTTCCCCGTGCTCGTCGCCTTCGGGGTGCCGCCGGTGGTGGCGACGATGAGCAACGCCGTGGGCCTCGTGCCCGGCAACATCGCCTCGTCCTTCGGATACCGGGAGGAGCTCAAGGGCCAGTGGAAGCGGTTCGCCGGCTTCGTCCCGGCGTCCTTGGCCGGCTCCCTCCTCGGCGCGTATCTGCTCCTCCACCTGCCCGAGGACGCGTTCGAGACGATCGTGCCGATCCTCCTCGTCCTCGCCCTCATCATGGTCGTCGGCCAGCCCTACCTCTCCCGGCATCTCAAGGCCCGGGCCCTGCGTCGGCGGGAGCAGGGCCATGACCTCGCCGAGGCGACCGACCCGGATGCGGCCAGAGGCGGGCTGTCGACGGGGAAGTACATCCTCGCCCTCGTCGTCATCTTCCTCACCGCGATCTACGGCGGGTACTTCGCGGCCGCGCAGGGGATCATCCTCGTCGCCCTCCTCGGGCTCATCCTCACCGATGACCTGCAGCGGCTCAACGGGCTCAAGAACGTCCTCGTCCTCGTCGTCAACACGGTCTCGGCGACGACGTACATCATCGTCGGCCACGACCGGATCAACTGGACGGCCGTCATCTGCGTGGCCGTCGGCTCGCTCATCGGCGGATATCTCGGCGCGCGGGTGGGGCGGAAGTTCTCGCCGGGCCTGCTGCGCACCGTCATCGTCGTCCTCGGCCTCGTCGCGATCGTGCGGATCCTCACGCTGTGAACGGGGACGCACTGTGAATGGTCACGCCCAGTGAACGGAGAAGCACTGTGAACACTCCCGCGAAGGCTCCGCTCATCCGTGAGCAGATCATCGCCCGAGCCGCCGAGCTCGGCATCGCCGGCGAGCGCCTGCACTTCTTCGACGAGGACACGCTGGCGGGAGGGTCGGACGGGCGTCCCCGCGGGGACGCCGGGGGACTGGCCGATTACACCGACCTCACCGACGTCGCTCTGCGCAGTGTGCGGGAACCGGCCGAGGGGCTCTTCATCGCCGAATCCTCGAAGATCATCCGCCGCGCCCATGCCGCAGGGATGACCGCCAGGTCGTTCCTCACCAGCCCCAAGTGGCTCTTCGATCTGGCCGACCTCATCGCGGCCAGTGACGCACCGATCCACATCGGCACGGATGCCGCCGTCGAATCGCTCACCGGCTTCCACCTCCACCGCGGGGCGCTTGCGGCGATGCACCGGCCGTCGCTGCCGCTCGTCACCGATCTCGTCGCCGAGGCCCGGCGGGTCGTCGTCATCGAGGACGTCGTCGACCACACGAACGTCGGTGCGATCTTCCGGTCCGCCGCGGCCTTCGGCGTCGACGCGGTCCTCGTCACCCCACGGTGCGCCGACCCGCTCTACCGCAGGGCGATCCGAGTGTCGATGGGCACGGTGTTCCAGGTCCCGTGGACGCGGATCGACCCGTGGCCCGGCGGGGTCGAGACCCTGCGGAAGCTCGGCTTCCACGTCGCGGCCCTCGCCCTGGACGAGGATTCCGTGTCGATCCAGGAGTTCGCGGCAGCCGCCCCGGAGCGCACCGCCGTCGTCTTCGGCACCGAAGGCGACGGACTGGCCCGGGGAACGATCGCAGCAAGCGATTCGACGGTGATGATCCCCATGAGCGGGGGAGTCGACTCGCTCAACGTCGCCGCCGCCTCGGCGGTCACATGCTTCGCCCTCCAGGGGGCGTAAGCCTCAGGCTTGCCGCACCTGCGCGCGCAGCCAGTCGAGGTCCCGTGCATTGACGACGACGGAGCGCCGACGAGCGATCCGGGCCCACGCCTCGGCGAGCTGATCCCCGGTGAGTTCGACGGCCAGCTCCATGGGCGCACCCGGGGCATCCTCAGCGGACGTCTCATCCTCCCCGTCGAGGTACCCCGAACTCTCATCGGCCATCCCGAGGTTCGCCGTGCCGAGCAGCGCCCGACGACCGACGAAGAAGCAGTGCGTGCGCAGCCGATCGACGTGCTGGATCTGCACCTCGGCGTCGACGAGCAGCTGCAAGCCGTCGACGGAGAGATACCCGCGGGCCGCGACCGCCGGATCGATCGTCGTCACCACCGCCCACGTCCGCGGGGAGCCAGCGGCCGCCTCGGCGATGAACCGGGCGAATCCCGTGACGATGTGCGGGCTGACGAGGATGACGTCGTCGTCGAGATCGGCGAGCGCGCTGTCGAACCAGGCGGCTGGACTGCTGACGATGCTGACCATGCCACCAGAGTACGCTCGGGCCGCGGATATGGGGAGGGGTAGAGTGGCCGCATGCTCAGCGCCCTGACATGGCGACTGCGATGGCATGCAAGGTCGAGATCTCCTCCGCGACTCGACCCGCTTCGAGCTGGATGATGCTCTTCTGATGGATCTCGGCGGCTCTGACAAGTCGATCGATCGACATACTGGATTCTTTGGAGCCGGTTGATCTGCTCGAAAAACGTAGATTCTGCCATGCTCAACATGCTATTGTCGAACCATGATCCTGCTGAGCTTCACCGTACGCAACCACGCCAGCATCCGGGATGAGATCACACTCGACCTGACGCATCCCTCCCTTCGAACCCTGCAGCCGAAGGACTCGGACTGGTCGAGCGTGAGCTACCCACTCGCAGGGATCTTTGGCGGCAACGCCACCGGCAAGTCGGCGGTGCTGGATGCCCTCCGCTATGTCTTCACAGCCATCCGGCTGTCCGCGACGAGCTGGCAAGCATCTAAGTCCGTACACCGGGCGCCCTTCCAGCTCGACGGGACGGCGCGCACGTCCTCCAGCACCTACGAGCTCGACTTCGTCCACGACGGCCGCCGGTATCTGTACGGCTTCGAGGTCGACGCGGAGGGGATCAAGCGCGAGTGGATGCGCGATGTGCCAAGCTCACGCTGGCGCACCCTGCTCGAGCGTGACCGCGAGAAGGGCACGATCACATTCCACTCGGCATTGCACGGGAAGATCGAGGTCACTTCCCGTGAACTGGTCCTCAGCCGTGCGCTGCTGCTGGGGGACACGATGTTGCACGCCATCGCCCGGGATCTCGTATCGCACTTCGATGCCGTGCTGGTCAAGGACTCCCACCGTGAGGCGCGGCTGAGGGACATCGCTGACTCCTTGGCCGAGAAGACCATTACCTTCGCAGATCTTGAGGCGCTGCTCCAGGTCGCCGACATCGGCGTAGTGAAGGTCGACATCGAAGAGACGAACATCCCCGAGCGCATCCGTCGAGCGTTCCTCAACCTGGAGCGTGACCTGCGTGATGACGCTGAGGACGAGGGCGACGAGGACGACAGCGCTGATGAACTCGATCCTGATCAGCTCGAGCAGGTAATCCGCCACCTGGTGTTCACGCACCGCGGCACGGTCGAGGACTGTCCGGCTTTCTCGATCCAGGACGAGAGCGACGGCACCATCGCGTGGCTCGCCACCGCGGTTCCGGCTCTGGAGGCACTCCGGCAGGGTGGGCTCCTCGTGGTCGACGAGATCGATGCGAGCTTGCACCCTCACTTGCTGGAGGTTCTGCTCGGGGCGTTCGCGGATTCGAGCGTCAACACTGAGCACGCACAGCTGATCTTCACCAGCCACGAGTCGTACGTCCTCTCGCCACTGAGCGAGGTGAAGCTTGATCCCGAGCAGGTGTGGTTCACGGACAAGTCCTATGAGGGCGTCACCGAGCTGACTTGCCTCTCTGACTTCCCCAGGCACCCCGACGCCAACGTCTCCCGGCGCTACCTAACGGGCCGATATGGGGGCACCCCGCGTCTTTCACCAAGCTCGTTGGCTGTGCTCGCGCGGGCCGGGAAGGAATGAGCGTGGCAGGCCGGGGGCGACGTCGATCGCAGAGACGGACGCAGCGCGATCCTGCCCAGCGCATCCTCGTGGTGACCGAGGGCATCAGGACGGAGCCCCAGTACGTTGAGCGTCTTGATGGGTACCTGCGCAGCAGGTCGGCTACCGCGATCGTCAAGTCGGTTGGGGTGGGTGCGGATCCTCTTCGTGTCGTGGAGAAGTGCATCGAGCTACGTGATGCTGCGTCAAGCACTGAGAAGAGCTACGACATCTGCGTGTGCCTGGTTGACGTGGACCAGCACAGCACGCTGGAGCGTGCGACCCGTCTGGCCAAAGAAGAGTCGATCCTGCTGCTGGTCTCGAACCTGAAGTTCGAGGTGTGGCTGCGTTGGCACGCCGAGGACAGGAGATCAGCCCTGAACTCGTCACAGCTGGATCAGCGAATGGCGACGCTGAAGCTGACCTCGGGCAAGGCGCTGGCGTTGCGCTTCCCCATCGACGGTGTCTACGATGCGTGCAGGATCGCTCGAGCGGCGGATCCCGCGATGCAGGCTGGCTGTATCGGCCCGGATCCGTCGTCGGCGATGCCGATGCTCGTCGACCTCATGCGCGGGACGAGCTGATGCTCCGCAGCGTGTAGGACTGCTGATCCCGCAGGCATCGGCTCAGGTCCTCATCGCATCAAGGACCGCGTGTAGCTCGGGACGCCATCGTCAGTGTGGAAGCTTCCGGCGCCCTTGCCTTCTCGTGGCGATGTGCGCAGCTGCGCTACACCTCGATCGGTTAGCTTAGGCGGGACGATCGAGTCGTCGTCCAAGTGGAGAAACGCGATGTGCTCGACTTGCTCGACGCGCCTGGTCATGTCCCAGCCATTTTACGATGAACCCATAGAGCTCCTTATGTCGGTGGTCTGGCTCATACTCGAGATGTGTGGAGCAATCGTTCTAGAGCGTCGACATTGCGGGTGATATGGGCTCCGGCGAGTATCGCTTGGATGCACCGCCTGGAGGCGACGACGATCGGAGAGACATGACGAACGAAGCGACTGACGGGCCTGGCCGCACAGGTAAGGACGGACGTGACCCGTACGTGCTGGCGCAAGTTCAAGAGTCCTTCGGGCGTGTGGTCTACAGCCACAAGACGCATGAGAAGCAATCGGACATCTGCTTCAGCGAGCACCGGTGGCAGCAGTGCGTTTTCATTGTCCTTACGGCGATCAGCTCCGGCACGTTCCTTGCCGCGGTTGTCGGCCTGTTGGGCGGCCCGGTGCTGACCAGCCTCGCGACGTCGTCCATCGCGCTCCTGGTGACCTGGATCAGTCATGGCACGAAGACCTTCAAGTTCGCGGACAAGTCCGATGCGCATCGTGGGATCGCTTCCCATCTCTGGGATGTCCACGAGTCCTTCATCTCCCCAAAATTGCCGATCTGACCACCGGGAACGTCTCTGAAGAGTAGGCAAGAGCCCCACGCGACGCGCTACAGGAGGCCACTCGCCTACGCCGACGCGGTCCTCGTCACCCCGCGATCTGCCGACCCGCTCTACCGGCGGGCCATCCGGGTGTCGATGGGCACGGTGTTCCAGGTGCCGTGGACGCGGATTGTCCCTTGGCCCGGTGAAGTAGAGACCCTGCGGGAGCTCGGCTTCCTCGTCGCCGCCCTTGCCCTCGACGAGGATTCCGTGTCGCTCCAGGAGTTCGCTGCCGCAGCCGCTCAGCGCACCGCCGTCGTTTTCGGCACCGAAGGCGACGGACTGGTTCGCAGAACCATTGCATCAAGCGATTCGACGGTGATGATCCCTTTGAGCGGGGGAGTGGACTCCCCTTCGTCGCCGCCGCCTCGGCGGTCACGTGCTTCGCCCTGCAGGGGGCGTAAGCCTCAGGCTTACCGCAGCTGCGCGCGCAGCCAGTCGAGGTCCCGTGCATTGACGACGACGGAGCGCCGACGAGCGATCCGGGCCCACGCCTCGGCGAGCTGATCCCCGGTGAGTTCGACGGCCAGCTCCATCGGGCCACCCGCGGCATCCTCATCGGACGTCTCATCCTCCCGGTCGAGGTACCTCGAGTTCTCATCGGTCGTTCCGAGGTTCGCCGTGCCGAGCAGCGCCCGACGACCGACGAAGAAGCAGTGCGTGCGCAGCCGATCGACGTGCTGGATCTGCACCTCGGCATCGAGGAGCATCCGCAGGCCGTCGACCGAGAGGTCCCCGCGGGCCGCGGCCGTCGGATCGATCGTCGTGACCACCGCCCACGTCCGCGGGGAGCCTGCGGCCGCCTCGGCGATGAACCGGGCGAATCCCGTGACGATGTGCGGGCTGACGAGGATGACGTCGTCGTCGAGATCGGCGGCAGCGCCGTCGAACCAGACGGATGGACTGCTGACGATGCTGACCATGCCACCAGAGTACCAAACTCCAAGATATATTTCCGACAGGCTATACGCTAAGAAACTTTCAACGAACAAACTGATGTAACTGGTTTCTAATTTATAAACTCTTTCGGCAAGTTCGAAGAATCTAGCAAAAGGGTCGTTCTATAAATGGTGATATATACTAATCCATTGCCCAGCCTGATCCGATGGCATAAGCTTTGAGCTTTCTTAGAGTGTACTGAGCGATTTCAGATCGGTTTGCGGTCGTCAAGAAGTCACCGGAGCGCCAATGAAGCTCAATTCCGGTTGCAATATTTTCTGCATCGATTGTAATATCAGGGATTAACGGCATGTAGTCCATTTTTGATTCAACTCGAGTGTTACCCAGCGAGTGCTTACCGTTATTTAGATAATCCCCGATGGCACGATTCAGTTTTTTGTCATTCCCGGAACCAAAACCATAGTTCCTAGCCAGAGAACCGAAAGCGTTTCGAGCATTGTGGGCAGGATTTCCACGAATTTCTGCCGTGGTAGAGTCAGTGCCCAATATAAGGCGCCCGAAATCGGAACGCTCGAAATAGTTGCCGATACCGCTTGGCGGCCGTTCTGGAATATTCTTATCAATCAATGGCTGCTTTGCTTCGTCTGGTCCGAATCGACGAACTATTGGCACGGTCAGCGATGGCGCCAGATGCACTATCCTTGCATCAAGGCGAACAATTGTCTGTACAAGTAAACCTCGCCGAGTTGACCACCAGGTTCCTATTACGCTCTTAGGGGTCGAACTCAACAGCTTGTCGGCATCAAGCAGGCCGTACCTCGCGCTTCCAGTCAGCTCACCGAGCACTCCAGCTTTGCCGCTTTCACTGGCGAGGCCAATTATGATTTTGAAGGGTTTGCGAGTTTCTGCGAGCAATTTGGACAATAGATTGACAAAATCATCGCTAATCTGTTCGAGGAACTCGCCGATGGTCGGATATTTCTTCGGATCATAACTTCTTGGATCTACCCCAAGTTCTTCGAGGTTGTCGAGATTGTTGACCATCTTTAATGTGGCGATCGCAGTGTCTTGCCACGAGTCGAGTGGCGGACCAGAAATTATTGCGGGAATATCGATAGGGGATCCGCCCGCACGCTTCGCATAATCAGCTGACATTTGTTGGGCCGTTTCTAGCGATGTCTCCGGCCAGACAACCAATGATCGGGATCCGATTCCCGGCTCTCTTAAGAACGACTTGATCTGGCTGAGTTCTTTATTGGAGGGCGGATCGCTTTCGCGATCATCAACGTTAATCACTAGTGTTCGTGACTCATTTGCTGGTAACGAGTTCTCGTGAGCAAGGGATTCAGCGACTTGCCGCAATCTATCGGCGGTGACATCGCCGCCAGCTAAACGCGCCGTTGGGCCGAACTCTCGAGGAAGCCAAGCTCCGACGTTTGTGATTAGTGTCGTCTTGCCGGTTCCAGATCGAGCGAACAGCGGTAAAAACAGTCCTCGCCGTCGTGATTTGATATGCAAGGAACAATTTCGAAAAACATCTAGGACGTGGTCTTCGGGTGCGACGAGGATCTGGGTTACTTCTGCGCCGACTTCCTTGACCAGCGATTCGAAGCGAGAGGGGAGTATGAGTTGCTCTAGGAGATGCATATGTTGTGACACGAGTGCTCCGACAGGGTGGGGACGTGATTCCGCTTCCACTGTACCGCGTGGACAGCACACGTTGTAGAGGTGCATGTCCGGAGAGTCGGGCGTTGGTGTCATAGGCGAGCTAGACCTGTACTGTGGACTCGACGCTGACGCAGGTCTTCCTCGTGAGCTAGTGTTGCAACGTTGTTGTACCCAAGGTTTGAGCTGTCGTGCGGTTGGAGTTACCAGGCTTTGTCGGTCGTCGTAGCCGTCTAGTTTCTCGAAATTTCATCGCTTCAGGAAGAGACATCGCTTCGAACTGTGTGATATTGGCTTTTGAGCTTCGATGCGGCTGAGTGACGGTAGAGTTGTCGCGAGCGGGTCACAATCGATCAATCGAACTGATCCTGCAGAGGAGTCGACCCTGCGAATGAGGAGATCAGTGGACCGTACGACGCTTGCCCAGGCCCTGGAGACCGGACGCATCACGGGGGAGGTGGCGACACCGCGGGAGAACAACCTCGAGCACATCCGCCGCTTCCTCGCCGGGGAGAGGCAGTTCGACTTCGGGGTCGCACTCACCCGGGACTGGGAGTTCGACTCCGTGTTCGCCGTCATGGTCGAGCGCGCCGGACTCCGCCCTGACCCTGCCTTCACCCACGGCGTCGACACGATCTCCACCGAGGCCTGCATCGACGCCCTCGAACGACTCGCGGTCGTCATCGGCGACGTCGCCCGCGCCGGCGGGCGGATCCTCTTCGCCACTGGTCATCCAGCCGGTCTCCTGCCCGTGCACATGGCCATCGCCGAGGCGGCCGAGGCTGCCGGGGCCACCATCGTCGGCCAGCAGGGCCCGGTTCCCGTCGATGAGATCGGCGGAGACTGCCGGGAGCTCGGCCGGGTGTGGATCTGGCACCTCCACGGCGGCACCCCGCACACCCATCTCGCCGAACCCATGACGGCCGTGCTCGACGACCTCGAACGCCGTGGGGAACCCCAGCCCGATCTCATCGTCGCCGATCACGGCTGGGCCGGGGCCGCCTCGGCGCGGGGACTGCGGACGGTCGGCTACGCCGACTGCAACGATCCGGCGCTCTTCGTCGCCGAGGCACAGGGAGCCGTCGAGGTCACCGTCCCCCTCGACGACGACGTCACGCCCTTCCTCTACGACCCGCTCGTCGAGTTCGTCCTCGAGCGGGCAGGATTCGATCCCGCCGAGTGAGCCCGCCGCCGGCTGAGCGCAGCCGGCTGAACGCCGCCGGCTGAGCTCAGTCGATCTCGTTGGCCAGGCCCTCGATCACCTCGGCGGCGGGCAGGGACGCCAGGGTAGGTCCGGAGAGCAGGAGCTTCGACCCGCGGATGCCGGAGCCGATGATGAGCGCGTCCGCCTCGGCGACGCGGGAGTCGATGAGGATCCGATAGTTCTCCGGCAGGCCGATCGGACCGATCCCGCCATACTCCATCCCCGATTCGCCGACGGCCCGATCCATGGTCAGGAACGAGGCCTTGCGCACGTCGAGGAGCTTCTTCACGCGTTTGTTGACGTCTGCTCGGGTGTGGGCGAGGACGAGGCAGGCGGCGATGCGCTCCTCGCCGCTGCGGGAACCGGCGACGAGCACGCAGTTCGCCGAAGTCTCCGGCCCGAGCCCCGTCGCGGCGAGCAGGGCCGCGGTGTCGGCGATGACCGGGTCGATCGCGAAGACCTCGACCTCACCGGTGACGGTCGGCAGGGCCGCGGCGGTCGGTGCGGCCAGGAGTTCGGGCGCCGAGGCGGCAGGACGAAGGTCGAACTGTGCACTCAGGCGGGCGACGGTGTTGTGGGCAGTCTCCATGGACAGCAGTCTAGGAGACGCGTGTGTCCGGGAGGCACCGGGCAGACACCGGTTGCGTGACGTCGACCGTGACGCATCGCACACCGGGGGCCCGGTGTCGAATCGCTTTGGCCGCCCGTGTCGGTTAGACTGGACTGTCGGTTCGCGTTCGGTTCCTACGGCGTGAAGCGTTTTCAGCAGACGAATTCGGGCACTGGCGGATGGGTGAGACCCATACCAGGCGCCTGAGCGGATTCAGCAAAGGTAAGAAAATGAAGAAGGACATCCACCCGGAGTACGCGCCGATCGTGTTCAACGACCTCGCGTCCGGCACCAAGTTCCTCACGCGCTCGACCGCGAAGAGCGACAAGACCATCGAATGGGAAGACGGCAACACCTACCCCGTCATCGACGTCGAGATCTCCAGCGCCTCGCACCCGTTCTACACGGGCAAGCAGCGCATCCTCGACTCCGCCGGTCGCGTCGAGAAGTTCAAGGACCGCTACAAGGGCTTCGGCAAGCGCTGATCGCCCGCGGTCCACACCGCACAGCGTCACAGAACCGCCCCGCACACCGATCGGTGTGCGGGGCGGTTCTGTCTGTCCCAGCAGGGACGCCAGGCTCAGCTGAGCGTGACGACCACCTCGGCGGACGGGGTCGTCCGGGCTGCCGGGTGGAAGAGCGAGGACACGCCGGTGGCGTTCTCGAGGCTCGCGGCGATGCCGTGGGCGACGGTCTCCTTGGCCTTGACGACGGCATCGGTGATCGTCAGTCCCGTGGCGATGCCGGCGGCGATCGAGGAGGCGAACGAGCATCCGGCGCCGTTGACGAGCTTGTCGTTGACCTTGCGCGAACCCAGCGTCGTCACGGTCTCACCGTCGAAGAGGATGTCGATCGCGTCCTCGCCGGCCAGGCGCGCACCGCCCTTGACGACGACGTTCTTCGCCCCCTGACCGTGGATGATCTTCGCAGCTTCGATCATGCCCTCGACGGACTCGATCGGCTCGACGCCGGCGAGGACCGCTGCCTCTTCGAGGTTCGGGGTGATGACGGTGGCCAGCGGCACGAGGTTCTCGACGAAGAGGTCCTTGAGGTCGACCATCGACCCCGATCCCTTGCACACGAGGACCGGGTCGAAGACGTAGGGCAGCTCATTGGACTTGAGATCCTCGGCGAGGACGAGCGCGGATTCGACGGAGCCGAGCATGCCCGACTTGATCGCATCGAACTCGTGGATGGCAAGCGCCGAACCGAGCTGGCGGTTGACGACTTCGGGCTCGATGAAGTCGATGACGTGACCGAAGTCGTTGTCCGGGTCGAAGGTGACGATGCAGGTGACGACGGCGGTGCCGAACGCCCCGTACTCCTCGAACATCTTCAGGTCGGCTTCGAGTCCGGCACCGCCGGAGACATCGGAACCGGCGATCGTGAGCAGCTTGGCGGTCATGGTGGTCCTTTCTGGGAAAACTCTCGACGAGAAGTCTACGCGCCCGCGTATCCGCGCTGACGCCATGCTTCGTAGATCGCGATCGACGCGGAGTTCGCGAGGTTGAGCGAACGCCGACCCGGCAGCATCGGGATCCTCACCCGCAGGTCGACGTGCTCGTCGTCGACGACGCTCTCGGGCAGACCTGTCGACTCCTGTCCGAAGAGGAGGACGTCGCCGTCACGGTAGTCCACCTCGGCGAAGGAATCGGTGGTGTGCGTCGTGAACGCGATGACCCGCCGATCCCCGAGGACCTGCCACAGGTGGTCGAGGTCCGGGTGGACGGTGACGTGGGCGAGGTCGTGGTAGTCGAGTCCGGCCCGGCGCAGCTTCGCATCCGTCAGGTCGAAGCCGAGGGGTTCGACGAGGTGGAGGTGGGCGCCGGTGACGGCGGCCAGCCGGATCGCGTTGCCGGTGTTGCCGGGGATCTCAGGGGTGTGGAAGACGATGTCGATGCTCATATCCCCAACATCATCTCATCCGTTTCAGTCGTCTCCGTCGTCGCGTGTCAGTAGTGATCCTCGCCGAGGTTGTCGCCGGCCTCGAGGCGCACGAGCAGGTATCCCTGCGGGGTGGACTCCGGGTAGCGGCCGGCGGTGTCGGGTTCGCGCTCCATGCGGGTGACGAGGGAGAAGCCGTGGGCGGTGAGGACGGTGAGGACGTCGTCGATGCTGCGGCGGTGGAAGTCGAGGTCGACCTCGTGGCCGGCGAGGTCGGAGAAGTGATCGACGGTGTCACCGAGTTGGAAGGCCAGCTGGAACAGGCCACCGGGTCGCAGCACTCGGGCCGCCTCGGCGATGACCCGGTCGAGGGTCTCGTCGGGGATGTGGATGAGCGAATACCACGCGAGCGCCCCGGAGAAGCTGTTCTCCGGGTAGGGCAGGCACGTCATCGACCCGGTGGTGAAGCCGAGGTCGGAGTAGAGGCGTGTGGCCTGGGCGATCATCTCGGGGGAGAGATCGAGGCCGGTGGCGTCGAGGCCGAGGCCGGTGAGGAAGGCGGTGATCCGGCCGGGCCCGCAGCCGAGGTCGATCGTCTCGGGGTGGCCGGTGGCGAGGACGAGCTCGGCGAAGGCGCCGAGGACGGCACGGTCGTGGGGCTTCGCGGTGAGTTCGGCGGAGACCCAGTCGGTGTAGGTCTGCGCGATCGCATCGTAGGAGTCGCGGGTCGGGGTCTCGAAGTCGGTCGCGTTCATGGCACGAGCCTAGACCGTGCCGGGCGCAAACGAAACGTCCCCGCGGGGACGGGTGGACCACTGAAAGCGTCCCCGCGGGGACGCGTCGTGGGATCCGGACCGGACGACCGTCTCGGCGGGATCGCTAGGATGGTGCCAGGACATCCGCCGAGGTGAAGGGACCGATCCGTCACATGCGCACCGAACAGCAGGCACTCAAGGTCTCCCTCGCAGCGATCCTCCTCGTCTCCGTCCTCGGCATCGGATTCGGGCTCGTCTCGGGATCGTTCGCGATCCTCTTCGACGGAGTCTTCTCCCTCATGGACGCGGTGATGTCCGTCGTCTCGCTCACCGTCGCGGGCCTCATCTCACGGTCGGTGACCAACCGGCTCTCCAGGCGTACCCAGAACGCGTTCACGATGGGCTTCTGGCACTTCGAGCCCATCGTCCTCCTCGTCAATTCGGCGCTCATGATGGGGGTGGCCGCGTATGCGCTCGTCCAAGCCGTCTCGGCGCTGCTGAGCGGGGGACGGGAGGTCGACTTCGGTCCGGCCGTCGTCTACGCCGCGGTCGTCGTGGTCATCACCGTGGTCATGGGCGTCCTCGAGCACCGGGCGAACAAGCGGATCCGCTCGGAGTTCGTCGCGATGGACGTCAAGGGGTGGATCATGGCCGGCGGCGTCACCGGCGCCCTGCTCATCGCGTTCGTCATCGGCATGCTCATCGACGGCACCGCGGCGGCCTGGTTCATGCCCTATGTCGACCCGGCCGTCCTCACCGTCGTCGCCCTCGTCCTCATCCCCGTGCCGTTCTCGACCCTGCGCAAGGCGCTGTCCGAGGTCTCGCTCGTCACCCCTCCCGGGCTGCGCACCTCCGCCGAGGCGGTCGCCGAGGAGGTGAGTGCGGCCGAAGGGTTCGACGACTACCGGGTCTATGCCTCCGCACAGGGACGGTCGCGGACGGTCGAGATCGTGTTCTATGTGCCCAAGGGGCTGCCACCGCGGGCACTCGAGGACTGGGACCGCATCCGCGACACGGTCGAAGCGCGCCTGGGCGGGGATGACCCGCACGCGTGGATCACCGTGTCCTTCACGACGAAGGATGCACCGGCGACGTCGGCGTGAGGCGAAACGTCCCCGCGGGGACGGCCGGTCGGAACCATCGAGGATCTCGCGTCGATCACGCCGCGTCAGCCACCAGGACAAACGAATTCGAGAGAAGTCTTCAGTCGAATGTGATTCGAGCATTCATCCGTGCTGAGCGATTTCGTGTCAGTGCCGACCTCTACCGTGGAGTCATGGTTCGAACGCCATGGGGGCGGATGAACCGCGACGGCCGATGCGGCCGAGGGGAGAGGTGCCGACATGGACGAGACGACCACGACGACGGGGCGGGCCGCTGCAGACGACGCGGTGGAGAAGCCGCCGGATCCGTATCGACCCGTGTCTTCCGTATCTCCCGTATCTGAACGCAGCGGTGCGGCGCCTGGAGTCCGATCCGGACTGGGTGAAGGAGCTGGCAAGGAACTCGCCCGGAGTGCCTGTCCTTAACCCCTTCGACCCGAGACCGGTGGCCGACAGCGCCGACCGCACCGAGTCGAACGGCGGACTCAACGCGCTGACAGGGAACGAGATCGTCGCCGCCATCCAGCGCAACATCGCCTGCGTCGCTCACTGCCACGCACGGATCATCGCCCTCATCGACGAGGTCGAACGGCGAGAGCTCTGGGCGCAGTGGATCGGGGTGAAGTCGCTCGCCGGCTGGGTCATGCACATCGCCGCGGTGAGCGCCCACACCGCTCGCGAGTATGTCAGGGTGATGCACGCCCTGCGCGAGATGCCGCTGGTCAAAGCGAGCCTGAGTTCCGGAGATGTCAGCTTCTCCAAGGTCCGCGAGGTCACCCGCCTGGCCGGGCGCATTCCCGACGAGGATGCGCTGCGCCTGGCGAAGCTGGGCACCGGCGCTCAGGTCAGCGTGGTCTCACGCAATTATCGGAAGCTGAGTGCCGCCGAGGAGGACGGTGAGCTTCCGCAGCTGCTGCCACGGGACGATGTCCTCGTCTGCTCGGCGGGTCCCGGCCGGTCGCGCATCGTCATCGACCTGCCTGAGGACGATGCGGCCGAGTTCGTCACCATGCTCTCCACGGCCCGCCGGCTCATCGAACGCAGGGAAAGGGAGGATGAGGAGGACGGGGACGGCGCTCAGCCTCGGCGCTGCGATCGGATCTCCCAGGTCGTGTGCCTCATGGAGGTGATCCGCGCGTTTCCCCGCGCACAGTCCTCCGGTGCCGTCGATCTCGACCGCGCCCGGATGCTCGTCCACACCTCCGCCGAGGTGCTTCTCGGATGCGCCGACGCCTTCCTCCCGGTGGTGCTCGGTGATGCTGAGAACGTCCCCGCGGGGACGCGCAGCGAAGGCACCGTCCCCGCGGGGACGTCGGAGACCGCTTCGGGGGAGCACGGCGGTACGGCGGGCGAGGAATCGGCAGACGAGGAATCGTCGGGCGTCCCCGCGGGGACGTCTGAGGCGACTGCGGAGAACAGCGGCGACGCGGAACCCGGCACCTCAGCGTCGTCTGCCCGGCGGGACGAGACCTGTCGGATCGACGGATTCGGCGGCATCACCGCCGCCACGGCCCAGCGGCTGGCCTGCGAATCGCTCGTCAGCGGGATCATCAAGGACGAGACGGGGAACGTGCTCAAGCTCGGCCGGTCGAAGCGGTTGGCGAGCAGGCGGCAGAAGATGGCGCTGAGCGCCCGCGATGTCTCGTGTCAGTTCCCCGGCTGCCTCAGCCGCCGACTCTGCGAAGCCCACCACATCCGCCCGTGGTCGCGCGGCGGGGTCACCGACCTCGACAACCTCGTCCTGCTCTGCCGCTCCCATCACATCGCCGTCCACGAACACGGTCTGACGATCGTGCGGACTGCGGCGTCCTTCTCCGGGGCCCTCGAGGGGGCGCCCGCGTTCGCCTTCTTCCTGCCCGACGGCTCCGAGCTGTTCGCCTGCGACGCCGAGGCTCCTGGCAGGAGGGTCTTCGACACGGCGAAGCTCGTCCGGGTCGTCGAGAAGGCGACGGCGAAGGCCGATCCGAGCACCCTCGGCGGCGGCTACGGCTTCGACCTGGGCAATTGTGTGGCATGGATGTTCGAAGCGGAAGCGCGACACGCCCGGGCACGCAATGTCGCCGCCTGAATCTTGCCTATTTCGAACACTAGTTCGATAATGGATGTCATGTCCGCAGCACCACTCGTCGAACAGCTCAGCCGGGAGATGGGGATCTCCACGGCGACCTCCCTGTTCGACGGCCACCCGCCTCGGCCCGTGCACCCCGTGCTCGCGCCGATCTTCCGCCGCGGCGGTCTGCCGCGCGGCGAGATCGTCTCCTTCACCGGCGGACAGTCCCTGACCTGCGCACTCGCGACGATCGCCGCCTCCACCCAGGAGCAGAAGTGGTGCGCCGGCATCGGCCTCGGCGAACCCGCCGTGTCCTCGATCGCCGACCTCGGCATCGACCTCGACCGCTTCGTCAACCTTGCCACCCCACCGCAGGACTGGCTGCGCGTGGCCTCGATCCTCATCGAATCCTTCGACGTCCTCCTCGTCGACCCGGCCTACCTCCCGAGCGCGGGCGAACGCGCCCGACTGCTGGCGAAGGTGCGGGAGAGGAAGGTGAGCTTCATCAGCCTCAGCCCCCTGGCAGGCAGCACGGAGCAGATCGAGATCACCGGTCTCGGCTGGTCGGGCACCGACCACGGCCGCGGACGTCTCCAGTCGTGCCTCGTCGAGGCCCGCTCCCAGACCGGCGTCCACCGTTTCCTCCTGCCCGGTCCCGACGGCACCCCCGCCGAGGCGGTCGCCTCGGCGGAGCCGGGGGAGAGGCCGGTGATCCGCAGTGTCAGCTGAGCCCGAGACCGACCGCGGACGCATCCTCGTCCTCACCGTCCCCGACTGGCCGACCGTGGCAGCCGCCGCCGAACACGAGCTCAGCCCGGGAACCCCTGTCGCCGTCCTCCACGCGGGCCGCGTCATCGCCGCCAACGCACCGGCTCGAGCCGCGGGCATCGCCATCGGCAGCAACAAGCGGGCGGCGAACTACCGCTGCCCCGAGGCCCAGGTGCTGCCGTGGGACGAGGACGTCGACAACCGTCACTTCTCCGGCGGGGTGGGCGCACTCGAAGAGCTCGTCGCCCGCTTCACGCTGCTCGCACCGGGAACGCTCGCGATCCCCCTCGACGCCCTCCGGCACGGCTACGCCGATGAGGCCGCGGCCGTCGAAGCGCTCATCTCCGCACTCGTCGACTCGACGGGGTGGGAGTTCTTCCCCGGCATCGCCGCGACCGTCTTCGCCGCGCGGATCGCCGCCGGGCAGGCGCGCCGAGTCGCCCCGGGGAAGACCGTGGAGTTCCTCGCCGCCCAGCCGATCACCGCCCTGACGCACACCGAGGGGAAGTGGACCGAGCTCATCGACGTCTTCGTCCAGCTCGGCCTGCACACCCTGGGGGCACTCGCCGCCCTCGACGCCGGCGATGTGCTCTCCCGGTTCGGTCCGCTCGGCCGTCATGCCCACGACCTGGCTTCGGGACGTGCGCAGGCACCCCTGCGCGACCATATCCGCGAAGAGAGCCTGCGGGTCGAGCGCACCCTCGAGGAGCCGACGACCCGCAGCGACACCCTCGGCTTCCTCGCCAGGCAGCTCGCCGCCGACCTGCTCGGCCGGGTCCGCAGCAGCGGACTCGTGTGCACGCAGATCACGATCGACCTCCTCGCCGCCGGGGGCCAGTCCTCGAGCCGGACGTGGCGGATCGAAGACATGAGCGAGAACGCCATCGCCGACCGCCTGCGCTGGCAGGCCGAAGGCTGGCTCGCCGGCGCCGGACGCGGCAGTGCGGGACGCGGTGGGGCCGGAGACGGCACCGCTGGACGCGGGAACGCCGGACGCAGTGGCAGCGCGGGCGGCAGTGCCGGGCGTGGGGATGCCGACGGCGTCGACGATCCCGGACCCGATGCGGAGGACTTCTCCGCTGAGGGGATCACTGCGCTCGGCCTCGTCGCCGCCGAACTCACGACCCCTCTCGGGGCGACCCGGAGCCTCTTCGACGAGAACACCGGGCAGGTCACGCACACACTCGAACGTCTGCAGGGGCTCTTCGGACCCGATGCCGTGCTCGTACCCCGCCTCCAGGGCGGATGGGATCCGGCCGAGACGAACCTCTGGACCCCGTGGCAGCAGGCGGCGACCCCCGCCCGGACCCCGGAGGCGCCGTGGCCGGGAGCTCTGCGCGCCCCCCGACCGACCACCGTCGACCATGTGCCCGTCGACGTCTTCGCCGCCGGGGGAGGACCGGTCGAAGCCCGCCCCTCCGGACTCGCCGCAGCCCCCAGCGCGATCCGCTTCCCCACCGGCACCACCGAGGCGATCGTCGACTTCTCCGGCTCGTGGCCGATCGAATCCGGATGGTGGGACCCGCAGCGGGCGACCTACCGGACCCGCCTCCAGGTCGTCACCGAATCCGGGCGCGCACTGCTGCTGAGCCGGGAATCGGGCCAGTGGTACCTCACGGGACGGTACTGCTGATGGGGTTCTCGAATCCGCGCACTCCCTGGTCGGAGCTCGCCCGCCGCCTCGAAGGCAAAGAGGGCCGAGAGGGCAAAGAGGACGCGCCCGCCGGCTCGAACGCCCGCCCCGTCGACAAGCACGCCGACGGCTCCGACGCCCCCGCGTTCTCCCGCCCCGACCGCTACCCGGTCTCGGTCGGTCCGCGCGGCCTCGACAGCGTCTCCCGCTACGCGATGCCCGCCCGGACGCCGTCCTCACCGGCCGGTCCGCTCCTGCGCAGCAGCCCGCCTCGACCGTGGGCGGAGCTGCACGTGCATTCGCAGTTCAGCTTCCTCGACGGAGCCTCCGACCCCGAGGACCTCGTGGCCGCCGGGGCAGCCGCAGGGCTGTCCGCGATGGCCCTGACCGACCACAACGGCCTCTACGGCGCCGTCCGCTTCGCCCACGCCGCTGCCGAGGCGGACCTGCCCACGGTCTTCGGCGCCGAACTCTCCGTCGGGCTGAGTGAGAAGATCCCCGGCCAGACCGATCCCGAGGCCACCCATCTCCTCGTCCTCGCCCGCGGGGTCGAGGGCTACCGCAGCCTCTCGGCGGCGATCACCGAGGCGAACCTCCGCGGGGAGAAGAACCGTCCCGTCTTCGACCTCGAGGACCTCGCGGCCAGGAGCGCGGACTGGATGATCCTCACCGGCTGCCGCAAGGGTCCGCTGCGCCGGGCCCTGGACGACCCCGACGGCGGACTCGCCGCCCTGCGCCGGCTGACCGCGCTCTTCGGACCCGAGTCGCTGGCCGTCGAACTCAGCCGCGACGGCACCCCGGACGACGACGAGCGGCTGCGCCACCTCGGCGAACTGGCACAGCGGACGGGACTGCCGGTCACGGCGAGCAGCAACGTCCACTTCGCGAGCCGCGCGCACTGGCGGTCGGCGCAGGTGCGGGCCTCCGTGCGCTCTCGGCGTCCCCTCGACGAGCTCGCCGGCTGGCTGCCGACGACCGCGGTCAACCGGATCCACACGGGTGCGGAGATGGCCGCGCGCTTCCCTGCCGCCGCCCTCGACGGGGCGGTGCGGATCGGCGCGGAGTGCGCGTTCACCCTCGAGACCGCGCGACCCGAGCTGCCGCGCGCCCCGATGCCCGAGGACCGCGACGCCGAGGAGTACCTGCGGCAGCTCGTCACCGACTGCGGTCTGCGCCGCTACGGCACGCGTGCTCAGCACCCCCGGGCGTGGGAGCAGCTCGATCGGGAGATGGACATGATCGCCGAGCTCGGCTTCTGCGGGTACTTCCTCATCGTCCACGACATCACGAGCTTCTGCCATCGGGAGTCGATCTTCTGCCAGGGCCGCGGCTCGGCGGCGAACTCCGCGGTCTGCTACGTCCTCGACATCACCGCCGTCGACGCGGTCAAGCACAACCTCCTCTTCGACCGCTTCCTCTCCCCGGACCGCAAGGGGTACCCCGACATCGACATCGACATCGAATCGGGGCGCCGGGAGGAGGTCATCCAGTACGTCTACGACCACTTCGGCCGCGACCGTGCCGCCCAGGTCGCCAACGTCATCACCTACCGGGCGAAGTCGGCGATCCGGGACGCCGCGTTCAGCCTCGGCTACGCCCCCGGCCAGCAGGACGCGTTCTCGAAGGCGAGCAACCGCTGGTCCACCCTGCCCGAGGCACAGGACTCGCCCGTGCCCGCGCAGGTCCTCGACGTCGCCGGTGACCTGCTCGGCTCGCCCCGCCACCTGGGCATCCACTCCGGGGGGATGATCCTCGCCGACCGCCCCATCGGCGAGGTGGTGCCCATCGAGCATGCGACGATGGACCACCGCACCGTCGTCCAATGGGACAAGGACGACTGTGCGGCGATGGACCTCGTCAAGTTCGACCTCCTCGGCCTCGGCATGCTCACCGCCCTCCACGAGATGGTCGACCTCGTCGAACGCCACACCGGGCAGCGCATCGACCGGGCGCTCATCGACGATGAGGACGAAGACGTCTACGCGATGCTCTGCCGGGCCGATGCCGTCGGCGTCTTCCAGGTCGAATCCCGGGCCCAGCTGGCAACCCTGCCCAGGCTGAAGCCGACGGAGTTCTACGACCTCGCCGTCGAGGTCGCCCTCATCCGCCCCGGACCCATCCAGGGCGGCTCCGTCCACCCCTACATCCGCAGACGGCAGGGACTCGACCCGATCGAATACCTCCATCCGCTGCTCGAGAAGTCGCTGGCGAAGACGTGCGGGGTGCCGCTGTTCCAGGAGCAGCTCATGCAGATGGCCATCGACGTCGGCGGCTTCTCCGGAGCCGACGCCGACCGGCTGCGGCAGGCGATGGGCTCACGCCGCTCGGAGCGGCGGATGGCCGAACTCGCCGAGAAGTTCCGCACCGGGGCTCGTGCCCGAGGCGTTGCCGAGGACACCGCGGAGACGATCTTCTCCACGATCGCGGCGTTCGCGAACTACGGGTTCCCCGAATCCCATGCGATCAGCTTCGCCAACCTCGTCTACCAGTCCGCGTGGTTCAAGTTCCACCACCATGCCGCGTTCACCGCGGGCCTGCTCCGGGCCCAGCCGATGGGCTTCTACTCCCCGCAGTCGCTCATCGCCGACGCTCGCCGGCACGGGGTGCCGATCCTGCCCGTCGACATCGCGCGCTCGAACGCCGGCAGCGACCTCGAACGCACCGAATCCGGGGAGCTGGGGATCCGGCTCGGACTCGACGAGGTCTCCCATGTCGGCTCCTTCGCCGAGGTGATCGTCGCCGAACGCGCGAACGGTCCCTTCGCCTCGGTGGCCGACCTCGCCGAACGCACCGGCATCGGCAAGCAGGCCCTCGAGGGCCTCGCGACCGCCGGCGCCCTGGCCGGCTTCGACCTCGACCGCAGGCAGGCGCTGTGGCTGGCCGGGGGAGTCGCCGGCGCCCACCCGGGAGTGCTGCCGGGCACCGCGACCGTCTCCCACGCTCCCGCACTGCCGACGATGGACTCCTTCGAGACGACCCTGGCCGAGCTCTTCTCCACGGGCATCACCGTCGACGGCTACCCGACGGAGATCCTGCGGCAGGCGCTGACCGAGCGCGGGTACGCCTCGACAGCCGACGCCGCCGCGGCCCCCGACGGGAAGCGACTGACCGTGGCCGCCCTCGTCACCCACCGGCAGCGCCCGGCGACGGCCTCGGGGATCACGTTCATCAACCTCGAGGACGAGTTCGGGATGCTCAACGTCGTCGCCACGGCGGGACTGATGAAGCGGTTCCGTTCGGTCGCGACCTCCCGCAACGCCCTCGTCGTCTCCGGCCTCATCCAGCGCGGGGGAGAGGTCGTGAGCCTCTACGCGCACAAGCTCGTCCCCCTCGAGGTGCAGCTGCCGACGAAGGCCCGCAACTTCCGCTGAGGCCGCGGTCCTCACACGCAGCGCCGAGCCCCGCGTGACGAAAGATGACGGTCGGTGACAGGTTCATGACGAGTTCGACGGGAACAACCGCGCCCGGCAGTGAGAGTGGGATCACCACCTGTGCGAAGGAGAAGCCATGGCCCAGTCATTCGAAACCCGTCAGATCCACGCCGGCCAGACCCCCGACCCGGCAACGGGCGCCCGCGCCCTGCCCATCCACCAGACCACCTCGTACGTCTTCGCCGACAACGACCAGGCGAAGAACCGGTTCGCCCTGGCCGAGCTCGGTCCCATCTACACTCGCATCACGAACCCGACGACCGAGGTCGTCGAGAACCGCATCGCCGATCTCGAAGGCGGCGTCCATGCCGTCCTCACCGCCTCGGGGCAGTCCGCGGAGTTCCTCGCGATCGCCAACATCGCCGAAGCCGGTGACCACATCGTGGCCAGCAGCAGCCTCTACGGCGGCACGTACAACCTCCTCGACGTCACCCTGCGCAAGCTCGGCATCTCCACGACGTTCGTCGACGTCGACGACCTCGATGCGTGGCGCGACGCCGTGCAGGAGAACACGAAGCTCTTCTTCGCCGAGGTGGTCTCCAACCCCCGCTCCGACGTCCTCGACATCACCGCCGTCGCCGACACCGCCCATGCGGCCGGGGTCCCGCTGCTCGTCGACAACACCCTCGCCAGCCCCTACCTCGTGCGTCCCATCGAACACGGCGCCGACGTCGTCATCCACTCGGCGACGAAGTACCTCGGCGGGCACGGCACCTCGATCGCCGGGGTCGTCGTCGACGGCGGCACCTTCGACTACGGGGCGCACCCGCAGCGCTTCCCCGGCTTCAACACCCCCGACGAGTCGTACAACGGCCTCGTCTACGCCCGCGACCTCGGCGCGGACTCCCCGTTCGGGGCCAACGTCTCCTACGGGCTCAAGCTGCGCGTCCAGCTGCTGCGCGACCTCGGACCCGCGATCAGCCCGTTCAACGCCTTCCTCATCGCCCAGGGGCTGGAGACGCTGAGCCTGCGCATCGAACGCCACGTCGCCAATGCGCAGCGGGTCGCCGCCTACCTCGAAGGCCACGACCAGGTCACCCGGGTCGCCTATGCGGGACTCGAGTCGAGCCCGTGGCATGAGCGAGCCGAGAAGTACCTGCCCAACGGGGTCGGCTCGGTGCTCGCCTTCGACATCGCCGGCGGCTACGACGCGGCCGTCGCGTTCGTCGACGCCCTCGAACTCCACTCGCTCGTGGCCAACATCGGCGACGTCCGCTCTCTCGTCATCCACCCGGCCTCGACGACGCATTCGCAGCTCTCGGAGGAGGCCCAGGCCGCCGCAGGGGTCAACCCCGCGCTCGTGCGCCTCTCGGTCGGGCTCGAAGGCATCGACGACATCCTCGCCGACCTCGACGCCGGATTCGCCGCGGCCGCGGCCACGGTGACGACCGCTGCGTGAGATGACCACCCAGAGCACCTCGGTGGAGTCGATCCTCGGCTTCACCACGGATTCCGGGCACACGTTCGGCACCGTCGAGATCGCCTACGAGACCTTCGGCACCCTCAACGCCGACCGGTCGAACGCGATCCTCATCGAGCATGCGCTCACCGGCGACACCCGGGCCACCGAGTGGTGGTCCGGGGTCGTCGGGCCCGGACAGGCGATCGACACGAACGAGTACTTCGTCGTGTGCGCGAACGCTCTGGGAGGATGCTCGGGCACGACGGGACCGCAGTCGACCTTCTCCGACGGCCTGCCGTACGGGTCGCGGTTCCCGACCGTGACGATCCGGGACATGGCCCGGCTGGAGCACAACCTCACCCAGATCCTGGGCATCGAGACCTGGCATGCCGTCGTCGGCGGGTCGATGGGCGGGGCCAGAGCGCTCGAATTCGGTCTCCTCGACCGCCGCAAGACCCGCAAATGCGCGATCATCGCCGCCCCGGCCTTCGCCGAAGCAGACCAGATCGCGTGGGCGATGATGCAGGAGCGGGCCATCGAACTCGACCCCGACTACTGTTCGGGCGACTACACCGCGATCGGCCGCTTCCCCACGGCGGGGCTCGGTCTGGCCCGGCAGATCGCCCACCTGACCTATCGCAACGACGCCGACCTCAATCAGCGCTTCTCCCGCCGGCGGCGCGCGGCCGACTACTACGAGGTCACCTCGTACCTCGACCATCAGGCGAAGAAGCTCACCGCGCGCTTCGACCCGCACAGCTACGTCCTCCTCACCCGCGCCCTGCGCGACCACGACGTCCGCACCGGACGCTCGGCGGATCTGCGCACCGCGCTGTCGGAGGCCTGCACCGACAGCCTCGTCGTCTCCGTGTCCTCCGACCGGCTCTTCCCCCCGTCCCAGGTCGAGCATCTCGCCCGTCACCTGCCGGGACAGGTCGACCATCGGGTCATCGACTCACCGGTCGGACACGACGGCTTCCTCACTGAGGCAGCCGCCGTGTCCGCGGCCCTGCGGGAGTTCCTCACTCGCTGAGTCCGCCGAGGTGCAGTGGGCTGGGCTCAGCGGGCTCGGCCTCAGGCCGTGCGGGAGCCGGTGCGCTTGAGCTGCTTCTCCGGCACCGGGTAGTCCCGCTGCGCCCTGGCCCGCCGGTAGTACGCGGCGGCTTCGGCCTGCCGTTCGGCCTCGATGCCCGTGGCGATCGTCGCCCGCCGGTGGTCATCGCCGTAGCCGAAGGCGTCGACGAGGTCCAAGGCGTTCGCGGCGAGCTTCGCACACAGACGGTTGAGCGTGTCCCCGACCTGCCTGGCCCGGGACATGGGCAGACGGCCGTACATGAGGTGCCAGCCCATGTGCTTCTCGACGAGACTGAGGCCGTAGGTGTCGCGCAGGCGGCGGAAGACCTTCTCCTGCGAGGGATCCGTCTGCGCCTTCATCGCCTCGTCGATGGCCTTCCACTTCTCGAGCTCGACGTAGGCGCGGGCCATCTCGACGAGTTCGTGCTGGTGGGAGTTGAACAGCTCCGCGGCCTTCTCCGGAGAGAGCTTCGCGGCAGGGCGCAGGGCGGCCGCGAGACCGGAGACCATGACCTCGAGCCGGGATTCGAGCAGCGTGCGCTGAAGCCTGCCCGAGCGGACGCGGCGCTCGGAGAGGTTGGGGGTGAAGACATCGGAGATCGCCAGGCCCGCATTGGCCAGACCGGTGCGGTAGAGGGTGTGCTCGGCGGCCTGCGTGCCGATGAAGCGGGCGGCGCCGCCGACGTCGATGTGGGCGAACTCCTTCGCATAGTCGCCGAGGATGCGCTTGGCCACGAGCTGGAGGAGGACGGTGTTGTCGCCTTCGAAGGTGACGTAGACGTCCATGTCAGCGCGCAGGCCCACCAGCCGGTTCTCGGCCATGAAGCCCGCCCCGCCGCACGCCTCCCGGCATTCCTGGATGACGTCGAGGGCCATCCACGTCGAGTCGGATTTGAAGGCCGCGGCCCGGGTCTCGAGCAGGGCCCGGTTCTCCTCGCTGTCGTCGGCGCCGGAGAAGACCTCCTCGAAGGAGGTGAGCAGCTTCTCGTGGGCGAGCGCCGAGGCGTAGGTGGCGGCGAGTGCGGGCATGAGCCGGCGCTGATGCTGCTGGTAGTCCAGCAGCGTGGTCTCCCGGTAGTCGTCGACGGTGGTGAACTGTTTGCGTTCGAGGCCGTAGCGGATCGCGATGTCGAGGGCGAGCTTGCTCGCCACGACCGCGGCCCCGTCGAGGGAGACGCGTCCCTGGACGAGGGTGCCGAGCATCGTGAAGAACCGGCGTCCGGGGGAGTCGATGGGTGAGGAGTACGCGCCCTCGGCATCGACGGCGCCGTAGCGGTCGAGGAGGTTCGTGCGCGGAATCCGGACGTGGTCGAAGGCGAAACGGCCGTTGTCGACGCCCTTGAGGCCGCCCTTGAAGCCGTCGTCGTCGATCGTGATGCCCGGCAGCGGCCGGCCGTCGGGAGTCCGCACGGGCACGAAGAACGCGTGGACGCCGTGGTTGACGCCTGCCGTGACGAGCTGGGCGAAGACGACGGCGGCCCGGGCGTCGCGGGCGGCGTTGCCGATGTACTCCTTCGTCGCGGCCGTGAACGGGGTGTCGATGACGAATTCGTCTGTCTCCGGGTCGAAGGTGGCCGTGGTCCCGATCGCTGCGACGTCGGAACCGTGGCCGATCTCGGTCATCGCGAACGACCCGAGGAGTTCGCCGCGCTGGGCGGGCACGAGCCACTGGGCGTGCTGGTCCGGGTTGCCGAGGTGAAGGATCGCGCCGCCGAAGAGGCCGAACTGGACGCCGGCCTTGATCTGCAGGCTCGGCGAGGCGGTGACCGTCTCCTCGAATCCGGCGACCGTGCGGGCGTGCTCGTTGGTTCCGCCCAGCGACTCGGGCAGTGCGGCGAGCGGCAGTTCGGTGGCGGCCATGAGGCCGACGGATGCGAGCGTGTTCGCCCGCGTCGTCTCGAGGTCGTCGGCGGGATCGAGGTGGGTGGTCTCGTCGAGGGCGAGCTGCCGTCCCAGGTGCCGGGCGTCGGCCCAGGCGCCGTCGAGGATCGACTGGATGGCTGCGGGGTCGAGGTCGAGGGCGAAGTCGGTCATGTGGGTGCTCCTGATCTGCTGAGTGCGGACGAGTCGGTGGACGGAGAGGAGTAGTCGGATATGAGCGGATGGAAGGAGGAAGGGTCAGGTCCTCGGTGGCCCGTCGTGGGCTTCGGCCGGCAGCGAGGCCCAGAGCCAGGTGCTCACCGAGGCGGCGAATACGTCGGGGGAGCCCGGCGACTTGAGCCAGGTCTCCGTGGCGGCGCGGACGAACCCGATCGCGCCGGCGGCCCACAGCTTCCCGTCGTCGCCGTCGAAGCGCCCGTCGGTGACGTCGAGGTCGAGCCGCTCGGCGAGGAGGTCGGCGACCTCGCGGAAGAATCCGCCCTGTTCGCCGGGATCGAAGCGGCCCACGGCCTGGTCGCAGAACCGGTAGACGTTCGGCGCTCCCGCGGCGAGGCCGACGAAGGCGCGGATCATCGCCTCGAGCGTCTCCTGCCGGTCTGCGGGTCGGACTGCGCCTGAGCGGGAGTGGACCCGGTCGGCGCTGGCCTCGTCGAGGGAGGTCGCGATCACCTGCATGGCCCAGCCGCCCATCGCCTCCTGGAGGCCGGCGCGGTCGGTGAAGTAGCGGTAGAGCACGGCCTTCGTCGTCCCCGAGTGCTCGGAGATCTGCTCCATCGAGAGATCGTCGCCGTGTTCGTCGACGACGTGGCGGACGGTGCGCAGCAGTTCGCGCCTGCGGCTGTCGCGGTGCTCCTGCCACCGAGTCGAGCGGCCGTCTGTGAGCGATTTCATGTTACAGACGGTAACAGGTACTGTCGGTATCAGCTAATTCCACTCAACGGAGGTGCCAATGTCCGCTCCCACCCAACGTGCCGTCATCCTCGGCGGCAACCGCATTCCCTTCGCCCGCTCGAACAAGCAGTACGCGAAGGCCAGCAACCTCGACATGCTCACCTCGACGATCGACGGCCTCGTCGCCCGCTTCGGTCTGGCGGGGGAGACGATCGGCGAAGTCGCCGGCGGCGCGGTGCTCAAGCACTCGAAGGACTTCAACCTCACCCGGGAGGCCGTGCTCGGCTCGGCCCTGTCGCCCACCACCCCGGCCTATGACATCGGCCAGGCGTGCGCGACGGGTCTCGAGACCGTGGTCAGCCTGACGAACAAGATCAACGCCGGCCAGATCGAGTCCGGCATCGCCTCGGGCGTCGACTCGGCCTCGGATGCCCCCATCGTCGTCGGGGACTCGCTGCGCGAGATCCTCCTCGAGCTCTCCCGGGCGAAGACGCTGACCCAGCGGATGCGCATCGCCGCTCAGATCCGTCCCGCCTACCTCGCCCCGCAGGCCCCGTCGACGGGCGAGCCCCGCACGGGCCTGAGCATGGGCGAGCATCAGGCGATCACGACCGCGGCCTGGGGGATCAGCCGGGAAGCCCAGGACGAACTTGCCCTCGCCTCCCACCAGGGGCTGGCCCGGGCGTGGGATGAGGGCTTCTTCGACGACCTCGTCACCCCCTACCTCGGGGTCAGCCGGGACACGAACCTCCGTGCCGACTCGAGCCTCGAATCGCTGGCCAAGCTGAGCCCGGTCTTCGGCAAGCGCCTGCCGGAGCCTGCGACGATGACGGCGGGCAACTCGACGCCGCTCACCGACGGTGCGTCCTCCGTGCTGCTCGGCAGCGAGGACTGGGCCGCCGAGCACGGGTTCACCCCGCTGGCGCGACTCGTCGACGCCGAGGCCGCGGCCGTGGACTTCGTCGACGGCGCCGAAGGCCTGCTCATGGCACCGGCGTACGCGGTTCCGCGTCTGCTCGCCCGCAACGGCCTGACGTTCGAGGACTTCGACGTCTTCGAGATCCACGAGGCGTTCGCCTCGACCGTGCTCGCCCATCTCGCGGCGTGGGAGTCCGAGGAGTTCGGACGGGAGAAGCTCGGCCTCGACGGCGCCTTCGGTTCGCTCGATCGGACGAAGCTCAACCCGCTCGGCTCCTCGCTGGCCGCGGGTCATCCCTTCGCCGCGACCGGCGGGCGCATCATCGCCACGACGGCGAAGTACCTCAAGCTCACCGGCAAGAAGCGCTCCCTCGTCTCGATCTGCGCGGCAGGCGGCCAGGGACTCACCGCGATCGTGGAGGCGGCATGAAAGACACGTACCTCGACCTCATGAGCGGCCCCCTCGGGAAGGTCGCGAAGACCCTCGGGCTGCCCCAGCCCGTCGAACTCCAGCGTTTCGGGTCGACCCCGGAGTCCTATCTGCGCAAGCCCGTGCTCGTGCTCGGCTCGGGACCCGGTGCCCAGCGCATCGCCGATCTGCTCCTCGACAACGACTTCGAGGTCCGCCGTCACGCGGCGGCGGGGGAGTCGCTGCGGGCGATCATCGCCGTCCTCGACGACGTCACGACCCCCGAGGGTCTCTCGGAGACCGTCCTCGGCGTCGGCGGAGCCCTGCGCTCCCTGGCGAAGTGCGGGCGGGTCGTGACGATCTCGACCGCCCCGAATCCGAGCGAGCAGGATCCCGCGCTCGCAGCGACGACTCAGGGGCTGACCGGGTTCACCCGTTCGCTCGCCCACGAGATGCGCAAGGGCGCGACGGCCAACGGCATCCTCCTGGGTTCGGGTGTTCCCGTCGACGCCCCCTCGGTCACCGCCGCCCTGTGGTTCCTCCTCTCCGGCAAGTCCGCCTACGTCGACGGCCAGTTCATCACCGTCGGTGATGCAGCCGGCACTGCCGTGACCGATGCCGAGTTCCTCTCCACCGGGCAGGCCGGTCCGCTGGCCGGCCGCACCGCCGTGGTCACCGGTGCGGCCCGGGGGATCGGCGCCGAGGTGGCCCGTGTCGTCGCCCGCGACGGCGCCCACCTCATCGGCGTCGACATGCCGCAGGCCGGGCAGGCGCTCGCGCAGGTGATGAACGCCGTCGGCGGGAAATCCCTGCAGCTCGACATCACCGCCGACGGTGCGGCGGATGCGATCGCCGAGGCGGCCGGCGGTCGCGTCGACATCCTCGTCCACAATGCGGGGATCACGCGGGACAAGCTGCTGGCGAACATGGACGCCTCCCGGTGGGAGTCCGTCATCGCCGTCAACATCGCCTCCCAGGCGCGCATCAACGCCCGCCTGTTCGAACAGGGCCGCTTCGCCGAGGGCGCGCAGGTCGTCTCCCTGGCCTCGACCTCGGGGATCGCCGGCAATCGCGGCCAGACGAACTATGCGACCTCGAAGGCCGGGGTCATCGGACTCACGGCCGCCTCGGCGGGGGACTTCGCGGCTCTCGGGGGCACGGCCAATGCGGTCGCCCCCGGGTTCATCGAAACGGATATGACGGCGGCGATGCCGGCGCTGACCCGACAGGTCGCCCGGCGGCTCTCGAGCCTCCAGCAGGGCGGACTGCCCGTCGACGTCGCCGAGACGATCGCCTTCCTCGCCTCCGCCTCGGCGCGGGGGATCAACGGACAGACCCTGCGGGTATGCGGTCAGAACATGGTGGGTGCGTGATGAGCATGCTTCCCGTCTATGCGAAGGCTCTGCTCAAGGCCCTGCCGTTCGGTTCGGCGCAGGACTCCGAGCTGCCCACCCGCGGCATCGGCCGCAGCCTGTCCATCGACGCCGACGCGTACGCGGGGTTCGCCCACGTCGTCGATGCGCCGCTGACCAACACCGTCCATCCGGGCTATCTCCACGTCCTCGCGTTTCCGCTGAGCATGCAGCTGCTCGCGGATCCGGGCGTACCCTTGCCGCTGGTGGGCATGGTCCATGTGCGCAACCGGATGGATGTCCGCCGGCCGGTTCGCATCGGCGACGTCGTCGACCTCCATGTCTCCCTCTCCGGACCATTCGAGCACCCTGCGGGGACGACGATCGACGTCGAGATGCGCGCCCTCGTCGACGGGGAGGAGGCGATGACGGAGACGACGACGTACCTGGCGAAGGGGAAGCGACTCGAGGGGGCGAAGCAGCAGGACCAGCCCGAACGGGAGGACTTCGTCGCGCCCCGCCCGACGGCCCTGTGGCGCCTCGATCCGATCATCGGCCAGCGATATGCGAAGGTCTCCGGCGACTACAATCCGATCCACCTCAACGGGCTGGCCGCGCGCGGGTTCGGCTTCCCCCGCGTCATCGCGCACGGGATGTACACGGCCTCGCGGGCACTCGCGGCGGCCGACCCGAGGCTGGCGTCCTACCGGTGGGACGTCGCGTTCGCCAAGCCGATCCTCCTGCCGTCCACGGTCGGCTTCGCGTTCACGGAAGGACATCGGCACGCTCCCGCGCGCTTCGCCGTGTTCGACCCGGCCAAGGGCAAACCGCACGTGCTCTCCGAGGTGGCAGAGCTGTCCTGAGGAGCCGGAACCCGGGAACCTGAACACTCAGCGACGGGGCCCTGACCGCAGCATGAACGCCGTGGTCAGGGCCTCGTCGTGTGGGGTCGCTCACATCGGGCCGTTTCGATTTTGCGTCGCCGTCGAACGCGTGTAGAGTAATTCCTGTTGCCAGCGCGGGTGGCGGAATTGGTAGACGCGCTAGCTTGAGGTGCTAGTGTCCAACTTATCGGACGTGGGGGTTCAAGTCCCCCTTCGCGCACAACAGGAAGGCCCTTCCGGAGAGATCCGGAAGGGCCTTCCGTCATTCACCCCGGCCCGTCGGCTCACGCCCCGCATCCGGTGCCCGGACCCGCTGTCCGTGCCCCGCCCCCGGTGGGATACCGTGGACCCTGTTCGCACCGCCGCAACGAAGGGGAGCAATCGTGTTTGACTTCAGCGCTGCCGAGGCCGAGGTGACATCCCTGTGCCAGCAGCTCATCCGCATCGACACTCAGAACTGGGGCGGGAACAAGGCGAATCCGGAACGCCCCGCCGCTGAGCTCATCGAGAGCCTGTTCGCCGAGGTGGGTCTGCGCTCCGCGATCGTCGAATCCGCGCCCGGCCGGGCCTCGCTGGTCACCCGCATCTCCGGAGTCGACTCCACCGCCCCGGCTCTCGTCGTCCACGGGCACACCGACGTCGTCCCCGCCCAGGCCGAGGACTGGTCCGTCGACCCGTTCGCCGGTGTCATCAAGGACGGTCTCCTCTGGGGTCGCGGCGCCGTGGACATGAAGGACATGGACGCGATGATCATCGCCTCGATCCGGGACATGGTCCGACAGGGACTCTCGCCGAGGCGGGACCTCATCGTCGCGTTCTTCGCCGACGAGGAGGCCGGCGGCGAATACGGCGCCCGCTACGTCGTACGCAACCACCCGGAGTTCTTCTCCGGCGCCACCGAGGCGATCTCCGAGGTCGGCGGGTACTCCGTCGACGTCCGCGGACAGCGGGTCTACCTCATCCAGACCGCCGAGAAGGGCCTCGCGTGGCTCAACCTCATCGCCCACGGCTCGGCAGGACACGGCTCCCAGCGCAACGACGACAACCCGGTCACCCGGCTGGCCGCAGCGATCACGCGCATCGGCGAGCACGAATGGCCGCAGGAGATCCCGACAGCGACGAGGCAGCTGCTCACCGGGGTCTCGGAGATGACCGGCATCCCGTTCACCGCCGAGACCATCGGCGAACTGCTCGCCGAACTCGGCTCCGTCGAGAAGTTCGTCGCCCCGACCCTGCAGAACACCTCGAACCCCACGTACCTCAAGGCCGGCTACAAGCACAACGTCATCCCGGGCACCGCGACCGGCTTCGTCGACTGCCGCACCCTGCCCGGGCAGCACGAGGACGTCATGCTCAAGATCAAGGAGCTCGCGGGCGTCGGGGTCGACGTCGAGGTCAATGAGGAGGGTCCGGCCCTCGAATCGCCCTTCGAGGTCCCGCTCGTGGCACAGATGCAGGCGAGCCTGCGCTCGGCCGATCCCGAGGCCGCGGTGCTGCCGTACACGCTCTCCGGCGGCACGGACAACAAGTCCCTGTCCGAGCTCGGCATCTCAGGCTACGGCTTCGCGCCGCTCAGACTCACCGGGGATCTCGACTTCCCGGCGATGTTCCACGGCGTCGACGAACGGGTGCCGGTCGACGCCCTCACCTTCGGAACCCGCGTCCTCGGCGACTTCCTGATGAAGGCGTGATCGTCACCGCGATCCCGACGAGGACGAGGGCGGCGCTGATGACCGTCGTCGTGCTCACGAGCGAACCCGGCAGCGGCAGGAGCGCGTCGAGGAGAAGGGCGCCGAGCAGATTGCCGAAGAGCGAGAACAGGCTGAGCAGGAGCACGCCGAGGCGGGCGACGGTGAGCGAGGTCAGTCCGATGAAGACGACCCCGAAGGCCCCGCCGAGGAGCAGCCACCACTGCCCGGGAGCCGCAGGGAACCCCGTCCATGCGGCCCCGAGAGCCATCGCGATCCCGGCGACTACGAGCAGTGCGGCCAGCCCCGTGAGGAAGTTCGTCGTCGTGGCCACCACGGCCGACCGGGAGGCCGCCCGGATGCGACCGTTGAACGCCTGTTGGACCGCAGTGAGAGTGCCCGAGGCGAAGGGCAGCAGCGGTGCCCACAGGGGCACACCGAGCTCCAGACGCTCACCGGCCCCGAGCACGAGGGCCCCGAGGACGATGAGGACACCGGTGATGCGCAGAAGCGTGGGACGCTGCCGTCCGCCCGGTGGCAGCCGGGTCGCATCGACGACGAGACCGCCGGTGACCTGACCGGAGACGAAGGCCATCGTGAACATCGCCACGCCCATGATCGGCACCGTCGAGGCCTGCGCGATGACGACGAGGGCACCGCTGAGCCCGCCGAGCAGCATCCACCACGGCATCCGCCCCGACCGCACCAGACGGATGAGGATGCGCGCACCGGTGCGGGCATGCGGAGAGCACACGAGCACCGTGCCGACGATGAGGAGACCGGTGAGGAAGGAGACGAGGGCCGCGAAGACGGCATGGCCGAGGACCGGTCCGAGCAGTCCGTTCGCCCGGCCCTGCAGCGACATCGCGCCGCCGGCGACGACGGTGACGAATCCGGCCGCGAGCAGGCTGAGCAGACCCGCCGAGTGGCCCTTGCCGGTCGGGGTCAACCGGCGGCCGGCAGCGGCATGATCTTGCGCCGCAGCCACACGGTGCGGGTGCCGCCTGCCGAGATCCGCGTTCTCGCAAGCTCCCAGTGGCCGTACTCGGCCTGGTCGTTGAGCTCCTGGAGGGTGACGGAGCGCGGAACGTCCTTGGAGAAGGACACCGACCGGTACTCGTAGGTCATTCTCGGGCGCTGACGTTTCATAGGCCCACTGTAGACGACGTGGGCTAGTCTGGATCGTATGCCCGTCATCGTCCTTCTCAGACACGGACTCTCGAGCGCGAACACGGCAGGAATCCTCGCCGGCCGGGCCTCCGGCGTGTCGCTGACCGACGACGGGGTCACAGCGCTCACGGACACTCTGCGGATGCTCCCGCACACCGAGTTCGCCCGACTCGTCCACTCACCGCTTGACCGCTGCGTGCAGACCGCGCAGCTCGCCGCGCGGTACGTGAGCGCCGAGACGACCGCGGTCGACGAGGCGTTCACCGAACTCGACTACGGGGACTGGACGGGACGCAGCCTCAAGGAGCTCGTCGAGACACCCGAATGGACGACCGTGAGCGAACGCGCCTCCGCGATGCGCTTCCCCGCCGGGGAGTCCATCGCCGAGGCGGCCGAGAGGGCCGTGACCGGCGTGTCCGAGCTCGTCGCCGAGCTCCGAACGCTCGAAGCCCGGACCGCCGAGGCGGCCGGTGCCGTCGACTCTGAGGCGGGGGAGAAGGCCGCCGATCCGCGGGCGTGGGGGATGATCGTCTCCCACGGCGACATCATCAAGGCGATCATCGCCGCAGCGCTCGGCATGCCCCTCGATGACTTCCAGCGCCTGGCCGTGGCTCCGGGATCCTTCACCGTCATCGACTACTCCGGGCGGGTGCCGGTGATGACGGCGATGTCCGTGACCGCCGCCGGGCTCGCCGAAGGCTCGGCACCCGGCGGGGGCGGACTCGCCTGAGCCTCCCGGTGGAGGGCGGCAGCCGCGGCGCCGGTACCCGGGTCAGATGGGCTGGAGGACGTTCGTGGCGAGCAGGATGTAGATGAGGATGCCCAGTGCCACCCGGTACCACACGAAGATCGCGAACGACTTCGTCTTGATGTAGCCGAGGAACCAGTGGATGACGGCGAGGCCGAGGCCGAAGGAGATCACGGTCGCAAGGATCGTCGGACCCCACCCCAGGACCATGTCCGTGGAGCCGAGGCTCTTGTACACGCCGTAGAAGCCCGACCCGAGGACGGCGGGGATCGCGAGCAGGAACGAGTAGCGGGCGGCGGCGGCGCGTTCGAAGCCCATGAACCGGCCGGCCATGATCGTGCCTCCCGACCGGGAGACACCGGGGATGACGGCGAGCGCCTGCGCGAGCCCGTAGACGATGCCCTGCCCCCACTTCATGTCCTCGAGCGTGTACTGCTTCTTGCCCACCCAGTCGGCGAGGCCGATGATGAGGCCGAAGACGATGAGCATCGTCGCGGTGATCCACAGGCTGCGCAGGGCGCCTTCGATGTAGTCCTGGAAGAGGAGGCCGATGACGACGATGGGGATCGAGCCGATGATGATCAGCCAGCCCAAGCGCACCTCGGGGTCCTTGCGGTCGTACTTGCCGACCAGGGCCAGACACCATTTGGAGATGATCGAGACGATGTCGTGCCAGAAGTAGACGACGACGGCGAGCTCGGTGCCGATCTGGATGATCGCGGTGAAGAACGCCCCCGGGTCCTGTCCCGGCAGGAGCCATTCCCCGACGATGCGCACGTGCGCCGACGACGAGATCGGAAGGAATTCCGTGAGTGCCTGGACGATTCCGAGCACGGCGGCCACGAGCCAGTCGTACATGGGTCTCCTAGAGATCAGGGGGTGGGGGAACGTGACCACGGTAGTCGCCGAATCGGGTAACCTCAAGAATCATGAAGCACAACCGCCTCGGCACGACCGGTCTCGACGTCAGCGATGTGGGCCTCGGCACATTCGAATGGGGTCACCGGGTCGACGCGGGAACGGCGCAGCGCCTCATCGACGACTTCGCCGCCGCGGGCGGCAATCTCGTCGAACTTCCCAGTTCAGGCCTCCACGCCGCCGCCGTGTTCGGGCAGCTCGACGTGCCGGACGAGATCGTCCTCGCCGCCCGAGTCGGAGTCTCTCTGAGTGAGTCCTCCCACATCGAGCTCGGGCTCGGTCGAGCACGCATCCTCGACCAGGTCGCACACCTGCTGCAGGCGAGCGGTCGCGACCACCTCGACATCCTCGTCCTCGACGTCTTCGATGACGACGTCGAGCGGGCCGAGACCGCCTCGGCGATCGACACCCTGCTCACCCTCGGCACCGTCCGCTACGTCGGCGTGTCCCACCACACGGGGTGGCAGCTGGCGGAGATGCGCGGTGCCGGCATTCCCATCGCGTGCGCGATCAGCGAGTACTCTCTGCTCAACCGCGAGGCCGACGCCGAACTCAGGCCGGCCGCCGACTACGCGGGAGTCGGACTCATCGCCGGAGCCGGGCTCGGACGCGGTGTGCTCAGCGACAAGTACCACCGGGGCACCCCGCAGGACTCACGCCTGGCCGGGGAGCTCGCCGACTACGTCTCGCCCTACCTCGACGACCGATCCGGACAGGTTCTCGCCGGGGTGCGCAGGGCTGCGACGGCGCTCGGGGTGAGCACGACCGACATCGCTCTCGCGTTCAACCGGGACCGGGGGATCGCCTCGACGCTCATCTCGGTCAGGACGCCGGAGCAGCTGGCGCAGATCGTGGACAGCGATGTCGCCTTGGAACCGGAGATCGCCGAGGTGCTCGAGCAGATCTCCTGAGAGCCACAGATCTCCTGCGGGCCTCAGCGGCGGGCGTCGACCTCGTCTTCGTCGTCGTCATCGTCGGCGACGCCGAACTCGTCGTAGTCCTCGTCCTCCTCGTCGGCCTTCGCATCCTCGACGTCGTCGAAGAGCTCGAAGGGGGTCACCTCGTCGTAGGCGGTGTAGATGGCGTCTTCGTAGATCTCGAAGGCGTCGGCGAGCGCCATGTAGGCGGCCTCGACGCGAGGGTCTTGGTCTCCGTTGCGGTGTGCGGATGCGGCGAAGTGCTCCCTCACCGCTTCGAGGAATGCGTCCAGGGCCTCACGAGGATCTGTGCTCATGAGTCAAATGTATCCCAGTCGGAAGAGTGAGCCTAGGGGTCTCGGGGCGGCGCGCCTGTGGATTAGGCTGGAGGGCATGGCCTCACTCTACGATCACCCCACTCCCGACCGGTTCGTCGTCGGCACGGTCGGTCTGCCGGGGGAGCGGACGTTCCTCCTCCAGGCGAAGTCCGGGAACTCCCTGACGACCGTGGTCGTGGAGAAGGAGCAGGTCGAGATCCTCGCCGACCGCATCACCGAGCTCCTCGACATGGTCATGGTCAAGGACCCCGCGGCCCGGGTGCCGCAGACCGCGATCGACGACCGCATCGACAATGCCGGGCTCAACGTCCCCATCGACCCGGAGTTCCGGGTCGGGACGATGAGCCTGGGCTGGGACACCGTCGCCCACGAACTCGTCGTCGAATGCTTCGAACTCACCGAGGAGGACGCCCAGGCCGGCACCTCGGCCGACCCCGACGACGATGCGATCGAGCGGGATGTGCTGCGCACCGTCCTCGACGCCGCAGGGGCCAGGGAGTTCGCCCGGCGCGCCGAACAGGTCGTCTCGGCCGGACGCGGGGACTGCCCGTTCTGCTCGCTGCCGCTCGAACCCGACGGTCATCTCTGCCCTCGCGCCAACGGCGTGGCCCGCGCCTGACGTGGCCGAGGTCGAAGCCGTCGTCACCACCGCCCTCACCAGCGGGGAATGCACGCTCATGGGCGAGATCCCGCGGGCGAGCAACGCGACCGCCCTCGTCGTCGTCGAAGCAGGCGGGCGAACGCTCAAAGCGGTGTACAAGCCGATGTCGGGGGAGCGGCCCCTGCGCGACTTCCCGCGCGGCACCCTCGGGCTGCGCGAGGTCGCGTCCTTCCGTCTCAGCCGCGGTCTCGACCTCGGCGTCGTGCCGCCCACCGTGCTGCGCACCGACCTGGCCTCGGGTCCCGGTTCGCTGCAGGCCTACGTCGAGGCCTCGGGCACGGCGGATGCTGTGGGGCTGACCTCGGTCGCCGAGATCCCGGAAGGGTATGTGCCGATGTTCGCCCTGCGCACCGAGGACGGACGGGACCTCGTGCTCTCCCACGGTCTCGGCCGGGGTCTGCGGCGCATCGCCTTCTTCGACCTCCTCGTCGGCAACGCCGACCGCAAGGCCGGTCACATCATCACCGGCAGCACCCTGCCCGGTGAGCCCACCGCCGACGGCGTCTACGGCATCGACAACGGACTGAGCTTCCACACCGAGGAGAAGCTGCGCACCGTGCTCTGGGGGTTCGCCGGGACCGAGTTCGACGACGCCGAAGAATCCGCCCTGTCCACGCTCGCCGACGTGCCCGCGGCACTGGCCGACGACCTCGGCGAGTGCCTGGCCGAGGCGGAGATCACCGCGCTGTCACGGCGGGCGAAGGCACTGCGCGCAGAGGGCGCCTTCCCCGAACCGCCGGGGGACCGCACGGTCATCCCGTGGCCCCCGATCTAGGAAATGCTCGAATCCGGAGGTCTCGGTTAGGCTGGTCTGCGTGAAGTCTTGGTCCGCACCCGATGTGCCCGTCCTGTCCACCCCCGGCATCCTGCCCACGGTCTTCGACACAGGAGCACGCAGTCCCCGCACACTCACCGGCCGAGACGGCAAGGCGACGCTCTACGTCTGTGGGATCACCCCCTACGATGCGACGCACCTGGGCCATGCCGCGACCTATGTCGCCTTCGACCTGCTCGGGCGGGTGTGGCGCGACGCCGGACTCGACGTCGTCTACGTCCAGAACACCACCGACGTCGACGACCCGCTGCTCGAGCGTGCCACGGCCACGGGCGTCGACTGGCGGGAGCTCGCGGACTCCCAGATCCAGCTCTTCCGCGACGACATGGCCGCCCTGCGCGTGATCCCGCCCGAGGACTACGTCGGCGTCGTCGAATCGATCCCCCAGATCGCCGAGGCGGTGGCCGAGCTGATCGAGACCGGGGCCGCCTACACGCTCGAGTCCGGCGACGTCTACTACCGTGTGTCCACACCCGTCCAGCCCCCGTTCGGCAGCGTCAGCCACGACGACCGGGCGACGATGCTGCGCCTGTCGGCCGAACGCGGCGGAGACCCGGACACCCCGGGCAAGGAGAACCCGCTCGATCCGCTGCTGTGGCGGGCCGCCCGCGAGGGCGAACCCGCATGGGACGGAGGCAGCCTCGGACCCGGCCGGCCCGGGTGGCACATCGAATGCACCGTCATCGCCGAGGAGAAGGCCGGCCTGCCCGTCGACGTCCAGGGCGGCGGCAGCGACCTCGTCTTCCCCCATCACGAGATGGGCGCCGCCCACGCCGCCGCGTGGCAGCACCGGCCGCTGGCGAAGACGTACATGCACACCGGCATGGTCGGCTTCGACGGGGAGAAGATGAGCAAGTCGAAGGGCAACCTCGTCCTCGTCTCCCAGCTGCTGGCCGAGGGCGTGGACCCGATGGTCATCCGCACCGTGCTCCTGTCCAACCACTACCGCAGCGACTGGATGTTCACCCCCGAGCTCCTCGAGACTGCGAAGAAGCGGCTGGCCGCCTGGCGGCATGCCGCCGAACGCGAGGCCGAATGCCGGGAGGGCCTGCGCGGCCACATCATCGGCCTTCTGCGTGAGGCCCTCGCCGACGACCTCGACAGCCCGCGGGCACTGGGCATCCTCGACGAATGGGCCGAGCACTACGCGGACTCACCGGCCGGGGACGCCGGCCCGGTCAGCGGTGAACGGGTCGCCGACGCCGTCGACGCCCTCCTCGGCATCCGCCTGCGCGACTGACCGCGACCAGCGACCGAGGCCCGCGATCAGCGGTCGCGGCCGCGACCGCGCAGATAGCGTTCGAACTCCGCGGCGATCGCCTCACCGCTGGCCTCGGGCAGCTCGGTCGCGTCGATGCGCTCCTCGAGGGTCCGGACGAGATCGGCGAGCTGCGGGTTCGCGGCGACGACCTCGTCGGCACCGAGCTCCCATGCCCTGCTCTCCTCCTCGAGGATGGGAATGTCGATCTCGACCCCGGTGGTCCGCTCGACCGCCCGGGCGAGTGCGAGCTCGGCCTTCGGCGACGGCGAGTCGCTGAGGTAGTCGGGGACCCCGACCCACAGGTTGATCGCCGTCAGCCCGCGCCACGAACAGGCGACCCCGAGCAGACCGAGGATGCCGATCGGCCCCGCATAGCTGTTGATCTCGATGCCGAGGTCCGCGGCGAGATCCGGGTCCTCGGTGTTCGCGACGACGGGGAAGGGCCGCGTGTGGGCCACCTCGGCGTGGAGACCGCCGAGGAGGACGACGGAATCGTCCTCACCGACCTCGGAGAGGATGAGGGAGAGGAACTCCCGCCACTTCAGTCCGGGTTCGTGACCGTGGATGACGGTCACCGCCTGCCCGTCGTGCTCCCCGCGGTGGACCTCGACGCCGGGCCACGCGATGCTCGCCCGCCCCGTCTCGTCACGTTCGATCTCCGGTTCGGAGAAGCGGAATTCGTAGAACCCGTCGGTGTCGAGGAGTTCGCTCTCGTCGAGTCCCCACGCATCGATGATGTCCTTGACCAGGGAGCTCGCGGCTTCCGAGGCGTCGGCGTCCTGGCCCTCGAAGGCGATGAAGACGAGGCTGCCGGAACCGGATGGGAGAAATGTCATGCGACCAGATTACGCTGGAACCATGACGAACCCTGCCGCTGTCCTCTGGGACATGGACGGAACCCTGGTCGACACCGAACCCTTCTGGATCGCCGCCGAAACCGAGCTCATGACCGCCCACGGTCTGCCGTGGAGTGAGGAGCAGGGGCTCGAATTCGTCGGCAACGACCTGCTCACCTCGGCGGAGATGATGCGGGAGGCCGGACTCGACCTGCCCGCCCCCGTCATCGTCGACACGCTGCTCACCGCGGTCATCGCCGCCGTGGGGCAACGTGTCCCGTTCCGACCCGGCGCGCTCGAGCTGCTCGAGGCGCTGCGTGCCGAGGGGATCCCGTGCGTGATGGTGACGATGTCCTACCGGCGTCTCGCCGAGGCGGTCATCTCCGCGTGCCCGCCCGGCAGCTTCGCAGGCCTCGTCGGCGGCGACGACGTCGCCCGGGGCAAACCCGATCCCGAACCGTACCTCGCCGGTGCCGCGCTGCTCGGCCTCGACCCCGGTGACTGCGTCGCCCTCGAGGACTCGCGTCCAGGGCTGGCCAGTGCGGAGGCGGCCGGGACGATCGCGATCGGCATTCCCCACCTCGTCGACCTCGACCCGGCTCCCGGCACCACCCTGTGGCCGAGTCTGGCCGGGCGCGGTGTCGAGGATCTGCGCGAGGTCAGCGCCCGACTATCCGCGTGATCTCCGGCGTCGGCGGCGCCTCATTGCCCCACGCCGGGCAGATCGGCTTGAACGAGCACCAGTTGCACAGGGGGGACTTGCGCGGACGCCAGCGGTCCGCCTCGGCGGAGGCGACGATGTCGTTCCAGATCGCGTCGATCTCGAACTCACTGGCCTCGATGTCCGACATCGTCGGATGCGACTTGAGGATGCTGCGCGAACCGAGGTACATCAGCTGCAGGGTGTGGACGAGCTCACCGGTGAGCCGGTACTCGACGAGGGCGTAGAAGCCCATCTGGAACTTCGCCTCCCGACCGTACTGCGGCTTCGGCTGCTTTCCCGTCTTGTAGTCGACGAGGCGCTTCTCACCGCCGGGGGCGACGTCGACCCGGTCGATGAACCCGCGCAGCTCGAGGCCCGAGTCCAGCGTCGTCGTCACGTACTTCTCCGTCTCCTCCGGTTCGAGGTGTTCGGGGAACTCGAGTGTGAAGTACGCGCCGATGAGCGAACGCGCCGATGTGAGGAATGTCTCCCTCTCCCCGGCGTGGGCGAAGATCTCGAGCACGTTCGGGTCCTTCTCCACCAGCGCCTCCCAGCTCGGGGCCAGCAGGGCCTGAGCCGAGTCCTCTGTCCGTTCGGCGGCGGGCAGCTCGAAGAGCTGTTCGAGCACGGAATGGACGAGTGTGCCCTTGAATGCCGCCTGCGACGGCGGTTCGGGCAGCTTGTCGATGCTGCGGAAGCGGAACTTCAGCGGGCACTGGACGAAGTCGTTCGCGCGCGAGGGTGAGAGACTGATGAGCTCGGCCATGGGACCACTCTAGCCAGGGGTCCTGACACGGGCGGGAAGTCGAGCCGACCCGACGCGTCTGTGAAGGTGAAGCCACCTCTCGCTGTTAGGCTGAGGAGTCCCGACCCCCAACCGATCTGAGGATTATCTGCGATGGCCGTGAAGAACCACCAGACCGGTGCCTCCTCCGGTCTGCGCCTGGGCACCGTGCTCGGCGCCCCGGTGATCCTGGCCTGGTCGTGGTTCCTCGCGGCGATCGTCATCACGATCCTCTTCGCCCCCTGGGTGCTCACGGTCAGACCCGACCTCGGAGTGTGGTCCTGGGGTGTGGCCTTCGCCTACGCGGTCCTCCTCTTCGCCTCCGTGTTCCTCCACGAACTCGCCCACGGCGTCGCCGGGCAGTTCTACGGGCAGAAGGTCGCAGCGATCGAGCTCAACATCTGGGGCGGCTTCACCCGTTTCGAACCGCAGGTCGACAACCCCCGGGACAAGGCGGCGATGACGAGCTTCGTCATCTCGATCGTCGGTCCCGTCGTCAACATCGTCCTCGCCCTGCTCGGCTGGTGGTGCCTGAGCGCGGTCACCCCCTACTCGGTGCCGTGGCTGCTGCTCATCGCCGTCACCTTCGCCAACGTCGCCCTCGGTGCGATCAACCTGCTCCCCGGCATCCCGCTCGACGGCGGCTGGGCCCTGCAGGCGCTGATGTGGCGCATCACCGGTTCGCAGTACCTGGGAACCATCGTCGCCAGCTGGGTGGGCCGGATCATCGCGATCGGCTTCATCGGCTGGTCGGTCATCACCCCGCTGCTCGCGGGGCAGCGGCCCGACCCGCTCAACGTCGCCTGGATGTCGCTCATCGCGATCATGCTGTGGTTCTCCGCCGGGGACGCCGCCACCCACGCCAAGCGCGCCCGGAAGATGGAGACCTACGACCTCGCGCAGGTCATCCAGCCGGCGATCGCGGCGACCTGGGACGCCGACCTCGCCGACACCCTCGACTACGCGAACACGCTCGGGCACGCGAAGGAGCGCACGCTCATCGTCGTCCTCGACCAGAAGGGCCTGCCCTACGGTCTCGTCGACCGTCACGCCGCGGCAGGGCGGCTGGCCGAATCCTCGGCCCGCATCCCCGTCGGCGAGGTGGCACGTCCCCTTGCCGGCTGGATCGGGGTGCCCAAGGACATCACCGCCCCCCACCTGCTCGAGTCGCTCACCCATCGTCCCAAGGCGCAGTTCTGCCTGGTCATGGACGGCAACACCCTCATCGGCGTGATCGATCTGCAGGAGTTCTTCGACGAGCTTCTCGCAGCCTGAACCGGTGTGCATAAGGCACACCTCACCAGCGTAGAGTAGAAGCATCATGACGCAGCCAGAGACGATCCCCGCCGCCGTGCTGAGCGCGGGGGAGAAGATCCAGCTCACCGATCCCAAGGGCCGGATGCACACGATCGTGCTCGCCCCCGGCGAGGTGTTCCACACCCACAAGGGACTCATCGAACACGACGAGATCATCGGCCGCCCCGAGGGCATCGTGGTGACGAACACCGGCGGGGTCGACTTCCAGATCTTCCGCCCGTTCTACGAGGACTTCGTCCTCTCGATGCCGCGCGGCGCCGCTGTCGTCTACCCGAAGGACTCGGGACTCATCGTCACCCTCGGCGACATCTTCCCCGGGGCCACCGTCGTCGAGGCCGGCGTCGGATCCGGCGCCCTGTCGATCGCCCTGCTCCGTGCCGTGGGCCCCACAGGCCGCGTCCATTCGTTCGAACTGCGTGAGGAGTTCGCGCAGATCGCCGCCGGCAACATCGCCGACTTCTTCGACGGCGCCCCCGAGAACTGGGAGGTCACCGTCGGCGACCTCGCCGAGGAGCTGCCCGGCGCGTATCCCCCCGGCACCGTCGACCGGGTCGTCCTCGACATGCTCACCCCGTGGACGGTGCTGCCCGCGGTGAGTGAGGCCCTGGCCCCCGGCGGAGCCGTCGTCGCCTACGTCGCCACGGTGCCCCAGCTCTCCCGCTTCGTCGAGGCGGTCCGGGAATCCGGCTGCTTCAGCGAACCGAACGCGATGGAGTCGATGGTCCGCGGCTGGCACGTCGACGGACTCGCCGTGCGTCCCGACCACCGGATGATCGCCCACACCGGCTTCCTCGTCATCGCCCGCCGGATGGCCCCGGGCAGTGCGCCCCTGGAGAAGAAGAAGCGCCCCCAGGGGTCGCCCGCCTCGAGTGCCGACGTCGACGCGTGGACCGGGGGAGAGGTCACGGAGACCGCGATCGGCACCCGGGTGGCCACCGGCAAGAAGCTGCGGCGGGTCATGCGCGAGGCCGGCAGGCGCCTCGAGCGCACCGGCGAGGACACCGAGCAGGAGGAGGAGAGATGACGGAGACGTCGACCCCCGAGGTCAGGAAGCTGCGTGAGGACACCGCCTCCCTGCGCCAGCAGCTCTACAGCGCAGGCAAGCGGAACGAAGCGCTGTCGAAGACTCTGCGCACCGCCCGGGAGGAGCTCGGACGGATCAAGGAGGAGGCCCGGCGCCTGACCGAGCCCCCGAACAGCTGGGGCACCCTCATCGCCCTGTCCGCGGACGGGCTCACCGGCGACGTCATCGTCGGGGGCAGGCGCATGCGCGTGGCCATCGGCCCCGAGGTCGACCCGGCGGCGCTTGGCACCGGGGCCGACGTGCTCCTCTCCGAGGGACTCGTCATCATCGGCACCGGCGACTTCGCCTCGGTCGGCAGCGTCGTCACCGTCCGCGAGTTCGTCGACGCCACCCGCATCCTCGTCGGCGCCCCCGGCGACGACGAACAGGTCTACGTGCTCAGCCAGGAGCTCATCGACGCAGGCCTGCGCCTCGGCGATGCCGTCGTCGTCGACAGCCGCACCCACTATGCGCTCGAGGTCGTCGAGAAGCCCGAGGTGTCCTCGCTGCTGCTCGAAGAGGTCCCGGACATCACCTACTCCGACATCGGGGGACTGGCCGACCAGATCGGGCAGATCCAGGACGCCGTCGAACTGCCCTTCGAACACCCGCAGCTCTACACCGAGCACGGCCTCAAACCGCCCAAGGGCATCCTCCTCTACGGTCCTCCCGGCTGCGGCAAGACGCTCATCGCCAAGGCCGTGGCGAACTCGCTGGCGGAGAGGACGACGGCCGCCCAGGCCCGGCGCACCTACTTCCTCAACATCAAGGGCCCCGAACTGCTCGACAAATACGTCGGGGAGACCGAGCGCCAGCTGCGCCTCATCTTCGCCCGCGCCCGCGAGAAGGCTTCGGCAGGCTTCCCCGTCGTCGTCTTCTTCGACGAGATGGAGTCGCTCTTCCGCACCCGCGGCACCGGCAAGTCCTCCGATGTCGAGACGACGATCGTCCCGCAGCTGCTCACCGAGATCGACGGCGTCGAACAGCTCGACAACGTCATCGTCATCGGCGCATCGAACCGGGAGGACCTCATCGACCCGGCGATCCTGCGCCCGGGCCGCCTCGACGTCAAGATCCGCATCGAACGCCCCGACGCCGAGGGCGCCCGGGACATCTTCGGCAAGTACCTCACCGACGAGCTGCCGCTGCACCCGGCGCTCGTGGCCGAACACGGCTCACCCGCGGCCGCGGTGACCGCGCTCATCGGCTTCTGCGTCGAGCGGATGTACGCGGCGACCCCGGAGAACGAGTTCGTCGAGGCGACCTACGCCGACGGCTCCCGTGAGGTCCTCCACTTCTCCGACTTCGCCTCGGGGGCGATGATTCACAACATCGTCGACCGGGCGAAGAAGGGCGCGATCAAATCGCTGCTCGAGACCGGGGAGCGGGGACTGCACCCCGAGCACTTCGCCGAGGCGATCGCCGAGGAGTTCAGCGAGCACGAGGACCTGCCGAACACGACGAACCCCGACGAGTGGGCGCGGATCTCCGGTCGCAAGGGGGAGCGGGTCACCCATCTGCGGATGATGCACCTCGACACCACCCGGGGCGCCCCGGCGCTCGAATCGGAGATCGCCGAGGCGGCCCCCGACTCCGATCTGCTTTAAGCGCTCTGCTCTAGCGGCGACGCGAGCGGGTGCCGCCGGCGACGGCGGTGGCGATGATCCTCCACCCGACGAGGGTGATGAGGTTGAGGGTCGTCGCGACGACCATGAAGCTCACCGGCACGGCCCCCGGGTCGGATCCGGCGCCGGTCAGCCCGCGCAGCACGAGCCCGATGAGCACGGTGATCGCCCAGATCCCCGTCCCGGAGTGCAACGGTGAGAGAGGGCGGTCCCACACCGCGGTGAGCACCCATGCGAGGCCGAGGCCGGCAAGGAACGGCCACGCGGTGGCGGCGATGCCCGCCGGATCGAGATCGCGCGAATGCGTGTAATGACCGATGATGGTGAACAGGATGACGAGCACGAGGTCGACGACCAGGGCGATGGGGAGATGAGATTTCTTCGCAGCCACGAAGGCGAGTCTAGACGGTGGAGGAGTTGAGATGGTCACGGTGCAGCGGGTCATGGGCGCGGAGACGGAGTTCGGGCTGAGCCAACCGGGCAATCCCCAGGCCAATCCGATGCGGGACTCGGCGCGTGTCGTCGACGCCTACGCGGGTCCCCGCGGGCTGAAGTCCTCGCAGAGCTTCTGGGACTTCGCCACCGAGTCACCGCTGGCCGATGCGCGCGGATTCCTCATGAACTCAGCCGACGCCGATGCCTCCCAGCTCACGCATCTGCCCGCCGAGGCGGTCGAAGCCGAATACCTCGCCAACGTCGTCACGGAGAACGGCGCCCGTTACTACGTCGACCACGCCCACCCCGAATACTCCTCACCCGAGGTGCTCACCCCCCGCGACCTCGTTCTCTACGACCGGGCCGGTGACCTCGTCGCGCTCGACTCGGTGCGCCGTCTCGCGGAGTCCGCGGCCCCCGTCAACCTCTACAAGAACAACACCGACTCGAAGGGCTCGTCGTACGGCACGCACGAGAACTACCTCGTCGACCGCGCCGTCGACTTCGACGACCTCGTCGCCGGTCTCATCCCGTTCTTCGTCACCCGGCAGATCCTCTGCGGCTCCGGCCGCGTGGGGCTCGGTCGGGAAGGGGAGGAACCGGGCTACCAGATCTCCTCCCGCGCGGACTTCTTCGAAGCCGAGGTCGGACTCGAAACGACCCTGCGCCGGCCGATCGTCAACACCCGCGACGAACCCCACGCCGACCCGGAGAAGTACCGTCGCCTCCACGTCATCATCGGCGACGCCACCCTGGCAGAGCCCGCCACTCTCGTGCGCTTCGGGTCGACCTCGCTCGTCCTCGGCCTCATCGAGGCAGGACTCGCCCCGCGACTCGAACTCGCCGACCCCCTCCAGGCCCTGTGGGACGTCAGCCGCGACCTCAGCCTCAGCGCCCGGCTGCCCCTGACCGACGGCTCGAGCCTGAGTGCGCTCGAGATCCAGGAGCTCTACTGGTCCGCGTGCGCCGAGCACGCCGACGACGACGCCGACACGCAGGAAGTGCTCGCCGAATGGCGCCGGTTCCTCACGGGTCTCGCGAGCGACCCGAAGGGCCTCTCCGATTCGATCGATTGGGTGGCCAAGTGGGTGCTCATGGACGGCTACCGGCAGCGTGAGGGACTCGACTGGGACCATCCGAAGCTCGCCCTCATCGACGTCCAGTACCACGACGTGCGCCCGGAGAAGGGGCTCTTCCACAAGCTCGAGCGGGCCGGTCGGATCACCCGGCTGACCACACCCGAAGAAGTCGAGGCGGCCGTCGTCACCCCGCCCGACGGCACCCGGGCCTACCTGCGCTCCGTGGCCGTGACCCGGCTCTCTGATTCGCTCGTCGCCGCGAGCTGGGATTCGCTCGTCTTCGACGCCGGGGAGTACGGTCTCGTGCGCCTGCCGATGAGCGAACCGCGCAAGGGAACCCGCGCCCTGCTGGCGGACAGACTCGCCGGAGTCGACGACGCACTCACCCTGCTGCGCCGACTCGGAGTGACTAGACTGAGCGCGAGTACGCAAGAGAGAAGGCTGTGATGAGCTCGAACGAACAGATCAACAAGGATCACTCCGCCGGCGGGGACGAGCCCCCGGTCGATCCGCCGCAGGCAGTGTCGGCGCAGATCAATACGGAGAACGTCGACTCGATCCTCGACGAGATCGACAGCGTCCTCGAATCCAACGCCGAGGAGTTCGTCCGCAACTTCGTCCAGAAGGGCGGGCAATGAGATGGCAGGGTTCCCTCCTGCGTATCTGAGCTCGACGAGCAACTCCCTGACCGAACTGCTGCGCGATCTTGCTCCCGAGGCGCTGCCGCGGATGGACGAGAGGGAGTTCGCCGAGGTGCCCGAGGGCACGACGATCATCTGCTTCCGCACCGCCGACGGCATCCTCATGGCCGGTGACCGGCGGGCGACGATCGGCAACCTCATCGCCTCCCATGCGATGGAGAAGGTCAGGGCCGCCGACGACTTCTCCGTCATCGGCATCGCCGGGACCGCAGGCGTCGCCCTCGACCTCATCCGGCTCTTCCAGCTCGAACTCGAGCACTACGAGAAGATCGAGGACGCCCGGCTGTCCCTCGGCGGCAAGGCCAACCGGCTCGCCGCGATGCTGCGGGGCAACCTCGGCCTGGCGATGCAGGGGCTGACCGTCGTCCCGATGTTCGCCGGGGTCGACGAGTCCCGGCCCGACGGGCAGATCTTCAGCTTCGACGTCACCGGAGGCAAGTACGAGGAGCACCGCTTCCATGCGATCGGCTCTGGATCCGGTTTCGCCCGGGGTGCGCTGAAGAAGCTGTGGCAGCCGGATCTGAGCACCGAGGCGGCCCTCGCAGTGGCCGTAGAAGCCCTCTTCGACGCCGCCGACGACGACTCGGCCACGGGCGGTCCCGACTTCGTCCGGGCGATCGCCCCGACGGTCTTCACCGTCGAACTGGCCACCGGGGTCCGGCAGCTCCCCTCCGAGACGGTGCTCGCCACGGCCGCCGAGGTCGTCGCCGAACGGACCCGGAAGGCGCAGTCATGACCCAGGCCCCGTTCTACGTCTCGCCCGAACAGCTGATGAAGGACCGGGCGGACTTCGCCCGCAAGGGCATCGCCCGCGGCCGCTCCGTCGTCGTGCTGCGCTTCGCGGAGGGCATCCTCCTGCTCGCGGAGAACCCCTCACCGACCCTGCACAAGATCGCCGAGATCTACGACCGGATCGGCTTCGCCGCTGTCGGCAAGTACAACGAGTTCGAGACGCTGCGCCAGGCCGGTGTCCGCTACGCCGACCTGCGCGGATACTCCTACGACCGCCGTGACGTCACCGCGCGCGGCCTGACGAACGCCTACGCCCAGACCCTGGCCGGGGTGTTCACCACCGAGTCGAAGCCCTTCGAGGTCGAACTCGTCGTCGCCGAACTCGGGGTCACCCCGACCGAGGACCAGCTCTACCGGATCACCTACGACGGTTCGGTCATCGACGAGACCGAGCACGTCGCGATCGGCGGACAGGCCGATGCGATCACCGACCGGCTCCGCGGGATCGTCACGAGCACCCAAGCGCTCGAACCGGTGCTGCGCCTCGGCGTCGACGCGCTCGCGGCGACGACCTCGGGCCCGCTGGCCGTCACGGACCTCGAGGCCGCCGTCCTCGACCGGCAGGCGCCGGGCCACCGGAAGTTCCGCCGCCTTCCCGACGCCGTCGTCGCCGACCTCCGAGGGCAGTGATGGCGCGGATCTACGGACTCGAGACGGAGTACGGGCTCGCGCACACCCCGGGGGAGGACCACAAGCGCATCGGTCCTGAGGAGATCGCCCGCTACCTCTTCCGTCCCGTCGTCGAATGGGGACGCTCCTCGAACGTGTTCCTGCCCAACGGGTCCCGCCTCTACCTCGACGTCGGCTCCCATCCGGAGTATGCGACGGCCGAATGCGACAGCCTCGGCGATCTCCTCGCCCAGGACCGGGCCGGGGAGGCCCTGATGATCGACCTGCTCGAGAAGGCGCAGGCGAGCATCGCCGCCGACGGTCTGTCCGGGCGGATCCACATGGTCAAGAACAACACGGACGCGGCCGGGAACTCGTACGGTTCGCATGAGAACTTCCTCATCCGCCGGGGACTCGACTTCAACCGGCTGACCACGGTCCTCCTGCCCTTCCTCGTCACCCGGCAGCTGCTCGTCGGCGCTGGGGCGATCATTCCCCGCACCTCGTCGCTGTCGCCGGATGACACCGCCGACCGCGGGGACCTCACGTTCGGCCTCTCCGCCCGCTCCGACGTCATGTGGGAGGGCCTGTCCTCGGCGACGACCCGCTCCCGGCCGATCATCAACGCCCGCGACGAACCGCACGCGGATGCGGAGAAGTACCGCAGGCTCCACGTCATCGTCGGGGACTCGTCGATGTCGACGGCCACCTCGGCGCTCAAGCTCGGCTCCGCCGTGCTCATGCTCGACCTCATCGAACAAGGCGCGCGGATCCCCGACCACGGACTGCGCCACCCCGTCCGTGACATCCGCGTCGTCGCCCGCGACCTCACCGGGCGCACCCGCCTGGAGAGGACCGACGGGTCGACGACGACGCCGCTGGGTCTCCTCGCCGACTACCGCGACCGGGCGGCGCACCTCGTCGAGACCGGGGACCACAGCCTCGGTGAGGACGGGCTGGCCGGCTACGTCATCGATCTGTGGACCAGGATGCTCGAGGCCCTCGGGTCCCAGGACTTCTCGGCCGTGGACACGGAGATCGACTGGGTGATGAAGCGGGCGCTCATCGACCGGGCGATGACCCGCGGGGGCATCGGTCTGGGCGATCCGCAGATCCAGCGGCTCGACATCGCCTACCACGACATCACCCCGGCCACGGGCCTGTTCCCGAAGCTCGAGGCGGCGGGCCTGGCGAAGAGCCTCGTCACCGCTCAGGCACAGACCGCGGCGAAGGACGAACCGCCGATGAGCACCCGCGCGGCCGTGCGCGGGGCCTTCATCCGGGCCGCCCACGACGCCCGCCGGGACTACACCGTCGACTGGGTGCACCTGCGGCTCAACGACGAATCCGGCCGCGCCGTCGCGCTCAAAGACCCCTTCTCTCCGACGCATCCGCAGGCAGAGGCTCTCATCGCCGGCCTGTAGGATGCGCTCTGGAGTGATCGAACGAAAGGAACCACGTGCGCACCACAGTGCTCAGTGCCATCGCCGCAGCCGTGCTGCTGCTCTCGGCCTGCGGGCAGAGCGAACCCGAGGACGGCGGAGCCAGCGCTCCCGCCTCGGTGCCGGCCCAGGACGCGAAGTCGACGAGCCTCGACGACATCACCGTCGAGGGGAAGACGGGTGAGAAGCCGAGCGTGAGCTTCGCGGCCCCGCTCGTCGTCGAGAAGACGGAGAGCAAGGTGCTCAGCGAAGGCGACGGGAAGGCCGTTGCCGACGGCGAGCAGGTCACCGCGCAGATGACGCTCGTGTCCGGGACCACCGGCAAGGTCGTCGAGTCGAGCTACGACTCGAAGGCCGCGGCCGGCTTCCCGATGGATAAGACGCAGATCTCCGAGGACCTCTACTCGGCGCTCAACGGCGTCAAGGTCGGTTCGCGCGTGCTCATGACGCTCAACGGCAGCCCCCAGCAGGGACAGCCGAGCCAGACTCTCGTCTACGTCATCGACATCGAGAAGACGGAGAAGCCGCTCACGCGCGCCGACGGGCAGAAGACCGACCAGTCGGGCAAACCGCTGACCGTGACATGGGAGGACAGCGGCGAACCGAAGATCTCCCAGCCGCAGGGCAAGGCACCCACGAAGCTCGAGACCTACACGACCATCGAGGGCAAGGGTCCCGAGGTCAAGGAGGGCCAGAGCGTGGCCGTGAAGTACTCCGGCTGGCTCTGGGACGACGCATCCCAGCCCTTCGACTCGAACTGGGCGGCCGGCGGTCAGCCCTTCCCCGTCTCCCCGGTCGGACAGGCCAATGTCATCGACGGGTGGAACGAAGGACTCGTCGGCCAGAAGGTCGGCAGCCAGGTCGTCCTCATCGTGCCCCCGGACAAGGGCTACGGCGAGGCCGGCAGCCCCCCGAAGATCCCGGCGAACGCGACCCTCGTCTTCGTCGTCGACATCCTTTCGGCGCAGGGCTGAGAGAAAGCACAGCAGAGACAGGAGACCCATCATGAGCAAGCAGAAGCCCGACGTCGACTTCCCCGGCGGCGACGCCCCCACCGAGCTCGTCATCGTCGATGACATCATCGGCGACGGCCCCGAGGCGAAGGCCGGGGACACCGTGAGCGTCAACTACGTCGGCGTCGCCCATTCGACCGGCGAGGAGTTCGACGCCTCGTACAACCGCGGCACCCCGCTCGAGTTCCGCCTCGGCTCCGGCATGGTCATCGCCGGCTGGGACCAGGGCATCCAGGGGATGAAGGTCGGCGGCCGCCGCACCCTGCAGATCCCGCCGCACCTCGCCTACGGCGATCAGGGCGCCGGCGGGGTCATCAAGCCCGGTGAGAGCCTCATCTTCGTGTGCGATCTCGAAGGCGTGCGCTAAAGAGTCGTCCGCGCACTTCGCCAGCCTCAGAGGAGGCCGGCCGCATATCTGCCCGCCGCGGCGGCAGCGAGGAAAGCTGCCGCATCGGCGGGCAGCCTGCGTCCCATGGTCGACAGGCCCACGGGAGAGCCTTCGAGCGCCTGCCACAGACCGGTGAGATCGACGTCGACGAGCTCATGGTCGGACAGCCTCGGCAGCTGCTCGGCCACCGTGTCGGCGATGATGGTGGGATCCGGGTCCATCTGCGCGCGCTCGACCTCCGTGAGCGTGGAGAAGTCCGGCACGGGGACGCGGACCCCGGGTCGGGCGATCTCCGACAGGGAGGTCAGGGTGTGGTGGGAGATCCCGAAATGGCGTCCGCGGGCGTCGGCGTTCGACATCCGCAGCACCCCGACGGGGATCCCGCCGAGGAGGGCGGCGGCATTGAGGTGCTCGCCGGTGACGAGACCGGAGAAGCCGTACTTCGTGCCGGTGCCGAGGTTCCCGGGGCCCTGGGCGACGACGGCGATGTCGGCGCCGAGGACGTGCTTGGCCGCGAGCAGTCCCGTGTGGATCGTCACGGCCTCGAAGTCCGCGCCCCACGACTGTCCGGTGCTCACACTCCCAGCGATCCAGCCGGCCTCCTTGAGCCCGGCGACTGCCTGCGAGAACGCCGCAGGGAGTGCGGCTCCGTCGCTGAGGACATAGGCGATGCGCGCCTGCGGGTTGTCCGCGCGGATGCCCGCGACGATCGCAGGCAGGGCCGAGTGGAGGTCGGCGACGAGCACGGGCATGCCGGCGATCGACTCCGCCTCGGCAAGGAGTCCATGATGCTCCGACTCCTGGTCGTCGACGCCGAGCACCATCGTCTGCAGCGGCGAGTAGCGGTCCTTGACGAGGTGGCCGGGTCCGGGCGGGGGGTCGGCGGGCAAGCGCCCGGGCAGGGCCACGATGAGCCCGAAGCCGCCGGTGCCCAGGCGTTTGGCCAGGGCGGAGACGTTGAGCAGCACGGTGTCGCCGACCTCGGGTTCGCCCACGGCGTCGGTGTAGGCGATCGCCCTGATCGAGGCGATCTCCGAACCCGGCAGCGGGGTCTCGAGGGCGGCGTCGACCTCGGTGAGGCCGGGACGGGAGCTGCGGATGGCTGTGACGGTGCCTGTGCGCCAATGGATCATGCCCCCAACCCTAACCCGCGCACCCGCCGGGATCGGCTACGGTGGAGTCTGTGAACTCTCAACGTCCCAACCGGCAGCGGCAGCAGACCGAGCGGCTGATGAACCTGCTCATCGCGCTGCGCGCGGCCCGCGGCTGGGTGTCCAGGCGCACGCTGATGAGTGCGATCGTCGGCTACCAGGATCTCGACGACACAGCGTTCGACCGCAAGTTCTCCCGCGACAAGGAGCTGCTGCGGCATATGGGGATCACGATCGCCACCCGTGCCGAACACGACGCGTACTCCGATGTCGGGGAGACCGGCTACCGCATCTCGACCGATGACTATGCGATGGGCGACGTCGACCTCACCCCCTCCGAGGCCGCGGCGGTCGCGGTAGCCGCACGGTTCTGGTCGGACACGGAGCTGAGCGAATCGAGTGCGCAGGCGCTGACGAAACTGCGCGCGCTCGGCCTCGAACTCGACGACGCTCCCGGCCTCGGCTTCGGACCCGGCGCGGCGAGCAAGCTGGGGAACGCGAACTTCGCCACCGCCCTGCACCACATCAACGCCCGGGAGGCGATCGGCTTCAAGTACCACAAGCCCGGTCAGAGTCCCCGGAAGGTCCGGCTCGAACCCTACGCCCTGCTCAGTCGCGGCGACCGTGTCTACCTCGTCGGCAACGACCTCGACCGGGGCGCCGAACGGACGTTCCGGCTCACCCGGATCGAGGGCAAGCTCGGGCGCCTCGGCGGGCGGGAGGCCGGGGACTACGAGATCCCCGCCGACTTCGTGCCCCAGGTCTCGCTCAATGCGAGCACGGAGATGGCCGTCGTCGACGAAGCGGTCCTCACGATCGCCGCCCACCGCGCCGATCCGTTGCGCCGGCGCGCCGTGAGCGTCGACGGGGCCACCCACATCGTCGAGTACTCCGATGCCGCGACCCTGGCCGCGGAGATCGTCGGCTACGGCGACGCCGTGACCGTCACCGGTCCCGAGGAGCTCGTCCGCGCCGTCGACCGGCGCCGGCAGGTCATCGCCGAGGCCCTGGAGCGACTGGGAGGCCGCAATGTCCTCAGCGCGTGAACGCCTCACCCGGCTGCTCAGCCTCGTCCCCTACCTCGACGCCCACCCCGGTGCCGACCTCGAGGAGACCGCCGCGTACTTCGGCATCGATGCGGCCACCCTCATCGACGACCTCGAGCTCCTCTTCGTCACCGGTCGTCCCGGGCACATGCCCGATGACCTCATCGACGCGACCTGGGACGGCGGGAAGATCTTCATCTCCAACGCCGAGGAGGTCTCCGTACCCGTGCGTCTGAGCGCCGAGGAGGCGGGCCTGCTCGTCCTCGCCCTCGAACTCATCGACGCTCTCCCCGGTCTCGACGCCGAGGCGGTGCGCACGGCCGCGACGAAGCTGCGGGTCGCGGCGGGGGAGAACCTCCACACGCCCGTCGACGTCAGCCCCGTCCCTGCCGACGCCGAGCTCATGACCGCGCTGAAGTCCTTCATCGACGAGAGCGCGGCCGTCGAGATCGACTACTATGTCGCATCCCGGGACGAACTGACCACTCGGGTCATCGCCCCCACCCGGCTCGTGCCCGGCGCCGACTGGTACCTCGACGCGTGGTGCTATTCGGCGCAGGCCCCCCGGCGGTTCGCGCTCTCCCGCATCCGCCAGTGGTCGGAGACCGCGCATCCGCCCATCGGCACGGGTGCGCCCGCGCCTGCACCGATTGAGGTGACGATGACGCTGCGCGCCGAAGGCGCGTGGCTGGCCGATGAACTCGATGTGAACGAACGGACCTACTCCGGCGACGGCAGCGTGGCGGTGCGGTTCTCCGTCCATTCGACCGACTGGCTCAGCCGCTTCCTGCTCGGCCACGCCGAGGTCATCGCCGACATCGACGCCCCCGACGCCGTCGCGGCGGCCAGGGCGCGCCTCGGCTGAGCGGATGAAAGGCTCAGCCGCACAGCGTAGAATCGATCTGAGCAATCTAAGGAGCTTCCATGAACCTCAGCCCCATGCACATCGCCGTGGTGGTCATCGTCATCATCCTCATCTTCGGCGCTCCCAAGCTGCCGATGCTGGCCAGGAGCCTCGGCCAGTCGCTGAAGATCTTCAAGTCCGAGGTCAAGGACCTCCGCGACGACAAGGATGAGAAGACGACCGAGCCGGGAGAGCTCGGCCGTGAGACGGGTCAGTCGACCCCGACGACGCCCGCCTCCGACGCGCCCGAGCCGGCGGCGCACAGGAACCAGGATCCGCAGTCACGCGAGAAGTGAAAGACAGCAGCGAACGGTCGGGTAGGACCTCTAAGAAGAAGAACCCTGAGAAGAGGATGCCCGTCATGGGGCACCTCGTCGAACTGCGCAATCGGTTCTTCATCGCAGCGATCGCGATCGTCCTCGGCGCCGTCGGCGGCTGGTTCCTCTACGATCCGGTCCTCGACATCCTGCAGGAGCCGATCCGCACGATCAACGACTCGACGGGCCGGATGGCGGAGATCAACTTCGCCGGAGTCGCCTCCCCGTTCGACATGAAGATCAAGCTCTCCCTCTTCATCGGGCTCTTCATCTCATGTCCGATCTGGCTCTACCAGGTGTGGGCGTTCGTCGTCCCCGGCCTGACGAGCAAGGAGAAGCGCTACTCGTTCGGGTTCCTCGGCGCCGCCGTCCCGCTCTTCCTCGCCGGCTCCGCGATGGCGTTCTTCGCCCTGCCGAACGCGGTCAAGGCCCTGACCTCGTTCACCCCGCAGGGCGCGACGAACATCATCCCCGCCCAGGACTACCTGACGTTCGTCATGATCATCATCGTCGTCTTCGGCATCGCCTTCGTCCTGCCCGTGCTCATGGTGGGACTGAATATGCTCGGCATCCTCTCGGCGACGCAGATCCGCAAGTCGTGGCGGATCATCGTCATGATCGTCTTCGTCTTCGCCGCGATCGCCACCCCGACCCCCGATGCGATGTCGATGTTCTTCCTCGTCATCCCCATGATCACCCTGTTCTGCCTCGCGTGGGGTGTGTGCGTGCTGAACGACCGCAGGCGCAGGCGCAAGCTCGTCGCCCAGGGCCTGTGGGTCGATCCCGAGGAGCTCGACGACCCCGAGAAGAGGAATCCATGACCAAGCGTGCCGGCACCGACATCGATCCCGCCGGCGCCGAGGCGGTGGGCCCGGCCGAGGCGCTCAGCCCCGCTGAGGCCTATGCGCAGTTCCGGGCCCGTGCCGAACGGGAGCAGACTCCGCTGGGCCGCTTCCTCGCCCGCACGGACTTCGACCTCGACGACTTCCAGATCGAGGCGTGCACCGAGCTCCAGGAGGGCAAGGACGTCCTCGTCACCGCCCCGACGGGTGCGGGCAAGACGATCATCGCCGAATTCGCCGTCGACCTCGCGATGGACGCGGGCACCCGGGTCTTCTACACCACCCCGATCAAGGCCCTGAGCAACCAGAAGTTCGCCGACCTCGTCGCCGTGCACGGGGAGGAGAATGTCGGCCTGCTCACCGGGGACACGACGATCCGCCGGGATGCGCCGATCATCGTCATGACCACCGAGGTCCTGCGCAACATGCTCTACAACGATCCGGGGGGACTTGCCGACCTCGGCTTCGTCGTCCTCGACGAGGTCCACTACCTCGCCGACCGCTTCCGCGGACCCGTGTGGGAAGAGGTGATCATCCACCTTCCCGAACGCGTCCAGGTCGTCTCCCTGTCCGCGACCGTGTCCAACGTCGAGGAGTTCGGCGCCTGGCTGCGCGAGGTGCGCGGGCCGACCACGGTGATCTCGACCTCGCACCGGCCCGTGCCGCTGGTCAACCATGCTCTCGTCGGGCATCGGATGTACGACCTGTTCACGCATCAGGACTCCGAGCGAATCGACCCGGCGCTCACGCATGCGACCCGCACGTACGGCGGCCCGCGGTCGAAGCGGGAGAAGGGCGCCCGGTCCCGGTCCCGGTTCCGCCGTCCCAGCCGCACCCAGATCGTCGCCTCCCTCGCCGAGGCGGGCATGCTGCCGGCGATCATGTTCATCTTCTCCCGCAACGGGTGCGACGAAGCCGTCGAGCAGTACATCGCCACGGGTGCCGACCTCAATTCGCGCGAGGACAAGGTCATCGTCAATGCCGCCCTCGAGCGGCTGCGCGAGGAGCTGCCGGCCGAGGACCTCGGCATCCTCGGCTACCATTCGTTCCGCGAGGGCCTCCTCCTCGGCGTCGCCGCCCACCATGCGGGGATGATCCCGCAGTTCAAGGAGCTCGTCGAGGAGCTGTTCTCCGCCGGGGTCATCAAGGTCGTCTTCGCCACAGAGACGCTGGCGCTGGGCATCAACATGCCCGCCCGCACCGTCGTGCTCGAGAAGCTCGTGAAGTTCAACGGCGAAGCCCACGTCTCGATCACCCCGGGGGAGTACACGCAGCTGACCGGGCGGGCGGGCCGGCGCGGCATCGACCGGATCGGCCACGCCGTCGTCGTGTGGCATCCGACGATGGACATCAGCGAGGTCGCCGGGCTCGCCTCGAACCGGTCGTACGCCCTCGGTTCGGCCTTCGGCCCCACGTACAACATGACGGCCAATCTGCTCTCGCGGATGAGCCCGGCCGATGCCGCGAAGGTGCTCGAGACCTCGTTCGCCCAGTTCCAAGCCGACAAGGCCGTCGTCGGGCTCGCCCGGAAGGTGCGCAAGAACGAGGCGACGATCGCCGCGTATGAGAAGTCGATGCACTGCGACCGCGGCGACTTCGCGGAGTACGCGGCCCTGCGCCGGGAGATCTCGGAGACCGAGAAGCAGGAGACGCAGACGAAGTCGAAGGTCAGGCAGCGTGAGATCGTCGAATCGCTGTCGGCGCTCAAGGTCGGCGACGTCATCACGCTGCCCGCCCGTCGGGTCGAGGGCACAGCCGTGATCATCGCCCCGATGTCCTCCCGCGACGGGGTCTCGCGGCTGCCCACCGTGCTCACCGAGCAGGGCAAGGTCTGGCATCTGCGCCCCCACGAGGTGACCCAACCGGTGGCGCCCATGGGCCGGATCAAGGTGCCCAAGAAATTCAACCATCGGCAGGCCGCCGATCGGCGGGCGCTGCTGGGGATCCTCGCCGAGGCGGTCGCCGACGGCCGTGTCGACCGCGACGTCCGCTGGGTGTCCCGGCAGACGCCCGGCGGGGTGAGTGCGTCGGTGTCCGAGCTCACCGCGCGCATGCGCGCCCATCCGTGCCATGACTGCCCTGACCGGGAGATGCACGCCCGGTGGGCGAATCGGGCGGCGAAGCTCGAGAAGGAGAACGCGTCCCTGATCAAACGCATCGAGGGCCGCACGACGTCGATCGCCCTCGTCTTCGAACGCGTGCAGGAGGTGCTGTCCACGCTCGGCTTCGACCCCGAGCATGCGGACATGCTCCGCCGCATCTACGGTGAGCGCGACCTCCTCGTCGCGCTCACGGTGCGGGCCGGACTCTGGGATCGGCTCACCGAACCCGAGCTCTCAGCGTTCGCCTCGTGCTTCGTCTACCAGGCCAGGCGCAGCGAGAGCTTCCATGCTGAGCGCGCCCCGAGCCGTGACCTCAAGGTCGCAGGCGATGAGGCGATCGACCTGTGGCGGGAGCTGTTCCGGCTCGAGGAGCAGCATGCGCTCACCCCCACCCCGGAACCGGACAGGGGCCTCTTCGTCCCGATGTTCCGGTGGACGGAGGGCAAGAACCTCGCCGAGTCACTGCGGGGCACCGACATCGCCGCCGGAGACTTCGTCCGCTGGGCGAAGCAGACCCTCGACCTGCTCGGTCAGGTCGCCGAGGTGTGCCCGCCGGAGACGGCTGTGCGCATCCGGCGCACGATCGAAGCCGTGCGCCGCGGCGTCGTCGCCGACACCTGAGCCGGCGGGCAGCCGGCGGAGCACCGCCTGCCCGGGGCCGGAGTCTCAGCGGCGGATGCGTTTGACGATGTTCTCGATGTCGGAGCCGAACGCGTTCTCCGTCGTCAGGTAGGTCCACGTCGACGAGGGGCGTTTGAGCCCGTGGGAGACGAGGTCGATGCCGTCGGCGGTGAACTCGGCCTCCTCGACGGTGGTCACCGAGTCGTCGAGGACATCGGACCAGAACGAGGAGAACACGCGGATCGACTCCGTGTTGAACGCCTCGTGCGGCTTCTCCTTCGCGAACGTGCGCAGGTGGATGCCCTCACGCAGGTCGTTGAGGAACGCGAGATGGTCGACCCAGCGGGCGTCGAGGTGGAAGAGCAGGACCTCACGCAGGCTCTCGTCGACGACCTCGGGGGAGTGCGCTTCGGCAAGTTCCTCGGCCTTCTCGCCGAGGCGGTCCTTGAGTTCGGTGATCGCCTCGTCGTCGGTCCGCAGCTCTCTGCGGCGGGCGAGGACGAGTTCGCGCTGCTTGGCCATGAGCTCGTTGAAGCGCCACGTGTCCCGGTGCAGGGCCGTGTTCTGGCCCTCGGCGATGCGCTGGGCGTGCTCGACGAGGGTGAGCGCCCGCTTCGAGTCGATCCATCCCGTCTCATCGCCTTCGGAGACGAAGCGCTGGATCTCCGGCACCCGGGTGAGGAGCTCGTCCTCGAGGCTGGTGAAGAACACCGAGGTGCCCGGGTCGCCCTGCCGGCCCGCACGTCCGCGCAGCTGATCGTCGAGGCGAGAGGAGGGGTAGCGTCCGGCGCCGATGACGAGCAGACCCCCGGCCTCGGCGACGGTGTCGTCGGCGAGACGGATGTCCGTGCCGCGCCCGGCCATCTGCGTCGAGACGGTCACGGCGCCGGGTCGACCGGCCGCGCCGATGATCTCGGCTTCGGCGGAGTCGTCCTTCGCGTTGAGGACGGCGACCTCGACGCCGCGTTCGGTCAGGCGCTGGGCGAGGGATTCGCTCTCGGCGACCGAGGAGGTGCCGATGAGCACGGGACGATCCTTCGCATGGTTGTCCACGACCTCCTCGACGATCGCCCGCTCCTTCGACTCCTGGTAGGTGTAGAGGCGGTCGGCTTCGTCCTCGCGGACGACGGGCAGGTGCGTGTCGACGGGGACGATCTCGAGGTCGTAGAACTCCCGCAGGTCGTCTCCGACGGCCAATGCGGTGCCGGTCATTCCGCACACCGTCGCATAGCCGTGGATGAGCTCTTCGACGGTCATCTGGTCGAGGATCTCGCCGCTTTCGGTGGTCGCGAGCTTCTCCTTGGCTTCGACGGCGGCCTGGAGGCCGTCGGGCCAGCGCTGGAGTTCGGCGACGCGTCCGCGGGAGGCGGAGATGAGCTTGATGCGTCCGTCCACGACGAGGTAGTCGATGTCGCGTTTGACCAGGGCCTTCGCGTAGAGGGCGAGATTGACGGCGGCGAGGTCGGCGGCGCCGTCGCCGTAGAGTTCGACGTCGAGCTCCTCCTCGACCCGGGTGACGCCCGCATCGGTGAGGGAAACGGCACGGCGGTCGGGGCTGATCTCATAGTCGGTGCCCGGGGTGAGGGTCTCGACGAGGGCGGCGATGCGCTCGTTGCCGTCCTCGATGCTCGAGGAGCCGGCAAGGACGAGGGGAACGCGGGCCTCGTCGATGAGCACCGAGTCGGCTTCGTCGACGATGACGACGTCGCGGTCGGTGACGCGGATGTCGTCATCGTCGAGGACGAAGCGGTCGCGGAGGACGTCGAAGCCGACCTCGGTGACCGAACCGTAGACGACCTCCGCCCGGTACGACTCACGCCGGTGCTCGTCGTCCTGGGCTGCCGAGATCGCCGCCGACGACACGCCGAGGAGGTCGAAGACCGGGTGCATCCACGTACGATCGCGCACCGCGAGGTAGTCGTTGACGCTGACGACGTGGACGCGGCGGCCCTGGAGGGCGTAGCCGGCTGCCGCGAGCGCCCCGACGAGGGTCTTGCCCTCACCGGTGGCCATCTGGACGATGTGGCCCTGGAGCAGGCCGATGAGGCCTAGGAGCTGCGTGTCGTAGGCGCGTTCGCCCAGGGTGCGCTCCGCGGCCTCCCGCGCGAGTGCTGCGTAGCGGACGAGGGTCTCGCGCGCCGTGCCGGTCGCGAAGACCTCGGCGGCCGCCTCGGTGAGTTCGGCGTCGCTGAGGTCAGCGAATTCGCGGGCCGCCTCGTCGAGCTGAGCCGTGGCCTTCTCGAACCATCCTGTGGCCTTCTCGGCCTGGGCGCCGGGGCGGTTGAGCAAACGGGAGAAGAGTCCCAATTCATCGTCCTTTACGTCGTTAGGGTCGCGACTGAAGTCTATCCTCGTCGGCGATCGGCCAGGATCCGTCGACGACGGCGTCGGCGTTTCCCTTCCGGCGCAGGAATGCCTGGAGATCGGCGGCCTGAGCGCGTTTCCATTCGCCTTGGGCGGCCATGATCTCCGGTCCCGTGAGTGCGGCGATTTCCGTCGACTTCATGGCCAATGCTCGGGAGATGTCCAGGGCCGCGCGCGCGTCGGCGGCCGCATCGTGGGCGTCGAGGAGGTCCACGCCCCACGCCTCGGCGGTGGCCGTGAGCGTGCGCTTGCCCCTCCGGTAGCGGTCGACCTGCCGGTCGAGGACGAAGGTGTCGACGATCGCCGGCAGCAGCGCCCGCAGCTCGAGGTCGGGCCGGTGCCGGCGCACCTCGGCGTCGAGGACGCTTAAGTCATAGACGATGTTGTGGCCGACGACGACGGCGCCTTCGTCGCGGAATCCGGCCAGCGCGGTGCACAGGGCGGTGACGACCTCGACGGCCGGGGCGCCGTTGGCCTGCGCGTACTCCGTGGTGATGCCGTGGACGGCGCGGGCGGCCTCGGGGATCTCGACACCGGGATCGGCCAGCCACATCTCCACCCGGTCGGGCTCCTCGACGAGGGCGGCGGTGACGATGCGCGCGGTGTCGGGGTCGACCCCGGTGGTCTCGAGGTCGAAGCCGATGAGCCGGGCCCGGGGCCACGGCACCTCTGCGCCGGGGCGTTCCCCGGTGTTCGGGGAGGCTGAGACGCCGGCGCTGTCGAGGGCGGCGAGCAGGTTCTCGACCGAGCGGGCGATGTTCTGCCCGTGGGCCGCGGCCTCGAGCGCTGCGGTGTCGAGGGACCCGGGGAGGGCGTCGAGGGCGATGCCGTGGTCGACGTCGGTCAGGCACGTCATGACCTCGACGGTGCGGGCGAGCATCTCCTCGGAGTCGACGATCGTCGTCGCGCGCTTCGGGCTCAGGCCGCCGGTCTTCACTCCGGCCTTGGCCGCGGAGACGATGCCTGCGAGCGTCCCGAAGTTCGTCAGCAGGGTGGAGGCGGTCTTCTCCCCGATCCCCGCCGCACCGGGAAGGCCGTCGGAGGGGTCCCCGCGCAGGGCGGCGAGCTCACGGTAGCGGATGCCCGATTCGACGCCGTAGAGCTCCGGCAGGTCGGCCGCGGTGATCGCCTCCCATTCGCCGCCCTTGCGTGGGCGCAGGACGCTGACGTCACGGTCGGCGTCGAGGAGGGCGAGGAGGTCGCGGTCGGGGGAGACGATGACGACGGGGGTGGTCGACTCGGCCGCCATCGTCGCGATGACGTCGTCGGCCTCGGTGCCGTCCGCCTCGGCGATGGGAATGCCCGCGGCGGTGAGCACGGCCCGCAGGATCGGCAGCTGGGCGTCGAGCTCGGGCGGGATCTCGGTGCCCGCCTCCTCGTCCTTGATGCGGGCGGCCTTGTACTCGGGCATGATCGCGGTGCGGAACGCCGGGCGCCAATCGGCGTCCATCGTCGCGACGACCCGGGCGGAGGAGAAGCGGCGGATCATCTGGGCGATCGCGTCGAGGACTCCGCGGACCGCGTTGACCGGCTGACCCTCATCGTTGACGATCGAATCCGGCACCGAATAGAAGGCGCGGTAGTAGAGCGCGGGCGTGTCGACGAGTACCAAAGGCTTCACAGTCCCCGACCCTACCCGAGACTCCTGACGCGGATGCGCGGGCAGGTCGTGAGCAGGTGTAGCCTGTCGGCTGTGAATATGTACTACGGCGGAGACGTCTACAGCAGCGCCGACCCCTTCGCGACGGCCCTGGGCACCGCGGACGGGACCGTGAGCTTCATCGGTTCGGACGAGGCCGCACTCGCCCTCGACCCGGCCGCGGCCGACCTCGGCGGGGACTTCCTCGCCCCCGGCTTCGTCCATGCCGGGCTCGTGCTCGGTCCGGATGCGCCCACCGCGGCAGAGCTCCACGCCCGCGGGATCATGCACGTCCACGTGCTCGGCGACCAGGCCGCGATCGAGCGCTTCTCGTCACAGGCCCCGGACGGCCTGCGGATCATCGGCTACCCGGATCTCGCTGCGGGCGGGGAGCGGGCATGGCTGCCGGCAGCTGCGCTGGTCGGTCTCGACGCCCTGCCCGAGACCTCGCTCTACCTCGTCGTCTCGACACCGGCGGAGCTCGCCGCCGTGCTCAACCGGTTGAGCGAGTCCCCGGCGCACGCGCAGCGGTGGGGCTACCGGCTGCTGCTCGACTTCCCCGTCCCCGCCGAGAGCGTCGAAACACTCGGCCGGTCGGGGATCGCCGTCACCCTCGATCCCGGCCGCGACCAGCCCTTGGCGGCGCTGCTCTCGGCCGGTGCACAGGTCTCCCTGGCACTCGGCGACGAATCGCCGTGGGGCAGCGTCCGTTCCGCGGTGCTCGGCTCCGACGGGATCGGAGCGCGCGCGGCATTCAACGCCGCGACCCGCTTCGCCCATCGTGCTGCCGGCAATCCCGAGGGCGGAGTGCTGCGCCCGGGAGCGGACGCCGACTTCGTGCGCTGGAGCGTCGAGCGGCTCGTCGTCCAGGTCGCCGACGCCCGCGTCGCTGCGTGGAGCACCGACCCCCGGTCGGGGACTCCGGGACTGCCGGAGCTCGCTGCGGACGTGGCGCTTCCCACACGCGTGGGCTGATGTCGATCCGACACGCCGATGAGTGAAAGTTTTTTCGCTCCGGTAACTTGCCCCTCACCTGCGATTTCGACCATTCTCCCAGGTGAGAGTGATTTTGCCTGAAGCTCAAGTGCGATTAGATTCGTCGTTGACATTCCACCGCGCGTGGGATGGAGCCGACGCTCCTGTCATTAGATAACTCGCTGTGCTCCGTGGCTGTGATGCCCGGCACATCGTGGTCCGAAGGCGGGGGTGTCGGCTCATTGTTTCCCCCTGTGCGGGCGTAGGGTGGGGGCCGTGATTCCAAAGATCCTCGTCGTCATCCCCACATACAACGAACGGCTTGCCCTCCCTGTGACCCTCGCCGGTCTCTTCGAGCATCAGCCCGCAGTCGACGTCCTCATCGTCGATGACGGCTCCCCGGACGGCACGGGGGAGTGGGCCGACGAACTCGCCGCGAGCGACCCGCGGGTCAACGTCCTCCATCGCAGTGAGAAGTCCGGGCTCGGCATGGCCTACATCGCCGGTTTCGCGTGGGCGCTCGAGCGCGACTACGAGATCATATGCGAGTTCGACGCCGACGGCTCCCACCGCCCCCTCGACCTCGGTCAGCTGCTCGCGCCGGCCCTCGCGGACGAGGCCGACCTCGTCATCGGCTCCCGCTGGGTGCGCGGCGGGGCGATCGTCGACTGGCCGCGGTCGCGCTTCCTCCTCTCCCGCGGCGCGAACCTCTACGTCGATGCGGCGATGGGCCTGGGCGTGCGCGATGCCACGGCCGGGTTCCGCGCCTACCGGCGGAGAGTCCTCGAAGCCCTCGACCTCTCAGGCGTGCAGTCCCAGGGCTACTGCTTCCAGATCGACATGACCGGCCGCACGGTCGATGCCGGGTTCCGCGTCCTCGAGGTCCCCATCGTCTTCGTCGAACGCGAACTGGGGGAGTCGAAGATGAGCTCCTCGATCATCTCCGAGGCCTTCACGAAGGTCGCCGGGTGGGGTCTGGCCCGTCGCGGACGCCAGCTCAAGGGCCTGCTCGGCCGCAGGAGAGCCTGACCGGAGCAGCGGCAGCCGACACACAGTCAGCAGACAACACGAGGGGTGCCGGTCGATCGACCGGCACCCCTCGTGTGTGGAATATCAGCTGTTCGCGGGAACCTCACCGCGGCGAATCGCCAGGCGCTCGTCGAGGAGGACCTGGAGTTCGTCGAAGGACCGGCGCTCGAGGAGCATGTCCCAGTGCGAGCGCACGTGCTTCTCGGGTTCCCCGTCGGGTTCGTTGACGCCGACGCGCACACCGATGCCGTGGATGCCCGAATCCCACGTCGAGGGCACTTCCGCCTCGATCGAGAACGGAACCTTGAACCGGGTGCCGTCCTCGCATTCGAATTCGACCATCTGTCGGGGCGCGGGCTCGACGCCCTCCTCCGACTCGAGGCTGCGCGAGCCCAACTGCGTTCCGCGGAGACTGCGTTCGCTCATATCTCTTCCCTTCCGACGCGACTGCCGAGACCGTACAAAGGCAACAGTCTACCGTCTACGGCTATTCCCCTTCCGCCCCCGTGGGCGATGACAGCGTCGCCTGGGCCAGCCGCACCTCATCGGTGACGATCCCATCGACGCCGAGGCGGGCGAGTTCGATCATGTCCGCGGGCTCGTCGATCGTCCACACGTGCACGGCGAGTCCGATCCGATGGGCGCGGTCGACGAAATCTTTGGTGACCACGGGCACGCGCTTCCAGCGCATCGGGACCTGGAGGGCGTCGAGTCCCGGTGGGAGGCAAAGCAGTCCACGGGCGGGCAGGACCGGCAGGGCGCCCGCTGCGAATCGAGCCGTCTCCCCGGTTCCCGCCGAGGTGCGCACCCCGGGCAGAGCCCGCCGCAGCCGGGTGAGCGTCGTATCCGAGAACGAGGCGAGGCGCAGGCGGTCCTCGACCCGGCGGGTGAGGACGAAGCGGATCATCGCGGCGATCGAGACCGGGGCCTTGACGTCGATGTTCCACTCCACGTGCGGCAGGGCGTCGAAGAGCGCGCCGAGGCGGGGCAGGCGCCCGCCGTCGACGAGGTCGAGCCGATCGAGTTCGGCCGCCGGCAGTTCGCGGATGAGGTGGGGGCGCCCGGCGATGCGGGACAGGTCGGCGTCGTGGGCGGCGAAGAGCACCCCGTCGGCGGAGGCATGGACATCGGTCTCCATCCACGTCACCCCCGCCTCGGCGGCGAGGGTGAAGGCGGCCAGTGTGTTCTCGCTCGTCTCCGGCCAGCGACCGCCGCGGTGGGCGATGACCTCGGGCTGGGAATTCATGGTCCAATCCTAGGCTCCTGTTGAAATCGCGAACCGCGTCGACAACGATGGAGGCATGAGCCGAGAAGAAGAGCCCCTCGAACCCGACTTCGTCATCGATTCCACCAAACGGACCCCGACCCAGCGGGCCCGGTCCGCAGCGGGCCGCGCCTACGGCGCTGCGAGCAGCGGGGTGAGGAATGTGCGCGAGGCGGCGAAGGGGTCGCGACTCATCGAAGCCACCGAGAACGGTGTGAACAAGGCCCTCGGCAATGTGTCCCACGCGATCGACGAGGCCGTGCGCAGCGGCAGGGTCGAACGCGCCTTCGACAAAGCGCAGGAGACGGTGACGACCGGTGCCGACGGTGTGCGTCGCCTCATCGACAGGGTCTCGAAGAAGGACCCGAAGGATCCCGATCCGCGCTGAGAGCGTCAACGAGATACTCAACATGTGAGGGACCTCTCGTCCTCTTCGCGTGCCGCGGTGGAAATGTAACAGTTTGTTAACTAGACTGTCCTCTGGTAACGATCCGATAACTTGAGGCACGGTCAGCTCTGTGCCGCTCATCGACACGAAGGACGGACAGTGGGCAAACACTCCTCGACCTCGACGAAGGGTTCGATCCTCTCCGCGCTCAAGCCGGGGAAGAAGCGCTCCGGTCGGCACACCCCGGAACCCGCCTCCGCCGGAGGCGTCCTCGCCGCGGTCCGGTCTCGCCCCGTCCTCTCGGCGTTCGTCGTCCCCGCCGCAGCCACTGCGGCCGTCGTCGGTTCGAGCTTCGCAATGGTCCCCGGCGCCACGGACAACAACAGCCGTGTCGTCGCCGAGAGCCCCGTCGTCGTCGAGGTTCCCGCTGCCAGCCCGGCCGCCGATGAGAACCTGAAGAAGGCCGAGGACCAGGCGAAGGAGAAGCCGGGCAAGGTCTCGCTCGAGACGAAGACCCAGGCCCCGGAGCCGAAGCCCTCGACGTCGAAGTCCTCGAAGTCCTCCTCGGGCGGCGGCAAGTCGTCCTCGAAGAGCTCGGGCTCCGAGGACTCCGGTCCCTCGAAGTCGGGCAAGTCCGCCGGCACCTCCGGCGAATGCCCGATGTCGTTCTACGGCGGCGGTGACGGCACCGACGGCGGACCGACCGCGAGCGGTGAGCGCTTCGATGCGAGCAAGCTCACGGCCGCACACAAGTCCCTGCCGTTCGGTTCGAAGGTCAAGATCACGAACAAGGCCAACGGCAAGACCGTGACGGTGCGCATCAACGACCGCGGACCCTACTCAGGTTCGCGCTGCATCGACCTCTCCGCGGCGGCGATGAAGGCCGTCGGCGGCACCGGCGCCGGAGTCATCCAGGGCAAGTACGAGGTCCTCTGAGACCCGGTCCGCCCACCCTGCCCGCATCGGGCACTCAGCCATTGCGATCGAGAAGCTCGCGCGCTCTGCGTGCGAGCTTCTCGCGTACCTCGGCGGGGGAGACCACCTCGACACCGGGAACGGTGAGCAGCTGAGCCACCGCGACCTCGACCGATTCGAGGAGGATGAAGAGTTCGCCGATCGTCCCGCCGTCAGGACCATTCGCATCGACCGCCCATGACCCGGCGATCGCCTCGGCGGTCAGAGGTCCCGGGATCGCACGGGAAAGGTCGGGAAGGTGCGCCTCAGCCAGTCGCAGCGTCACCGGAATCGTTCGGATGGCGCTGTCGAATCCGCGTTTCGCCTGCTCCCAATAGGACCCGAGATCGAAGTCCGGTGGACGTACTGCCCGCAGCCACCGCAGTCCGATGTCGTCGATCCGCGACACCCGATACGTCCGCGGCAGACCGCCCGGTTGTTGGGCGATGAGATACCAGCGACCGGCCTTGACGGCGAGGCCGAGCGGGATGACGCTGCGCCGCTTGGTCGCCTCGCCGCGCGCATAGACGAAGGTCAGTCCTCGCCGAGTCCGCAGTGCGGTGACGATCGTGCCGAGCGCCTCGGGAGCCTCCGGTGCGGTGAACCAGTCCGGGCCGTCGAGAACGATGAGGCGGGCGAAGTCGGTGTCCGCCTCCGGTGCGGACGCGATCTTCGCGTGCGCGGTGGCCTGAGCGTCTCCGAGCCCGAGATCTCCGGCGGCGATCGATCCGAGGAGGACGGCGTCGAGTTCCTCACGCGTCAGTCCCTGCAGCGGCGAGGTCCAGCCGCCGAGGAGGCTCACTCCGCCGCCGGGACCCGACTCGGTGACGATGGGGACGCCGATGCGCGAGAGCTCGGCGAGGTCACGGTAGATCGTGCGTTCGGTGACCTGAAGTCTCTGTGCAAGAGCTGCGGCGGTGATCGGCTGTGTGCGCGCGGAGAGGACGACGATCTCGGAGACGAGCCGGGCAGCCTTCATACATTCGGACTCTAGACGCCGCCACTGACAGAAGATGCTCCCGCGCTGACAGAGGATGTCAGGGATGGGCGGTCAGACTCGTTCCATGAGTACTGAGACGCCGACCCCAGAGGCCGCGAACCCAGAGTCCACCGAATCCCTGCAGCCTGACGCACCCCGTCCTCTGGCGGGGAAGGTCGCCGTCGTCGCCGGGGCCACGCGCGGCGCCGGCCGGGCCATCGCCCTCGACCTCGCCGCGGCCGGTGCCTTCGTCTGGTGCACCGGACGCTCGAGTGCGCACCGTCCCTCGGACTACGGGCGTCCCGAGACGATCGAGGGCACACTCGACCTCATCCGTGAAGCCGGAGGAGACGGCGGGGCCGTCGTCTGCGACCACCTCGTCGACGCGGACCTCGCAGCCTTGGCGGGACGGATCCAGGCGGTGGGCGGGGCGATCGACATCCTCGTCAACGACATCGGGGGAGAGGCGTACGTGTCCTGGGGCGAGAAGCTCTGGACGGCCGACCCGGCAGCCGGCCGACGGCTCTTCGACGCCGGACTCCTCACCCACCTCAACACCGCGAGGACGCTCCTGCCGCTGCTCATCTCCCGACCCGGCGGTCTGCACATCGAGATCACCGACGGCACGAGCGAGTACAACACGACCCACTTCCGGGAGGCCGTGTGGCTCGACCTGACGAAGACCGCCGTCAGCCGGCTCGCCTTCGGCCTCTCCCACGAACTCGCCGACTCCGGGGCGACCGCGGTCGCGCTCACCCCAGGGTGGTTGCGGTCGGAGATGATGCTCGAGGGCTTCGACACGCGCGAGGACACCTGGATGGCAGATTCCCTCGATCCCGCCCGCGAGGTGCCGCCTGTCGACTTCGCGATCTCCGAGACCCCGCACCTGCTCGGCCGCGGCATCGTGGCCCTGGCTGCCGATCCCGACCGGAACCGCTTCACGGGACAGACCCTTTCGAGCTTCGCCCTCGCCGAGACCTACGATCTGCGCGACGTCGACGGAACCCGCCCCGACGCGTGGGGCTTCCTCGCAGCCAAGGAGACCGACCCTCACGCCGACCCACGGGCCTTCCGCTGACGGTCGCCGATGCCCGCGAACGTCTTCCCAAGGCCTGCGCGCATGGCTACTGTGTGTCCTACGCGCGCACACGCACCAGCGACAGGGGAGTGCCATGGAGACAGTCGAGACCATCATCGTCGGAGCAGGACCGACCGGGCTGACCGCAGCGCGGACCCTGCAGGCGGCCGGGCAGTCCGTCCTCGTCCTCGAAGCCCGCGACCGGGTTGGCGGGCGCACGTGGACCGACCGCATCGACGGTCAGATGTTCGAGATCGGCGGACAGTGGATCTCACCCGATCAGACGGCGATCCTCGACCTCGTCAGCGAACTCGGACTCGAGACCTTCCCCCGCCACCGGGAGGGCGACAGCGTCTTCATCGCCCCCGACGGCACCCGCACCGTCTACGACGGGGGCATGTTCCCGGTCCCCGCGGCCACTCAGGCGGAGATGGAACGCCTCATCGGCCTCCTCGACGACCTCGCCGCCCGGATCGGGGCCGAGGCCCCGTGGGACGCCGAGGATGCCGCGGAGCTCGACGCGATCTCGTTCCACCACTGGCTGCGGCAGCAGTCGGAGGACGAACTCGCGTGCGCGAACATCGGCATGTTCGTCGCCGGCGGCATGCTCACGAAGCCCGCCACCGCGTTCTCGGCACTCCAAGCCGTCCTCATGGCCGCCTCGGCGGGATCGTTCTCCCACCTCGTCGACGATCATTTCATCCTCGACCGCCGGGTCGTCGGCGGGATGCAGCAGGTCTCCCAGCTCCTCGCCGCCGAACTCGGTCCCGAGGTCGTGCGCCTGAACAGTCCCGTCCGGCGCATCGACTGGTCCGGCGCCGAGGTGGTCGTGAGCACCGACGACGCCGACTTCGCGGCCACCGACGTCATCGTCGCCGTGCCCCCGAACCTCTACTCGCGGATCACCTACGTCCCGCACCTGCCGAGGCTCCAGCAGGTCTTCCACCAGCACCAGTCGATGGGACTCGTCATCAAGGTCCACGCCACCTACGACCGGCCGTTCTGGCGTGAGCAGGGACTCTCGGGAACCGGGTTCGGCTCCGGCCGTCTCGTCCAGGAGGTCTACGACAACACCAACCACGGGGAGGAGGCGGGGACCCTCGTCGGATTCATCTCCGACGTCAACGCCGATGCGATGTGGGCGCTCGACGAAGAGGATCGCAAGCAGGCGATCCTCACAGCGATCGCGGACTTCCTCGGCCCCGAAGCGCTCACCCCACGGGTCTTCCACCTCTCCGACTTCGGGGCGGAGGAATGGACGCGGGGGGCGTACGCGACGAGCTACGACCTCGGCGGGCTCCACCGGTGGGGTCGGTACCAGAACGACCCGGTGGGACCGCTGCACTTCGCGAGCTCCGACATCGCCGGGCGCGGCTACCAGCACGTCGACGGCGCTGTCCGCATCGGACGGGCCACGGCTGAGACGATTCTCTCAGACGCGCACTGATCTGATTAGATGAGCCAATGACCTCGGCAACACCCGCACCAGACCGCCCCATCGACACCGACTCCGGACTGAGCGCAAAGGGGCTCTCAGCAGGAAAAGTCGGTGCGATCGGCGGCGCGATCATCGGCATCGCTTGCATCGCCCCCGCGTACACGCTGACCTCGGGGCTCGGACCCACGATCTCGGAGGTCGGCGTCCACACGCCGGCGATCCTCCTCATCGGCTTCGTCCCGATGCTCCTCGTCGTCTTCGGCTACCGCGAACTCAACTCGGCGATGCCGGACTCGGGGACGACCTTCACGTGGGCCACCCGCGCCTTCGGTCCCTGGCTGGGCTGGATGGGCGGCTGGGGGCTGATCGCCGCGACCGTCCTCGTCCTGTCCAACCTCGCCGCCGTCGGCGTCGACTTCCTCTTCATCCTGCTCAGCCAGATCTTCTCCGACCCCGCCATCGCCGACCTCACGCGGGTGCTGTGGATCAACATCCCCATCACCATCGCCCTCACCGCGATCGCCGCGTGGATCTCCTACCGCGGGGTCGAAGCCACCGAGAAGATCCAGGTGTGGCTCGTGGCCTTCCAGGTCATCGCGCTCGGCTGGTTCGTCATCGCCGCCCTCATCCACGTCGCCAACGGCACCGCCTTCGACGCGACCCCCGTGCGCCTCGACTGGTTCAACCCGGTCGCCGCCGGAGACTTCTCGACGGTCGCAGCCGCCGTGTCCCTGTCGATCTTCCTCTTCTGGGGCTGGGACACCGTCATCACGATGAACGAGGAGGCCAAGGACCCGGAGAAGACCCCGGGACGGGCGGCGATGCTGACGATCTTCGCGATCGTCGTCATCTACATCGCGTGCACGATCGCCGTGATCTCCTACGCCGGTGTCGGCACCGAAGGACTCGGCGCCGGCAACCCGGAGAACCAGGAATCGATCTTCGCGGCCCTCGCGGGACCGATCATGGGCCCCTTCGCGCTCATCGTCTCGATCGCCGTCCTCTCGTCCTCGCTCGCCTCCCTGCAGTCGACCATGGTCTCGCCCTCGCGCACGATCCTCGCGATGGGCCACTACGGGGCGCTGCCGCAGCGTTACGGCAACGTCTCCCCGCGGTTCAAGTCCCCGTCGGTGGCGACGATCACCTCGGCGGCCGCGGCGATCATCTTCTACGTCGTCATGCGCGTGCTCTCGGAGAACGCTCTGTGGGACACGATCACCGCGCTCGGGCTCATGGTCTGCTTCTACTACGGGATCACGGGTCTGGCCTGCACGTGGTACTTCCGGAAGTCGTTGTTCAACTCCGCCCGCACGGTCTTCTTCCGGTTCCTCTTCCCGCTCATCGGCGGGGCCACCCTGCTCGTCATCTTCGTCCGCACCGCGATCGACTCCCTCGATCCTGCCTACGGGTCGGGATCCTCGGTCTTCGGCATCGGCCTCGTCTTCGTCCTCGGCATCGGGGTCCTCCTCCTCGGCGTCGTCATCATGATCATCCAGGCGATCCGGTACCCCGCGTTCTTCCGCGGTGAGACGCTGCGACAGGGCGTGGCCGACAAGGACGCGTGAGGTGCGCGCGGACCGTCTTGCCGAGCTGCGCGCTCTGCGTCGGGTCCGCGACCGGATCGACCGGGAGTTCGCCCGGCCGCTCGACGTTCCCGGGCTCGCCGCCGGAGTGCACATGTCCGCCGGACACCTCAGCCGCCGGTTCAAGGCGGCCTACGGCGAGTCCCCGTACTCGTACCTCATGACGCGGCGCATCGAGCGGGCAATGGCGCTCATCCGCGGTGGGGACGCGTCGATCACCGACATCTGCTTCGCCGTCGGCTTCTCCTCGCTCGGGACCTTCAGCACCCGGTTCTCCGAGCTCGTCGGTCTCCCGCCGAGCGAGTACCGGGCGCGTGCCGTCCACGGCGACCTCGACCTGCCGACGATCGTGGTGAAGAATGCGCTGCGACCGGTCAGGAATCGAGAAGCCGGTCGCAGCGCAGCCGACTAGCATGGCTGTCATGGACATCACCATCAACGCCAGTTTCCTGCCCCATGTCGACGCCGAGGAGTCCGTGGCCTTCTACCGGGACGTGCTCGGCTTCGAGGTCCGCCTCGACGTCGGTCAGGGTCAGATGCGGTGGATCACCGTCGGCCCCGCATCCCAGCCGGACACCTCGATCGTCCTCACCCCCGCCGTCGTCGACCCGACGATCAGCGAAGCCGAGCGCGCGACGATCGAAGCGCTCATGGCCAAGGGCAGCTACGCGGGAATCGTGCTCGCCAGCCCGGATGTCGACGAGGCGTTCGCCGCGATCGAGGGGAAGGGCCCCGACATCGTCCAGGAGCCGATGGACCAGCCCTACGGTCTGCGGGACTTCGCCCTCCGGGACCCGGCCGGCAACGTCATCCGCGTCCAGCAGCGTGGCTGAGGTGGGCATGGTCGCCGCGGACAGCCATGACCTCATCCGTGTGCGCGGAGCACGGGAGAACAACCTCAAGGACATCTCCCTCGAGGTGCCCAAACGCCGCCTCACCGTCTTCACCGGGGTCTCCGGGTCGGGCAAGAGCTCGCTCGTATTCGGCACGATCGCCGCGGAGTCGCAGCGGATGATCAACGAGACCTACAGTGCCTTCGTCCAGGGCTTCATGCCGACGATGGCGCGCCCCGAGGTCGACGTCCTCGAAGGGCTGACCACGGCGATCCTCGTCGACCAGGAGCGCATCGGCTCGAACCCGCGATCGACCGTGGGCACCGTCTCCGACATCAACGCGAAGCTGCGGATCCTCTACTCACGCCTGGCCGAACCGAACCTCGGCTCCCCGAACGCGTACTCCTTCAACGTCGCGACGATCAGCGGCAAAGGGGCCGTGACGATCGAGAAGGGAGATTCGAAGGAGGTCGAGCGGCGCTCCTTCTCCGTCAACGGCGGCATGTGCCCGCACTGCGAGGGCATGGGCACGGCCACCGACATCGACATCACCCAGGTCGTCGACGAGACGAAGTCCGTCAACGGTGGGGCCATCACGATCCCCGGGTTCAAGGTCGGCGGCTGGTCGGTGCGCATGTACTCCGAGTCCGGGCTCTTCGACCCGGACAAGCCGGTGGGCGACTTCACCCCGGAGGAGCGGCGCGCCCTGCTCCACCTCGAAGGGGAGAAGGTCGTCATCAATGGGACGAACATCACCTACGACGGGCTCATCCCGCGGATCCAGCGCTCGTTCCTGTCCAAGGACCGCGACGGCATGCAGAAGCACATCCGTGAGTTCGTCGACCGGGCCGTCGTCTTCACCGTCTGCCCCGAATGCCGGGGGACCAGGCTCAACGCCGCCGCGCGGTCCTCGTACCTGGCAGGGAAGTCCATCGCCGAGGTGTGTGCGATGCAGATCTCGGATCTGGACTCGTGGCTGGCCGAGATCACCGATGTGGGGGTCCAGCCGCTCGTGGCATCGCTGCGTGAGACCGTGCGGGCCTTCGTCGACATCGGCCTGGGCTACCTCTCGCTCGAACGGTCCTCAGGGTCGCTGTCCGGGGGAGAGGCGCAGCGGATCAAACTCGTCCGGCATCTCGGTTCGGCACTGACCGACGTCACCTATGTCTTCGACGAGCCGACGATCGGGTTGCACCCGCACGACATCGAGTCGATGAACCGGTTGCTTCTCCAGCTGCGCGACAAGGGCAACACCGTCCTCGTCGTCGAGCACAAACCGGAGACGATCGGCATCGCCGACCACGTCGTCGACCTCGGACCCGGGGCGGGTGCTGCCGGGGGAGAGGTCTGCTTCACCGGCACGGTCGAGGGTCTGCGCGCCTCGGGAACGCTCACCGGCGAACACCTCGGGTTCACGGCCGCGCTCAAGGATTCGACGCGTGAGCCGACCGGGACGATCGAGATCAGGGGCGCGAACGGGCACAACCTCCAGGACATCGACGTCGATATCCCGCGGGGAGTCCTCACGGTCGTCACCGGTGTCGCCGGGTCCGGCAAGAGCACGCTCATCCATGATTCGCTCATCGGCCGTGATGGCATCGTCTTCATCGACCAGGCGCCGATCAAGGGCTCGAGGCGGAGCAACCCGGCGACGTACACGGGCATGCTCGAACCCGTGCGCAAAGCGTTCGCCAAGGCCAACGGCGTCAAACCGGCGCTGTTCAGTGCGAATTCCGAGGGTGCGTGCCCGGTGTGCAACGGTGCGGGGATCATCTACTCCGACCTCGGTGTGATGGCGGGGATGTCCGCGCCGTGCGATGTCTGCGAGGGCAAGGGCTTCCAGGCCTCGGTGCTCGAGTACACCCTGGGTGGGAAGAACATCCGCGAGGTCCTCGACATGCCGGCGCTCGCAGCGGTCGAGTTCTTCTCATCGGGGGAGTCGAAGGTGCCGGCTGCGGCACGCATCGCCCGTACGCTCGTCGATGTCGGTCTCGGCTATCTCAGTCTGGGCCAGCCTCTGACGACGCTCTCGGGTGGTGAACGGCAGCGACTCAAGCTCGCCACCCACCTGTCGGCGAAGGCTGCGGACGCCGCCTCGGTCATCGTCCTCGACGAACCGTCGACGGGTCTTCACCTCGCCGACGTCGCGAATCTGCTCAGGCTGCTCGACGACCTCGTCGATTCGGGCCGCACGGTCATCGTCATCGAACACCATCAGGCGGTCATGGCCCACGCCGATCACCTCATCGATCTCGGGCCCGGCGCCGGGCACGACGGCGGACGCATCGTCTTCGAGGGCACACCCGCCGAGCTCGTCGCCGCGGGCACCACACTCACAGCCACCCACCTCGGCGAGTACATCGGGCGGTGAGGCGCGACTTCGTTGCGATAAGAGTGCACTCCGATGTCACGCCAGGCCGAGGTCGGACTTGACCTGGTCCCAGGGGATGGGCGCGACTCCGTCGCGCACCATCTCAGTACGAGCTTCGGCTGCCGATCTCAGGTCGGCCAGATCCTGTGCGTCTTCGATGAGCTGGTCGAGGACGCCGGCGTCCACGACTGCGGCAACTCGGTTGCCGCGTCTCGTCAGATACACGGGATCGCGCGCAATTCGGGCCTCGTCGATGACATCGGCGAGTCGGGCTCGGGCATCGCTGATGCTCATTTCGCTCATAGCACCATCGTGTGCCGAGTTGGCTGAAATGTACATGACTGCCGAAACGTACAGGCCACCGAGAGTCGGCTGCCGGTCGGTTACATCGATTGAATCAGTCGGTGGCTACGGTGCGTGTGCCACCTCTCCCGCACCATCGTGGGCTACGCCGATAATATACATTATGTTAACTACACTGAATGGGTGCCTCCCCGCTTCACGGAGCATCATCGGCCACTGAGTGTCGTCGGCTGTACGATCGCACAGGCATGTCACGCAGATGCATCGCACGGCCACCGGAGAATCGGCTCTCGCGAGGATTGCCCGTATCGTTCTGGACGCGGAATCGCCTATTCATCGGATCGATGCACCCGTTCTGTGCCGCGCGCACGCTTCGCTACCTGCGACAACACCCGTGGTATCTTGCAGGAACCATTGACTTGTCGAACGTGCGATCAATAGGGTGACTGTGACGGCGACCACACTCAGTGGTCGGATGAATCACGACGCAAGGAAGCCTCATGATCCTCCCGCCCTCTCCCCCGGCCACGACGACGTCACAGCCCGGCACCGAATCCCGCCGCAAGGCATGGTCGCTCACCGCACTCCTCGTCGTCCTCTACGTCGTCAACTACGGCGACAAAGCCGCGTTCGGCATCATCGCCCAAGCACTCAAGGACGAACTCGGCGTCAGCGCCGCCCAGATCGGCCTCGTCGGCAGCCTCTTCTTCTTCGCCTTCACGATCGGCGGCTTCTTCGCCGGGGCACTCAACCGGTGGCTGTCCCTGCGCACGGTCCTCCTCGTCCTCGCCCTCGCGTGGGCCGCCGCGATGCTCCCGCTCGTCGTCTCCGCGACCTTCGCCGTCCTCGTCGCCTCCCGGATGCTCCTCGGCTTCGCCGAAGGGCCGAGCTCAGCGCTCATCCACACCGCCGCCTACTCGTGGCATCCGACCGAACGCCGCGGGTTCCCGGGCGCGCTGCTCGCCTCCGCCGCCTCGGTGGCGAAGATCGTGCTCGCCCCCGCACTCGCCTACCTCGCCGTGACCTTCGGGTGGCGCAGCGCGCTCATCGCGATGGCCGTGATCGGCATCCTCTGGTGCTTCCTCTGGCTGCGCTTCTGGGAGGTCGGCCCCTACATCCCCGCGAAGGCGACGAAGGAGGCCGTCGAGAACCCCGACGAAGAGCCGCGCGTTCCGTGGCGGCGGATCATCCTCACCCCCACCTTCCTCACCGGCGTCCTCCTCGTCGCGAGCATCTACGCCCTCGTCACCGTCGTCCTCACCTGGCTGCCCTCGTACTTCGAGGTCGGCCTCGGCTACAGCCGCCTCGAAGCCGGCTCGATGCTCGCGATCCCCTCCTTCGTCGGACTCATCAGCCTCGTCGGCGGCACCCTGCTCTCCGACCGGCTGCTCGCCCGCGGCTGGTCTTCGAGGTTCGTCCGCATCATCGGCCCCTCCCTGTGCGTCATCCTCGGCGGCGGCATCCTCTTCTTCCTCCCGCAGATCCAGAGCGCGCCCGGTGCGGTCGCCGTCGTCGCGATCGGCTACGGCGTCGGCGTCGTCGTCCTGCCCCTGTTCAACGCCGCGGTCTCGGAGATCTGCCCGCCGAGGCAGACCGCCGGCACCCTCGGCGTCTTCCTCGCCCTCATGGCCGTCGGCGGCCTCATCGGCCCGTACGTCACCGGACTCATCGTCGACGCCGCCCCGGACCCCGGCCTCGGCTATGCCACGGCCTTCCAGGTGCTCGGGATCGCCGCGGCCGTAAGTGCGGCGCTCACCTTGGTCTTCGCCGATCCCGAACGGGACCGCGACCGCGTCCGCGGAACCGCGTGAATGAGCCTCAGCGTCCTGAGATGCGCAGCACCCGCTCGGCCGCCGACTCCCCCGCCTGGGGTCCGAACCTCGGTGGCCGGTACCCGCCGGTGTCCCCGAGGGCGACGATGAGATCCCCGAGCTCATCGGCCATGAACTCCGCAAGCGCGTCGTCGATCGGCCACGCATACCCGGTGCCGCGGGACAGGTCGGCGGCGTGGAGGGCGAGTTCGAGGATCCGCATCCGCACGAGCTGGTCTCCCGGCAGCGCACCGATCCGGTGGCTGACCGGGACCGACAGGTCGACCGCCGCGGCAGCGGTGCGGAACTCCCGTTCGAGCTCCCAGAACGCTGCGAGCGGATCCTCGCCGAGGTGGTCGAGGCCGCGGGTGGCCTCGACCTCGGCGGGCGGCTCCTGACGCAGGAGCATCGCATAGCGCGCTCCCCCGCCGACCAGGTGGTTGACCAGCTCCCGATTCGACCAGTCCGCGCAGCCGCTTGCACAGTCGAGGTCGTCCTCGGTGGTGAGCGTGAGCGCCGCAGCCCAGCACGCTTCGGCGCGGTCGAGATGGACGGCGATGACGGGATCGAGCATGCCCTGATTCTCACACGCGGTCCACGCACCGGCCACCCGTTCTCGTCTGCTGGGAACTTGAGCGAAAGCTGTGGGTTTCCTGGCGATTCCGCGCTATGTTGCACTCACGAGCACACCGATGTGAGGAGCCCTCCATGGTCACGGCAAGCGCCGCCGCCGACTATCTGCCTCTGGCCAATGCCCCGGTCCTCTGGATCCTCGCGATGGCCGTCATGGGCGTCGTCGTCATCCAGTCGCTCATCTACATGAACGCGGTGCGGAAGAACGCCGAGTCCGCCGGAATGACCCAGGCCGAGGTGACGACGGCCTTCCGCGCCGGCGGGGTCGCAGCGATCGGACCCTCGCTCGCCGTGGTCCTCGTCGCCGTCGCCCTCCTCCCCCTCTTCGGCACTCCCCCGGTCATCGTCCGCGTCGGCCTCATCGGCTCGGCCGCCACCGAGGTCGCCTCCGCCTCGATCGCGGCCGGGACCATGGGCGCGAACCTCGGCGATGAGACGTTCACCCGCGGCGTCTTCGTCGTCGCCCTCATGGCGATGAGCCTCTCGGGTGCCGGTTGGATGCTCTCGACCCTCATCCTCACCCCGATCTTCAAGCGCAGCTCCCACAAGCTCGAGAAGGTCAACCCGGCGCTCATGTCGATCATCCCCGGAGCCGCCCTGCTCGCGGCCTTCGCCGCCCTGACGTTCCGGGAGATCCCCAAATCGCCGACCCACATCATCGCGATCGCCGCCTCCGCGGTGGTCATGTCGATCTGCCTCATCCTCGCCCACACCCTGCGCCAGTCGTGGCTGAAGGAATGGGCGCTGGGGATCTCCGTGCTCGCCGGACTCATCGCCGCCTACTTCGCCCACTACGCCGGTCTCGGCGTCGCCCCGAGCTGAGGAGAGCACCCATGCCTGCGATCATCACCTCTCCCTCGCATGAGGCCTTCGAGGCCACGACGACGAAGTGGGGGTCGATCACGCTCTTCACCGGCTTCCTCATCGCCACCTCGGTGCCCTTCTACCTCCTCTTCGTCGCGCAAGCCGACATCAGCGTCGGCGACATCCTCGGCGCCTTCCTCGCGGTCTTCGCCGTCTACGGCGTCTTCTACGTCGTCGAACCCCTCACCTACTTCCCCATCCTCGGCCCGGCAGGCATGTACCAGGCGTTCATGATCGGCAACGTCGCCAACAAGCTCCTGCCCTCGGCGATCGTCGCCCAGGACACGATCGGGGCGAAGCCGGGCACCCGCAAGGGCGAGTACGCGGCGACGATGGCGATCTGCGGGGCCGCCCTCATCCACGTCTTCTCCATGGTCCTCTTCGTCGGAGTGCTCGGCACCTGGCTGGTGACGATCATCCCCGAGAACATCACGCTCATCGCCCAGCTCTACATCCTCCCGGCGATCCTCGGCGGCGTCACCGTCCAGCTCATCGTCTCGATGAAGCAGGTGAAGTCGACGATCGTCGCCCTCGCCGTCGCAGCCCTCGTCATCCTCGTCCTCATTCCGGTCGTCCCCGTCCTCGCCCCCGGTGACGTCGCTATCGTGGTCATCGTGACGATCATCATCACGTGGTTCACGAGGAACAAGGCGGTCACCGACGCCCGATCCGGCGACGACGCCGTCGGCATCAACTGACCCGCCCCGACACCCAACCGAGGCGAAGAGACCCCGCACCGAAGAGACAAGGACACCATGTCGCTCAACCCCCGACTGCGCACCGCGATCACCGACACCCTGCCCGAGGCGGTCGACGACTACAAGGACTTCCACCGTTCCCCCGAACTCTCGATGCAGGAGATCGAGACGTCTCGGGCGATCGCGGACTTCCTCTCCGACCTCGGACTCGTGCCGCAGGCCTTCGGCGGCACCGGTGTCGTCGCCGTGATCGAGAACGGCGAGGGTCCCGTCGTCGCCTACCGCGCCGACACCGACGGTCTGCCGATCGCCGAGGACACCGGACTCGACTACGCCTCGACCGCCGAGGGCGTGCTGCCCGACGGCACGGAGACCGCGGTCATGCACGGCTGCGGTCACGACACCCACATCACCGTCGGCCTCCACCTCGCCCGGGCGCTCACCGAGCACCGCGATGCGTGGTCGGGCACTGTCGTCCTCCTCTTCCAGCCCGGCGAGGAGACCGCGGCCGGGGCGAAGGCCATGCTCGACGACGGACTGTGGGACCAGGTCGTCAATCCCGAGGTCGTCTACGGTCAGCATGTCTGGCCCGGTCAGGCCGGTGACGTCTACGTCTCCTCGGGCACTGCGATGGCGATGTCCGATTCCCTCAAGGTCACCGTGCTCGGCAGGCAGGCGCACGGCTCGCAACCGGAGAACGCGATCGACCCGATCGTCCTCGGCGCCTATATGATCACCCGCCTGCAGTCGGTCGTCTCCCGGGAGATCTCCGGCCGCGACACCGCCGTCGTCACCGTCGGGACCTTCCACGGCGGGCTCAAGGAGAACATCATCCCCGATTCCGCGGTTCTCACCCTCAACATCCGCACCTTCGACGAGGACGTCCGAGCCACCGTCCTCGACCGGGTGAGGCGGATCGTGGAGGCCGAGGCGCAGGCCTCGGGAGCCCCGGAGCCCCTCATCGAGGAGATGCACTCGTTCCCCCGCTGCTACAACGATCCCGATGCGACCGCCGCGTTCGTCACCGCCGCCGAGGCGGAACTCGGTGCCGCACACGTCCACGTCGTGCCCGCCGTGACCGGCAGCGAGGACTTCGGGGCCTTCGCCGATGCCCTCGGCGTGCCCTCGGTGTACTGGTTCTTCGGCGGGTACTCCCCGGAGCGACTCAACGAGGACGAACCTCCGGCAGGCAACCACTCCCCGCACTTCGCCCCCGACGACGTGCCGACGACCCTGGAGACCGGTCTGCGGGCCGCGCTCACCGCCGTGCTCAGCCGGGTCGGGAAGTGACCGGCATGGACGAGCTGCGCTGGATGAGCACCCGGGAGCTCGCTGCCCGGATCGCTGCGAAGGAGATCTCCGCCAGGGAGGCGCTTGCCGATCAGCTGCGCCGCATCGACGAGGTCAACCCGGCGATCAATGCCGTCGTCACCCGCGATGACGACCGGGCAATGGCCGAGGCGACCGCCGCGGACGAAGCACTGGCCGCAGGCACGGCGCGAGGACCCCTCCACGGGGTGCCGATGACGCACAAGGACACCCACGACACCGCGGGCATGCGCACGACCTGGGGCTCGCCGATCTTCGCCGACCGGGTGCCGGAGGCCGATGCGCTCATCATCGCGCGGCTGCGCGCGGCAGGGGTGATCACCTCGGGCAAGACGAACGTCCCCGAGTTCGCCGCCGGCTCCCACACCTTCAACCCGGTCTTCGGCACCACCCGCAACCCCTACGACCTCACGAAGTCCGCCTCCGGCTCCTCCGGCGGGGTCGGGGCGGCACTCGCCGCAGGCATTCAGGCCTCCGGGGACGGTTCCGACATGGGTGGGTCGCTGCGCTCCCCCGGTTCGTTCAACAACGTCGTCGGCTTCCGCCCCTCGAACGGCCGGATCCCGCACACGCGCCCCGGCAACCCGTTCGCCTGGCTGGCCCAGAGCGGGTTCATGGCCCGCACGGTCTCCGATGTCGCCCTGCTCATGAGCGTCGGCGCGGGCCCGGAACCGGGCGCACCCGCCTCGCTGCCCGAACCCGGATCCGTCTTCGACCAGCCCGTCTTCCGCCTCGGCGCCGAGGACGAACCGTCCCTGTCCGGGGTCCGCATCGGCTTCAGCCCCGACCTCGCAGGTCTTCTCCCCCTCGAACCCGAGGTGCGCGCGATCGTCGCCGACACCGCCGCCGTCTTCGCCGATCTCGGCGCCGACGTCGATGACACGATCCCCGACCTGCGTGATGCCGACGAGGTCTTCACCGTCCGCCGCGCCCTCGACTTCGTCGGTTCGTGGGGAACGCTGCTCGAGACTGACCGCGAGCGGATGAAGGACTCCGTCGTGTGGAACATCGAGGAGGGACTGCGGCTCACCGGCGCCGAGGTGGTCTCCGCCGAGTCCGCCCGGGCCCGGTTGAGCGAGGAGGTCGACGCGTTCTTCGCAGACCACGACGTCCTCGTCCTCACGACCTGCCAGGTGCTGCCGTTCGACATCGGCATCGAATACCCCACGGAGATCGACGGGGTGCCCATGGAGACCTACCTCGACTGGATGCGGGCGCTGTGCCTGATCTCGGCGACCGGGTGTCCGGCGATCTCCGTGCCCGCCGGCTTCTCGGCCTCGGGACTGCCGGTCGGCGTCCAGCTCGTCGCCCGGCCCGGTGATGACGTCCGCCTCCTCGAGGTCGCCCACGCCTTCGAACAGGCGACTCTGGTGGCGCAGCGCCACCCCGACATCCCGGCCGTGTCCGTCGGAGGGGAATGAGAACGGCCCGTGCGGGGCGCGCAGCGAGGTTCGGCTTGCCTCAGCACTGTTTGCCGAGCCTTCCCACACTGGAATGATTCCAGAAATGGTGTCAGGCTAGTCTTGAAGCAGGCGGCATCCCGTCGCCGGCCGCAGTCATTAGGAGTCGCACATGCACATGAGCCCCGCAATGCAGAAGGTCCTCGGCGAGCAGGTCACGCTCGAGCTCGAGGCCTCGATGGTCTACCTCCAGATGTCGATCCAGCTCGACGATCAGGATCTGCCCGGCATGACCCGGTGGATGCGTGCGCAGTCGGAGGAGGAGCAGGTCCACGCGGCCAAGTTCATCCAGCACTGCGTCGACCGCGGATTCGCCCCGCAGATCGGCGACATCGCTGCCCCGAAGGTCTCGGGATCGCGTCCTCTCGACTTCTTCAAGGCCGCCCTCGCCCATGAGGAGAAGGTCTCCGAGTCGATCCGCAACATCTACCGCACCGCTCAGACCGAGGGCGACATCGACGTCCTCCCGCTGCTCAACTGGTTCATCGACGAGCAGGTCGAGGAGGAGGCGAGCATCTCGGAGATCATCGGCCGCCTCGAGATCGTCGGCGACAGCGGTTCGGGTCTGCTCTCGATCGACAATGCGCTCGGTTCGCGCCACCCGGACATCACCGCCGAGAGCGAGTGAGCTCCTGAGTCCACGGCCGGTCCCCGCTTCGGGGGCCGGCCGTTTCGCATTCGGTGGGAGTTCCCTGTGTGCGGAATGATTTCAAAGTTGAGTGTGTTTGACTCAATGTACAGACTCTCTGAGAAAGGATGCTCATGGCCACTCGCTTCGACCCGATCCGCGATCTCGACCGCTTCTTCACCGAGGTCACCCGGAATCCGAACTCGACGACCCTGCCGATGGACCTCTACCGCGACGGCGAGGTCTTCGTCGCCCAGATCGACATGCCCGGGGTCGACCCGGCGAGCATCGACGTCGATGTCGAGGATCGGACCCTGACCGTGCGTGCTCAGCGCACCTCGCCGGTGGGTGAGAAGGACGTCAAGTGGCTGACCCGTGAGCGCACGACCGGCACTTACGCCCGTCAGCTCACCCTGGGCAACCGCGTGGCCCTCGACCGGATCAGCGCCGACTATCAGGACGGCGTGCTCACGCTGACGATCCCCGTCGCCGAGGAGGCCCGTCCCCGCAAGATCAACGTCAACCACCAGGCCCCGAAGGAGACCGAGGTCGTCGAATCGACCGAGGTCATCGAGACCGAGGAGCGGACCGACTGAGTCCCCCGTCTCCGGATGCCCGGCGGGGCCGCACGATGTGCGGCCCCGCTTCGCATGTCCGCGGGCCCACGGCTCAGAGCCTGTCGAGGACGTAGGCCAGGCACATGTAGGGCAGGTCGACGGTGCCCGAGATCGGGTGCTCCTCGCTGAGGTAGCCGCGCAGATTGGTCTCGACGCGCTCCCTGATCGTCTCGTCCGACCGCAGCCAGTACGAACGCGTGCGCGCGAGGTCGACGATGCCGTCGACGTCGAGCGGGGTCGCGAAGTCGACGACCGCCCTCTCCCGCAGCGCGAATCCGGCGGGTGCGGGCACGTAGGCGGGACGGTAGACATCGCCGGCGTGCATGATCCGGCTCAGCCGCAGCACCCAGTCGACGCGGACGTCGAGCTGATTGATGAGGATGACCAGGCGACCTCCGGGCCGCAGAATGCGGGCGATCTCCTCGGCAGCCGCCGCCTCGTCGAACCAGTGCCAGGCCTGAGCGACCGTGACGACGTCGACGCTGCCGGCGGCAAGACCCGTGTCCTCGGCGGTGCCGAGCCGATACGGTGCGGGGTTGCGGGACAGGGCGGGTCCGTCGGGATCGACGGCGACCACCTCGGCACCGAGGTCGAGCAGCTGCGCCGAGAGGATCCCCGTGCCCGCTCCTAGGTCGCAGACACGCAGCTCGGACCACTCCCAGCCGAGGAGGTCGAGGGCGGCCTGCGGGTAGCCAGGGCGCACCGCATCGTAGCGATGGGCCTCACGGGAGAAGTTCGTCCCGTGGACGGCCCGAGCCCGCGGTCTGACCATGCGGCTTCACTCCCCTGCTCATCCACCCGCGTTCTGCGGGCCTGTCTCGGCATCCCACTCTAGCGGTCGCGCTCCCCCGTTGTGACTAGGATGGGAGGACCGGCAGAGACCACCGCCGACACCTCGGCGAGAAGGAGCATCGATGACCTCAACCCCCGATCTCGAGTCCGAGCTCGAGCAGGCCTCACGTGCGTACGAGGAGTTCGCCTCCCGCGGACTGGACCTCGACATCACGCGCGGCAAACCCGGCAGTGAGCAGCTCGATCTCTCCGATGCGCTGCTCGGCCTGGTCACCGGGGACGATGCGCGCACACCGAGCGGGGTCGACGCCCGCAACTATGGCGGCATCGACGGAATCATCGAACTCCGGGAGCTCTTCTCCCCCCTGCTCAAGGTGCCCGCCGATCAGCTGCTGGCCGGGGGCAACGCGTCCCTGACCCTCATGGGGCAGGCCCTGACCTTCGCCCTCCTCCACGGCACTGCGGTCGACGGCACCCCGTGGGGTGCGGGACCGCACAAGCTGCTGTGCCCGGTTCCCGGCTACGACCGCCACTTCACGCTCGCCGAGTCCCTCGGCTTCGAACTCCTCTCCATTCCCATGGACGACGAGGGGCCGATCGTCGCCGAGGCGCAGCGCCTCGCCGAGGACCCCAGCGTCAAGGGCATGTGGCTCGTGCCCATGTACTCCAATCCCACGGGCATCACGATCACCGAGGAGCGCGCCGCCGAACTCGCCGCGATGCCGGCGGCAGCGCCCGATTTCACGCTGCTCTGGGACAACGCATACGGCCTCCACCATCTGCGGGAGACGCACCCGGAGCCCGTGGACATCCTCAGCCTGTGCGCCGAGGCGGGACATCCCGAGCGCCCGTGGATCTTCGCCTCGACGTCGAAGATCACCCATGCGGGCGCGGGCGTGTCCTTCTTCGGCGCCGGCCCGGAGACGATGCGCTGGTTCATCGCGAACCTCGGCAAGATCGCGATCGGCCCGGACAAGGTCAACCAGCTGCGCCATCTGAGGTTCTTCGGGGATGCCGACGGCGTCGTCGCCCACATGCGCAAGCACGCCGAGATCATCGCCCCGAAGTTCGACGCCGTCCTCGACGCCCTCGAACAGGGCCTCGGCAGCACGGAGCTTGCGACGTGGACGAAGCCCGACGGGGGTTACTTCATCACCCTGACGACCCTCGAGGGCACGGCGGAGAGAATCGTCAAGCTCGCTGCCGAAGCAGGCGTCAAGCTCACCCCGGCAGGGGCGACCCATCCCTACGGGATCGACCCGGCCGGCAACGTCATCCGCATCGCCCCGACGATGCCGAGCCTCGCCGAGGTCGAACTCGCCGCCGAGGGCCTCGTCGCGTGCGTCAAGCTCGCGAGCTACGAGAAGCTGCTGGCCGGATAGGACCTGGCTGCGACGCGAAGGGCACCCGGCCAGGCCGGGTGCCCTTCGTCGTGTGCGGATCTGCGCCGGAACTGCGCCGGTCGCGGTCCTCAGTACTCGTAGAAGCCGCGTCCGGACTTCACGCCGAGCAGGCCCGCATCGACCATGCGGGAGAGGAGGACCGGCGGCTTCGCCGCGGGGTCGCCGGTCTCGGTGTAGATGCTCTCGGCGGCGAAGAGGCAGGTGTCGATGCCGACGAGGTCGGCCAGGGCGATCGGACCCATCGGGTGCGCACACCCCTTGACCATTCCCGTGTCGATGTCCTCCTTCGTCGCCAGCCCCGCCTCGAGCATCCTGATGGCCGAGCACAGGTACGGGATGAGGAGGGCGTTGACGATGAATCCGGGCCGATCGGAGGCCTGGACGGGGGCTTTGCCGAGGACCTCGGTGACGAACGTCGTCGCGGTCTCGGCGACCTCGGGGTCGGTGAGCACCGAGGAGACGATCTCGACGAGCGGCTGCACGGGCGCCGGGTTGAAGAAGTGGATCCCGAGGACGCGTTCGGGCCGCGAGGTGGCCTGGGCGAAGCGGATGATCGGCATCGACGAGGTGTTCGAGGCGAGGATCGCGGTCGGGTCGGTGACGACCTCGTCGAGTTGGGCGAAGATCGCCTTCTTGATGTCCTCGTTCTCGCTCGCGGCCTCGATGACGAGCTGCCGGTCGGCGAGATCGGCGATGTCGGTGGTGAACCGCAGACGCGACAGCGCCGCTTCTGACTCGGCGGCCGAGAGCTTGCCCTTCTCAACGGCCTTGGCCAGGGACTTCTCGATCCGGGCGCGACCGGCGGCAACCGCGTCGTCGCTGACCTCGGAGACGATGACGTCGCAGCCGGACTTCGCGAGCACCTCGGCGATGCCCGCCCCCATGAGCCCGCTGCCGATGACGGCGGTGCGTGCGATGACCATATCGTTCTTCTCCTCGTTGTTCTCAGACTCTGCTGTGTGCGCAGACTCTGCTGTGTGCGGTGCTGTCATGAGGCCAGGAACCACGACGACGAGCGGATCGCCTTCATGGCCTCGCGGCGGCGCTCCCCCGGCAGCGTCTGGATGTAGACCTGACCGTCGAGGTGGGCGATCTCGTGCTGGATCATCTGCGCGAAGACCTCATGTCCTTCGATCTCGACCGGATTGTTCTCCGCATCGACACCGCGGGCACGGGCGAACTCCCACCTCGGGGTGGGGAAGAACAGCCCGGGCACGGACAGGCAGCCCTCTTCGATGTCGCGCAGCTCGCCGCCGACCTCGACGATCTCAGGGTTGATGAGATACCCAGTGCGCCCGTCGAGGTCGTAGCCGAACGCCCGCAGCCCGACCCCGATCTGCGGGGCCGCGACCGCGGCGCGGCCGTCGGGCAGGGAGGTGTCGACGAGGTCCTGGGCGAGAGCGGCCACGGAGTCGTCGAAGACCGTGACGGGGGCGCTGGTGCTGCGGAGCACGGGGTCGCCCCACAGGCGGATCTCGCGCTCAGCCACCGATGACCGCCACGAGGTCGCCGCCCTCGAGCTGAGACACCGAGTCGATCGCGACCCGGGAGACGGGTCCGGCCACCGGGGCGGTGATCGAGGCCTCCATCTTCATCGCCTCGATCGTGGCGATGACGTCACCGGCGTCGACGGTGTCGCCGACTCCGACCTGGAGCGTGACGACGCCCGCGAACGGGCTCGCGACGTGACCGGAGTTCGTCGCATCCGCCTTCTCCGCGGTCTTGACCTCGGATTCGATCGCCCGGTCGCGGACCTGGAGGGGACGCAGCTGACCGTTGAGGGTGAACATCACCGAGCGCATGCCGCGTTCGTCGGTGTCGCCGATCGCCTGCAGGCCGATGAGGAGGTTCTTGCCCTTCGACAGCTCGACCGTGTGCTCATCGCCCGAGGTCAGACCGTAGAGGTACTCGGAGGTCTCGACGACGGAGAGGTCGCCGTAGCTTGAGCGCATACGATCGAACTCCTTCGTCGGTCCCGGGAAGAGGAGTTCGTTGAGCTTCGCCTGACGCTGCGGGCCCGGCTCGGCCAGGGCGGCGGCATCCTCGGCGGCGAGGTCCTCGACGACGGGCTTGTGCGTGCGACCGGCCAGGGCCTTCGTCCGGAACGGCTCGGGCCATCCGCCGGGAGGATCGCCGAGGTCGCCGGAGAGGAAGCCGATGACCGAGTCGGGGATGTCGAACCTGTCCGGATTCTCGGCGAACTCCGCGGGGTCGACTCCGGCGCCGACGAGGTGGAGGGCGAGATCGCCGACGACCTTCGACGACGGGGTGACCTTGACGAGGTGGCCGAGGATGTCGTCGGCGGCTTCGTACATCCGCTCGATCTCCTCGAACCGCTCCCCCAGACCGAGTGCCACGGCCTGCTGGCGCAGGTTCGAGAGCTGCCCGCCGGGGATCTCATGCCGGTACACGCGACCCGTCGGTCCCGGCAGGCCGGATTCGAAGGGCGCGTAGACCTTGCGCACCGACTCCCAGTACGGTTCGAGGTCCTGGACGGCGGTCAGGCTCAGCCCCGTATCGCGGTCGGTGTGTTCGAAGGCGGCGACGAGGGCCGAGAGACTCGGCTGGCTCGTCGTGCCCGCCATCGCCGCCGAGGCGGCATCGACGGCATCGGCACCGGCGTCGGCGGCCGCGAACAGGGTCGCGAGCTGACCGCCTGCGGTGTCGTGGGTATGGACGTGGACCGGGAGGTCGAAGTTCTCCCGCAGGGCGGTCACGAGCTTGGCCGCGGCAGCCGGGCGGAGCAGACCGGCCATGTCCTTGACCGCGAGCACATGCGCACCGGCGCCCACGATCTCCTCGGCCAGCCGGAGGTAGTAGTCGAGGGTGTAGAGCTCCTCGCGCGGATCGAGGATGTCCGAGGTGTAGCACAGGGCCACCTCGGCGATCGTCGTGTCCGTCGCGCGCACGGCTTCGATGGCCGGTCGCATCTGCTCGATGTCGTTGAGCGCATCGAAGATGCGGAAGACGTCGATGCCGGTGCGGGCAGCCTCGTCGACGAAGGCGTCGGTGACCTGGGTGGGGTACGGGGTGTAGCCGACGGTGTTGCGACCGCGCAGGAGCATCTGGAGGGCGATGTTGGGGATCGCCTCCCGCAGCTGGGACAGGCGCTCCCACGGATCCTCGCCGAGGAAGCGCAGAGCCACATCGTAGGTGGCCCCGCCCCAGGCTTCGATGCTCAGCAGCTGCGGGGTCATCCGGGCGACGTGTCCGGCGACGGCGAGGAGGTCGCGGGTGCGCACGCGGGTGGCGAGCAAGGACTGGTGGGCGTCGCGGAAGGTGGTGTCGGTGACAGCGAGCGCCGTCTGCTCCCGCAGCGCGCGGGCGAAGCCCTCGGGACCGAGCTCGAGGAGGCGGTCACGGCTGCCGGCGGGCGGGGCCTGTGCGAAGTCGATCTCCGGCAGCTTCTCAGCGGGACGGAGATGGACCTTCGCCTCCCCGTGCGGCCGGTTGACGGTGACGTCGGCGAGGTAGTCGAGGACCTTCGAGCCGCGGTCGGCGCTCACCCGGGCGTCGAGGAGCTGCGGGCGCTCCTCGATGAACGAGGTCGCGATGTCCCCGGCGATGAACGCATCATCCTCGAGTACGGCCTGGAGGAACCCGATGTTCGAGGACACGCCGCGGATGCGGAACTCCGCGAGCGCCCGGCGGGCACGTGAGACGGCCTGGGCGAAGGTGCGGCCACGGCATGTGAGCTTGACGAGCATCGAGTCGAAGTGTGCGCTCACCGAGGCACCGGCGTGGACGGTGCCGCCGTCGAGGCGGACACCGGCGCCGCCGGCCGACCGGTAGGCGGTGATCGTGCCGGTGTCGGGACGGAACGAGTTCGCGGGATCCTCGGTGGTGATGCGGCACTGGAGGGCGGCGCCCTTGATCCGCATGTCCTCCTGGCGCAGGCCGAGATCGGCCAGGCTCGCCCCGGCCGCGATGCGCATCTGGGAGGCTACGAGGTCGACGTCGGTGATCTCCTCGGTGACGGTGTGCTCGACCTGGATGCGCGGGTTCATCTCGATGAACACGTGCTTGCCCGCCCGCGGGCCCTCGGTCTCGAGGAGGAATTCGACGGTGCCGGCGTTCTGATAGCCCAGCGCCTGCGCGAACTTCAGCGCATCCGAGTGCAGGGCCGCAGCGATCTCGGGATCGAGATTGGGCGCCGGGGCGATCTCAATGACCTTCTGGTGGCGCCGCTGCAGGGAGCAGTCGCGTTCGAAGAGGTGGATGGCATTGGAGTCGTTGTCGGCGAGCACCTGGACTTCGATGTGCCGGGGACGCTGGACGGCCTGTTCGATGAAGACCGTCGGATCGCCGAAGGCGCCTTCGGCTTCGCGCATCGCGGCCTTGAGCGCATCCTCGAGCTGAGAGGCTTCGGCGACCCGGCGCATGCCGCGTCCCCCGCCGCCGGCGACGGCCTTGACGAAGAGCGGGTACTCCATCGACTCGGCGTCGGCGAGGAGCTGGGCGACGTCGGCCGAGGGCTTCGTCGAGTCGAGGACCGGGATGCCGGCGGCACGGGCGGCACCGAGGGCCTGGACCTTGTTGCCGGCGAGTTCGAGCACATCAGCGGCGGGCCCGATGAACGTGATGCCGTTCTCGGCGCACGCGCGGGCGAGATCGGGGTTCTCGGACAGGAAGCCGTAGCCGGGGTAGACCGCGTCGGCACCGGACTCCTTGGCCACCCGGATGATCTCCTCGACGCTGAGGTACGCCCGGACGGGGTGGCCCTCCTCGCCGATCATGTAAGCCTCATCGGCCTTCATCCGGTGTTCGGAGTTGCGGTCTTCGTAGGGGAACACAGCGACGGTGGAGGCACCGAGCTCGTAGGCCGCGCGGAACGCGCGCACCGCGATCTCTCCGCGATTGGCCACAAGGACTTTAGAGAACATCTGTGTTACTCGCTTCTGTATCGATCGCGCAGGCGCGATGCGTCGACGGGCTGTCGAGAGACAACTCTACTCAGTGACCTGTGCCACGGAATGCAGGGGGTCCCCGTTCGGGTGGGCACCCCCTCCTCGGCGTGGTCGGACCTGCCCGATGAGGGCGGATACGTTACCGTAGGAGGGTGCTTGTCCTCAGTATCAGCAGTCTCAAGGGCGGCGTCGGCAAGACGTCGGTGACTCTCGGTCTCGCCTCGGCGGCCTACAACCGCGGCATCCCGACGCTCGTCGTCGACATGGACCCGCAGGCCGACTCGTCGACGGGACTCGATGTGCCGACCTCGACGAAGGTCGACATCGCCGACGTCCTCGCGGCGCCGAAGTCGCAGAAGATCCTCTCGGAGGCGATCATCCCCTCGGGGTGGGTCGGCGACAAGATGGGTCACCTCGATGTCATCTCCGGCTCCCCACGGGCCGCCGAGTTCGACCGCCCCTCGCTCTCCGAGCGCTACCTGCGGCGGCTCGAGGATGCGCTCAGCCGCATCGCGAAGGGCTACCGGCTCGTCCTCATCGACTGCCCGCCGAGCCTCAACGGGCTTACCCGCACCGCCTGGACGGCGAGCAGCCGGGTGGCCGTCGTCACCGAGCCGAGCCTCTTCTCCGTCGCCGCAGCCGACCGCGCCCTGCGCGCGGCCGATGAGCTGCGCCAGCGCGGCACCTCGCAGATCCAGCCGCTCGGTCTCGTCGTCAACCGCGTCCGGGCCGGATCGACCGAGCACGACTACCGCATCGCGGAGATGCGCGAGATGTTCGGTCCCCTCGTCCTCAATCCCCCGCTGGCCGAACGTGCGGTCATGCAGCAGGCCCAGGGGTCGGCTCGACCCATCCATTCGTGGCCGGGCAAACCCGCCGAGGAGGTCGCCTCCTCATTCGACGCCCTCCTCGAGCGGGCGCTGCGTTCGGAGAACATCCGCGGACGCAAAGCCGCGAAGCAGCAGTGACCTCGAACTGAGTCCCGTGGCTGGGCCGCGGCGGACGGGCTCACTCCGGCAGCGCATGACGGCCACCACGACCACGTTGCGACAGCGAAGGCCCCCTCCATTCGGAGGGGGCCTTCGTCGTGGTCTGACTGGTGCGGCTCAGCCGAGCTTCTGCGCCCGACGCTGAGCGAGTTCGTCCATCGCGAAGACCGTCGAGTCGTCCTCGGGGAGGCGTTCGCTGGGAAGTTCGGAGAGGCTGCCCTCGACTTCGTTCCACACCCGGCCCACCGCGATGCCGAACACGCCCTGGCCGCCCTGGAGGAGGTCGACGACCTCGTCGGGGGATGTGCATTCGAAGACGCTGGCGCCGTCGGACATGAGGGTGATCTGGGAGAGGTCCTCGACGCCGCGGGAGCGGAGGTGGTCGACAGCGGTGCGGATCGACTGCAGCCCGACGCCGGTGTCGAGGAGGCGCTTGACGATCTTGAGCACGAGGATGTCGCGGAAGCTGTAGAGGCGCTGGCTGCCCGAGCCGGTGGCGTTGCGGATCGAGGGGGTGACGAGGTCGGTGCGCGCCCAGTAGTCGAGTCGACGGTAGGTGATGCCGACGACCTTGCACACGGTGGGACCGCGGTAGCCGGCCTCCTCATCGAGGACGGGCAGATCGTCGTCGAACAGGAGACCCTGTGCCGCGGACGGCAAGGGCGTCGACTCGACGCTTTCGTGACTTGAGCGGTTCACACCGACTCCTCCTTATAGTCCCTGGGGGAAGTGAGGTCGCGTTGTCGGGCAGAGAATGAAGCCATTCTACCGCTCTTCGCAGCGAACCTACAGTGGGATTCAACAACTCCAAACTATTCTGCCCGGGTCGCGGCGACAAACACCCGAAGGTAACGATTCGCGCGTGTCGCCGTTACCGCAGTATTCGAACACTGCCCATGAGCGTCACGGCACCGTCATTTTGCGGAGTCGGGAGTGGTTCCGTCCTCGGTCTCCTCGGTCGGCTTCTTCGGCTTCGCGGAGGTGAGCAGCTTCGTCTTCACGGTCGAGGCATACGTGTCGACGTACTCCTGACCTGAGAGCCGCATGATCTCGTACATGATCTCGTCGGTGATCGACCGCAGCAGGAATCGGTCGACGGGCAGGCCCTCGTACCGGGAGAAGTCCATGGGCGAACCGAAGACGACGCCGACCCGGCGGAACTTCGGGATGAGACGACCGGCCGGCTGGATCTTGTCAGTGCCGATGATCGCGACCGGGATGACAGGTGCCCCGGATTCGAGGACGAGACGGGCGATGCCGGTCCGGCCCCGGTAGAGCTTGCCGTCGGGCGAGCGGGTGCCTTCGGGGTAGATGCCCAAGGAGTTGCCTTCGCGCAGCACCTTGAGGCCGGCTTCCAGCGAGGCCTGGGATCCCGATCCGCCGCCGCGGTCCATGGGCAGCTGGTTGTTGAGCTTGAAGAACCAGCGCGTCACCGTGCCCTTGATGCCGCGGCCGGTGAAGTAGTCCTTCTTCGCCAGGTAGACGACGGGCCGGGGGGCGAGCAGGGGGACGAAGATCGAGTCCATGAAGTGCATGTGGTTGCCGGCGATGATCGCCGGGCCCTCCGGCGGCAGGTTGTCCAGGCCCCGCACCCACGGACGGAAGAGGATCCGCAGGATGGGTCCGGCCACGACCCGTTTGAGAAACCAGTAGAACACGCGCACCCTTCCATGTCACGACGCTTGGACGTCCCCGGTCATCATATATCCATCTCGGCGCGTCTCGGACCGTCGACGGCGATGCCGCGAAGCCCCGATCGTGGGATGCTGGGAGCATGGAGATCGACTTCGCACCGCTGCCCGCACCGCGCTCCGCGTACTCCCGGATCGCCCCCGACGCCGAGGTCGCGGTCCTCTTCCTCCACGGCATCACAGGTTCGCCGGCCGCGTGGCATCCCATCGCCCGCGCCCTGGCCGCCGAAGACCTCAGCGTCAGCGTTCCCCTCCTCCCCGGACACGGCGGTTCCTGGCAGGAGCTCGCGGCGACGACATGGTCGGACTGGTTCTCCGCCGCCGAGGCGCAGCTGCGCCTGCTTCAGGCCGACCATGACCGCGTCGTCGTCGCCGGGCTGTCGATGGGCGGGGCGCTCAGCCTCGCCCTCGGCACCCTGCCGCAGCCGCCTGACGAGATCGTCGTCGTCAATCCCGCGCTCTTCGTCGACTCCCCGCTCACTCCGCTCCTTCCCGTCCTCAAGCGGTTCGTGCCCTCGGTCGCGGCGATCGGCAACGACATCGCCCACCCCGGGCGGGACGAGTTCGCAGGCGATCGGACTCCGGTGGCCGCGGTCGCCTCCCTCGCCTCGGCGCTGAAGGATCTGCGCACCGACCTGTGGGAGATCTCCTCCCCCGTCACCGTCCTCGTCTCCGGCCGGGACAATGTCGTCGGGCCCCGCAGCCTCCGGGCCCTGCGCGCCGGTCTCGTCCGCCCCCCGCGCATCATCGCCCTGCGCCGCAGCCGTCACGTCGCGACCCTCGACTTCGATGCTCCGCTCATCGCCGAGGCGGTCGCCCGGGCCGCACGCATGCCGGATGCGGTGCCCGGCGGGCGCTCGGGCGGGGAATAGACCGACGTCGGAGATTGCTGATGAATGACATGAACGACGACGCGGACCGCGAGGACTGGCGCGATCACGTGCCCGAATCCGAACGCCTCGGCGACTCCTCGAAGGTCAGCGACAGCCATTGGGACGACCTCGTGGCGCAGATTTCCGAACCCGACGCCGCGATGAGCGAGATGCCCGTCGAGGAGATCCGGGACCGGCTCGAGGCGACGGAGCGGTGGCAGCCGGAGCCTGCCGCCCCCATCGGCTGGCGCACGGCGCCTCCGACGTTCGTCCTCTCCGTGCTTGCGACCTTCGGCGCCGTCGTCCTCCTCATCATCGGGGCCATCTTCTTCCGCCCCCTCCCGACGTGGTTCCTCCTCGTGGGACTGGCCGTCGGCATCGGCGGAGCCGTCGGGCTCTTCTTCCACCTGCCCGGGCAGTCGAAGACCGAGGGCGGCGACAGCGGGGCCTCGGTGTGAGCTCGTGTCAGGGGCGGATGGCAGACTGCTAGCCATGTCCTCTCCGGCCACCCCCTTCGATCGCGCCCCGCACGGTCTCGAGCACACGCAGCTGTCCTTGGCCGACATCGGCACACCCCTCTACGAGGTCACGTTCGTCGTCGTCGACCTCGAGACGACCGGCACCCGGGCGGGATCATCGGAGATCACGGAGATCGGCGCGGTCAAGCTGCGCGGCGGCGAGGTCATCGGCGAGTTCCAGTCCCTGGTCAAACCCGAGCATTCGGTCATCTCCCCGTTCGTCGCCCAGCTCACGGGGATCACGCATGCGATGGTCGACGACGCACCGTCGATCCGCTCGGTGCTCCCGAGCTTCCTCGAATTCGCCGTCGGTGCGGTGCTCGTCGCCCACAACGCTCCCTTCGACATCGGCTTCCTCCGCTCGGCCTGCGAACGCCTCGACTACCACTGGCCGCAGCCGCAGGTCCTCGACACCGTCACCCTCTCCCGTCGGGTCCTCGGCCGCGACGAGGTGCGCAACCACAAGCTCGGCACCCTCGCCGCGCACTTCGGCACCGAGGTCGAACCCGACCATCGCGCGCTCTCCGACGCCCGCGCGACCGGAGAGGTCCTCCACCGGCTCCTCGAGCGCTTCGGCGGGTTCGGCATCACGACCCTCGAAGAGCTCGCCACCGTGCGCCAGTCCGGGTGGGCCAAACGGCAGGCGAAGGCCCACCTGGCCAAGGGAGTGCCCGCCGAACCGGGCGTCTACATGTTCCTCGACGGGACGAGGCGGGTCCTCTACATCGGCAAGTCGGGCAATATGGCCAGACGCGTGCGCGGGTACTTCAACGCCTCGGAGAACCGGGGGCGGATGGCGGAGATGGTCACCGCCGCGCAGGAGGTCACGTGTCTGCCGTGTGCGCACGTCCTCGAGGCCGAGGTCCGCGAGGTCCGACTCATCGGCGAACTCGCGCCCCCGTACAACCGGCGCTCGAAGAACCCCGAACGCAATTCGTGGGTCGTCCTCAGCGACGAGGAGTTCCCTCGGCTCTCCGTCGCCCGGTCGACCTCGGCGCTTGAGCGTTCACCCGCACCCCCGCTGGGGCCGTTCCGCTCGCGGAAGTCCGCGCAGGCGGTCAAGGACCTCCTCGAGACGCTCTTCCCCGTCAAACGGTGCACGGCGAAGGTCACCGTGGCCACCCTCGACCGCCATCGGGCGTGCGTGAGCGCTCAGGTCGGTCAGTGCGGGGGCCCGTGCGCGGGAGTGCACGATCCCGAGGTCTACCGGGAGCGCATTGCCGGTCTCGTCGGCGCTCTGAGCGGTGACTTCTCATCGCTGCGCGCACACAGCGGCGACCGCATGGCCCGGCTCGCCGCCGAAGCCCGGTACGAGACCGCCGCGGAGGTCCGGGACGGCATGCGCACGGCGCTGGCCACGGCGTCCCGCGCGGAGACCGTCGCCCGCCTGGCCGCGGTCGAGGAGATCCAGGCGTGGGCACCGGGCAGTGAGAGCGGTGTCGATCTCGTCGTCATCCGGCACGGGAAGCTCGCCGCCGCCGCGCACCGGTCGACGACCGCGGGCTTGGACTCCGGGTTCGCGGCACTGACCCCGACCGCAGAATGGGTGCCGGCACCGGGTGCCGTCCCGGGGCCGAACGACCCGCTGCCGGAGGAGACGAGGATGCTCGCCCAGTGGCTGGAGTCAGCACAGCTGTGGTCGACGACCGGGGCATGGTCGATGCCGCACCGGGGCGCGGCCTTCCACGCGCAGGCCTCAGGCGCCGTTCGCCTCGGCGATGCGACGTGAGACCGTGACGAGCTGATCGAGCTTGGCCGCACCGAGGCCGGCATCGACGGTGTCCTCGGCGATGCGCAGCTTCGCCGCCACCCGCTCCGTGAACGATCCGACGCCGGATTCGTCGGCGGCGACGAGCGCTGCTGCGGCGTTGATGAGGACGATGTCGCGCACCGGGGACTTCTCCCCGGCCAGCACCGAGCGCATGATCTTCGCGTTGTCGGCCGGACCTCCGCCGCGCAGGTCGTCCTTCGTCACCCGGTCGAAACCGAGGTCGAGGGCGTCGAACGTCGTGTGCTCGACCTCGCCGTGCCGCACCTCCCAGACGTCGTTGACGTCGGTGTTGCTCAGCTCGTCGAGTCCGTCCCGGGAGCGGAAGACGACCGCCTGATGACCGCGCTTGGCCAGGGTGCCGACGACGAGCGGAGCCATCTGGGCGTCGGCGACCCCGATCGCCGTGTGCCGGGCGCGTGCCGGATTGGTCAGCGGTCCGAGGATGTTGAACGCCGTCGGCACGCTGATCTGGCGGCGCACGGCGGCGACGAACTGCATCGAAGGGTGGAAGACGTTGGCGAAGCAGAACGCCAGCCCCACCTCGGCGGCGACGATGCCCGTCTGCTCAGGGGTGATGTCGAATCGGACCCCGAGAGCCTCGAGGACGTCGGCGGACCCCGACGCCGAGGAGGTCGCCCGGTTGCCGTGCTTGACCACGCGCTGACCGGTGGCGGAGATGATCATCGCCGCCGTCGAGGAGATGTTGGCCGTCTTCGCACGGTCGCCGCCGGTGCCGACGATGTCCACGGAGTCCTCGAGCCCCGGCAGCGGCACGGCGTGCTCCATCATCGCGGCGACGAGACCGGCGATCTCGGCGACGGTCTCCCCCTTGGTGTGGTGGGCGGCGAGGAACGCGGCCATCGTCACATCGGGGACCTGGCCGGACATGATCTGGTCCATCGCCCACGAGGCCTGCTCCTCGGTGAGGTCCTGGCCATGCATGAGGGTCATGAGGAGGTCGGGCCAGTTCGCGGCGACGTCCGTCCCGGTCGAGGCGGTCCCGGGGAGGGCGGTCTCCGGGGCTGTCGTACGCGGTGCTTCCGTCATGGCCACGAGCTTTCGATCTGGGGAACATCCACCGCCTCCCAGCAGGGAAGCGGACCTTACCTGCGGCATCCTATCGTGAGTTCGACACGCGGGGTGGACATCACAGTCCGGTGAGATTGCGGCACCAATCCGCGGTTTTCGCTACATCGTGTAGAAATTTCTCCTCCGAAACCTGGGTAAAAGGTGAAAACTCACCCCGAGACGGGTAATAATGGTGGGGTGTCAACTGCCACTGCATCCCAGACAGCGCCAGCACATCCGGTAGTCAATCGCCCGAATGTGACCACGGTGGGCTTCATCGTGTTCCTCGCGAGCGACCTGATGTTCTTTGCCGCGCTCTTCGCCATGTACTTCACCATTCGATCCGTCGTGCCGGGTCTGTGGGACACGCAGACCGAGCTGCTGAACGTTCCGTTCGCGCTCGGCAACACCATCATCCTGGTGTCGTCGTCCTTCACCTGCCAGATGGGCGTGTTCGCAGCCGAGAGGTTCCGCCCGCGGCGGACCGGCGGGCTGTTCAACATCGCCAAGTGGGGCATGATCGAGTGGTTCTACCTGACGTTCCTCCTCGGGGCGGTCTTCGTCTCGGGACAGGTCATGGAGTATGCAGAGCTCGTCCGCGAGGGCCTGTCGATCAGCACCGACGGCTACGGCTCGGTCTTCTACCTGACCACCGGATTCCACGGTCTCCACGTGACCATCGGACTCATCTGCTTCCTGCTCGTCATCGGACGCGCCTACGGAGCGAAGAAGTTCGGTCACCACGAGGCGACCTTCGCGATCTGCGTGTCCTACTACTGGCACTTCGTCGACGTCGTCTGGATCGGCCTCTTCGGCGTCATCTACCTCCTGCAGTAGTTCGCGCCGGGCCACCGGCCGCACGGACACTCGAAACTTCAAGCAAAGGACCAACACGTGAAGCTATTAGCAGATCGCCGCAGGCACCCGATGGCACTCGTCGTGCTGCTCCTCGTGGGCCTGCTGCTGACCGGCGGAGCGTACGCACTCTTCACCCAGACCTCGAGCGCGAATGCCTCCACGGCGGCCAGCGCATCCGACATCGAAGAGGGCAAGAAGCTCTTCGCCGCGAACTGCGCGACGTGCCACGGCCTCAACGCCGAGGGCTCCAAGGCCGGACCCGGCCTCATCGGCGTCGGTGCGGCAGCAGTCGACTTCCAGGTCGGCACCGGACGCATGCCCCTGCAGGCCAACGGCCCGCAGGCCCGTGTCAAGGAACCCCAGTTCAACGATGAGCAGACCGCTCAGCTCGCGGCCTATGTCGGTTCGCTGGGACCGGGACCGGCGATCCCGGAGGCACAGTACCTCGATCCCAAGAAGGGCGACCCCGCTGCCGGCGGCGGCCTCTTCCGCACCAACTGCGCAATGTGTCACAACGTCGTCGGCGCCGGCGGCGCCCTGACACGCGGCAAGTACGCGCCGAACCTGTCCGAGGTCTCGCCCAAGCACCTCTACCAGGCGATGCAGACCGGACCTCAGAATATGCCCATCTTCAACGACGCGAACCTCACTCCCGAGGACAAGCGAGACATCATCTCGTACATCCGGGAAGTGTCGGAGAACCCCTCCCCCGGCGGATTCAAGCTCGGATCCCTGGGACCAGTGGCTGAGGGCCTCTTCATCTGGTTCTTCGGACTCGCCGCAGTCATCGGCATCACCGTATGGCTCTCCTCGAGGGCGAAGTGAGTCCGCAGTTGTCGTTCACCTACCATCACGAGATTAGACGGGGAAATTCATGACCTCGAAAGAGCACTCCGGCGGCGGCAGCCAGCTCGAGGAGCTGAACGGGTTCACCAACCCTGGCCTGCCTGAGCACAAGCCGCGACTGACCGACGCCGACCCGCGTGCCCAGAAGGTCGCCGAGCGCCAGGTGGCGCTGTGGTTCATCGCTTCGATGATCGGCACGATCTGGTTCATCGTCGCGTACTTCCTCTTCCCGCTGGGAGAGTCGATGGAGAGCATCCGCATCCACACCATGATGGTGGGACTCGGTGCGGCCGTGGCGATGTTCAGCCTCGGCGCCGGTGCGGTGCTGTGGGCGAAGAACCTCATGAGCGATCATGAGGGCATCGATGAGCGCCATGACATCAACGGCAGCGAAGAGGATCAGGCGATCGCGCTCGAGATCCTCCACCAGGCCAAGGAGGAGTCGGGCATCGCCCGTCGTCCGCTTCTGCGCAACACGCTCATCGCCGCTCTCGCGATCGCACCCCTGCCGGCGATCCTCGTCTTCCGCGACCTCGGCCCGCTTCCGGGCGATGCGCTGTTCAAGACCCTGTGGGGCGAGGGTGTGCGACTCATCCGCGACCCGGGCGGCATCCCCTCCCCTGATTCGGAGCGTCCGATCAAGGCTGAGGACGTCACGATCGGTTCGGCCTTCCATGTCCTTCCCTCCGGCATCGGCGATGACACGAACGAGGGTCATGCGCTCGACGAGAAGGCGAAGGCCGCTGTCCTCCTCATGCGCATCGATCCCAAGGAGCTCAAAGAGGATCCTGCTCGCGCCGACTGGTCGTACGACGGCATCGTCGCGTACTCGAAGATCTGCACGCACGTCGGCTGCCCCGTGGCGCTGTACGAGCACCAGACTCATCACCTGCTCTGCCCGTGCCACCAGTCGACGTTCGACGTGACCGAGCACTGCAAGGTCATCTTCGGCCCGGCGAAGCGCCCGCTGCCCCAGCTGCCCATCACCGTGGACAGCGAAGGCTACCTGGTCGCGCAGTCGGACTTCCCTGAGCCCGTCGGACCTACGTTCTGGGAGATCAACCACCCATGAGTACTTCACAGCCCACCACACCTGTCGGGAAGCTGGCGGACTTCACCGAATCCCGCGTCGGTGCTTCCAAGCTCGTTCGCGAGTTCGGACGCAAGATCTTCCCCTCGCACTGGTCCTTCATGCTCGGCGAGGTCGCCCTCTACAGCTTCGTCATCGTCGTGCTCTCGGGCACCTTCCTCACGTTCTTCTTCCACCCTGCGATGGGTGAGCTCCACTACGAAGGTCCGTGGGTTCCGCTGCGCGGAGTCGAGATCTCCGAGGCGTACAACTCGACCCTGGCGATCTCGTTCGAGATCCGCGGCGGTCTGTTCATCCGTCAGATGCACCACTGGGGCGCACTGCTCTTCGTGGCGGCGCTCAGCCTCCACATGCTGCGCGTGTTCTTCACCGGTGCCTTCCGGAAGCCGCGTGAGCTCAACTGGGTCGTCGGCGTCTTCCTCGTCATCCTCGCCATGGCTGCCGGCTTCACCGGCTACTCGCTGCCTGATGATCTGCTCTCCGGCAACGGCCTGCGCATCATCGACGGCATCCTGAAGTCCCTGCCGCTGGTCGGAACGTACATCTCGTTCTTCCTCTTCGGAGGCGAGTTCCCGGGCATCGACATCGTGTCGCGTCTCTACACGCTGCACATCATGATCGTTCCCGCGCTGCTCATCGCCCTCATCGGCATCCACCTGATGTTCGTCGTCGTGCACAAGCACACGCAGTGGCCGGGCGCCGGACACACCGAGAAGAACGTCGTGGGCGAACCCGTCCTGCCGACCTTCGCGGCCAAGGGCGGAGGGTTCTTCTTCCTCATCTTCGGTCTCATCTCGGTGATCTCCGCACTCTTCACGATCAACCCGATCTGGAACTACGGACCGTACGACCCCTCCCCCGTCTCCGCCGGCACGCAGCCGGACTGGTACATCGGCTGGGCGGACGGATTCCTCCGCATCGTTCCGGGCTGGTTCGAGTTCTACATCGCCGGTTGGCCGATCTCGTTCAACATCAACAGCTCGGTCATCGTCCTCGGCGGTGTGTTCGGTGCGATGTTCATCTACCCGTTCTTCGAGGCGTGGCTGATGAAGGACAAGCGCGAGCACCACATCCTCGACCGTCCCCGCAACAACCCCACACGCACCGCCATCGGTGTGGCAGGCATCATCTTCTACTGCAACATGTGGGCTGCGGCCTCGGGCGATATCATCGCGGTGTTCTTCCAGATGTCGCTCAACGACATGATCTACATCTTCCGGACGCTCTTCTTCCTCGGACCGATCATCGGCTACATCGTCACGAAGCGCATGTGCCTGGCTCTGCAGCGCAAGGACCGCGAGGTCGCTCTGCACGGTCGGGAGACGGCGAACATCATCCGCCTCCCCCACGGTGAGTTCCTCGAGCGTCACGAGGCGCTCCCGCCGAACAAGCTGTGGAAGCTCACGGCATTCGAGTCGCCGCAGTACGTGCCGGCCGCGCCGAACGCCGACGGCAAGATCACGAAGCTCGAGAAGTTCCGTGCGCGTCTGTCGAAGTTCTTCTTCGAAGATCGCGTCGCACCGGTGACGAAGACCGAGCTCGAGGCCTCGCATCACGACCACGACGCTGTCGAAGGTTCGGATGCGAAGTCGATCAGCCACTGATCGTCCCGCTCTGATGGTCACCTGACTATCGCCGGCTCGTCGAGGGCCCCAGCACACTGTGCTGGGGCCCTCGACGCATCTGTGGGTGGTCTCGGCCGACAACGTGCGCGACCTCGCCCTCGACGTGCAGGAGCTCGCCCTCGACGTGCAGGAGCTCGCCCTCGACGTGCAGGAGCTCGCCCTCAACGTGGACCCACTCTGTCTCTCTCCGCACCGACCACCCTGAGCACCACGTCCTACCCTTGCAAGGGTAGTTTTCCGCGCCGAAGCGTCGTCGCGCTGAGCTTCACCGAGGTTATCGGGCTACAGGTGCGTTATGACCTTCGTTGCCTAAGCGTCGCAGGCACCCTCGCGTGCAACGTGCGTCTGCACCGCCGGCCGGCGCCAGAGAGCATTCTCGAGATAGATCGCATTCCCCCGTCTCGAACGATCACGGCAGGAGTGCATCCCGAGCACACACCACCCTGAGCTCTACGTCCTACCCTTGCACGGGTGGTTCATCGCGGTAGAGCGCCGTCGTACTGAGCTCCACCGAGGTTGTCTCGCTACGCGTGCGTGTCGTCTGTGGGGTCAATGTTCGTCCGTCGTTCAACGGCTGTCCGCCGCCGAAGGGTATGAACGCCCACGCCCGGCCAGAGTTCGCACACGATGGAGCTATGTTGCGTGCAGCATCTCCGAAACGCCAGTGGCAGAGAGGCACTCTTCACCAGCGGCCTCAGAGCAGAGCGGATAGGTCGTCGACGGTCATGCGTCGAACGGGCCCGTAGCGGTGGGCCGTCATGGGTCAGAGTGATGGGCGTGCGGTCGTTGAGTCCGTTGCTGTACCCCAGAACGGGTTCTCGGTGCGATTCTGCGGGCGCGTTCAGTTCCCCCACCGCAGCGCACTCATGGTTAGAGCTAGGTCCTACGTGTGCACGGGTGGTTTATGCGGCTCCAGCGCGGTCGTATGAAGCTTCACCGAGGTTGTCCCGCTAACGGTGCGTTGTCGCGCTTCAGGTGGTTTGTCGGGCTCCGAGTGTGTTCTGCGCTGTGTCGCCGTGCATTACGTAGACGTAATGGGCCGACGCGGCAGCTCGCAATTGTGGTTGCGTACGTCGACATCGGCTGGGGTGGTGCGAGTTCTGGGCGCCCACTGTGGCGGGCGGTGCTGATTGATGACTGGCGGGTGTATGCCGTGGGTTGGGCGCGTGGGATGAATGCAGTGAGGCCCGGACTCTCGGAAGAGTCCGGGCCTCGAAATCTGCGACGTCAGCGACGTCTCAGGAGCGTGAGTCGATCAGTGGGCGAAGCCACCGCGATCGTGCTCGTACGAGATGCCGATCAGAGCGACGATACCGAGCACCGCGCCGAACGGGAAGATCCACCATCCCATGGCGATGCCGTAGAACGAGACCGCACCGGCACCGGCGCAGACGATCGGCCACCAGCTCCACGGGCTGAAGAACCCGTAGTCGGCGTCGGCATCGGAGATCTCGGCCACGTCGTTGTCCTGCGGCTGGCGGCCGACACGACGGTCGGTCAGCCACAGGTAGGTGCCGATCATGATCGACATGACTCCGACGAGCAGCAGCGCCGGGAACCCGACGAGCTCGTTGAAGTTCGTGACGAACCCGTAGACCACTGCCATGGCCATGAAGAACAGGCCGCAGTAGATGAAGACGTTGATCGAAGCTTTCACTTGGCGGTACCTCCGGCAAGCTGAGGTTCGGCGTGGCCGTGGCCGGCGTATTCCAGAAGCTCAGGGTGGTTGACGTCGAATGCCGGGCGCTCCGAGCGGATGCGCGGCAGCGAGGTGAAGTTGTGGCGCGGGGGCGGGCATGAGGTCGCCCATTCGAGCGAACCGCCGTAGCCCCACGGGTCGTCCACGGTGACCTTCGGCGCCTTGCGGGCCGTGATCCACACGTTCCAGAAGAACGGCACCATCGACAGGCCGAGGATGAGCGAACCGACGGTCGAGACCTGGTTCATCCACGTGAAGCCGTCCTGCGGCAGGTAGTCCGCGTAGCGACGGGGCATGCCGTCGACGCCGAGCCAGTGCTGGACGAGGAAGGTGCCGTGGAAGCCGATGAAGAGGATCCAGAAGTGGATGTGGCCGAGCTTCTCGTTGAGCATCCGGCCCGTCCACTTGGGCCACCAGAAGTAGAATCCGGCGAACATCGCGAACACGACCGTGCCGAAGATGACGTAGTGGAAGTGCGCGACGACGAAGTACGAGTCCGAGACCGACTGGTCGAGCGCCGGGCTGGCGAGGATGACACCCGTGAGACCGCCGAAGAGGAAGGTCACGAGGAAGCCGATCGCCCAGACCATGGGAGTCTCGAACGTGATCGAGCCTCTCCACATCGTGCCGATCCAGTTGAAGAACTTCACACCTGTGGGAATCGCGATGAGCATCGTCATGAAGGCGAAGAACGGCAGCGCCACCACGCCGGTGACGTACATGTGATGGGCCCACACGGTCACGGACAGGGCCGCGATCGAGATCGTCGCGAACACGAGCTCCTTGTAGCCGAAGACGGGCTTGCGGCTGAAGACAGGGATGATCTCCGTGATGATGCCGAAGAACGGCAGAGCGATGACGTAGACCTCTGGATGTCCGAAGAACCAGAACAGGTGCTGCCAGAGTATGGGTCCGCCGTTGCCCGGACTGAACACGTGGGATCCGAGTATGCGGTCGGAGGCGAGCACAAGCAGAGCCGCGGCCAGAGGCTGGAAGGCCATGAGCACGAGGATGCCGGTGATGAGGACGTTCCAGCTGAAGATCGGCATGCGGAACATCGTCATGCCCGGAGCGCGCATCGTGATGATCGTGGTGATGAAGTTGACCGAACCGAGGATCGTGCCGAAGCCCTGCAGCGCGAGGCCGAGGACCCAGAGGTTGCCTCCGGCGCCTGGTGTGAATGTCGTATTGCTCAATGGCGCATACGCCGTCCAGCCGAATGCTGCCGCACCCTGCGGGGTGAGGAAGCCGGAGAGGGCGATGAGGCTGCCGAAGAGGTAGAGCCAGAACGCGAAGGCGTTGAGTCGGGGGAACGCGACGTCGGGCGCGCCGATCTGCAGCGGCATGATGACGTTGGCGAAGCCGGCGAACAGCGGTGTCGCGAACATCAGCAGCATGAGCGTGCCGTGCATCGTGAACAGCTGGTTGTACTGCTCCTTCGTCTCGACGATCTGCATGCCGGGCTCGAAGAGCTCGAGGCGGATGATCAGAGCCATCACGCCGCCGACGCAGAAGAAGAAGAACGAGCCGATCAGGTACATGTACCCGATGGTCTTGTGATCGGTCGACGTGATCCAGTCGACGATGATCTTGCCCTTGCTCCGGGGAACCACCGGAGCGTCAAGAGCCGCCTGGTCTGTCATGGCGGTCATTCCTCTGCACCTTCTTTCGGGTACCAGTTGCGATCGTATTCGGGCCCGAGCTGACCGGTGTTGCCCTCGTCTGCCAACGACTTCGTGTACGCGTCGAATTCGGCCTTGGAGACGACCTTGACGTTGAAGAGCATCTCCGAGTGGTACTCACCGCAGAGTTCAGCGCACTTGCCGACGTACTCGCCTTCCTTCTCGGCACGCAGGAACAGGCTCTGATCGTGGCCGGGGATCATGTCGCGCTTCTCGAGGAAGGCGGGGACCCAGAAGGAGTGGATGACGTCACGCGAGTGCAGCTTGATCTCGAGGTCGGTGTTGACGGGCAGGTAGAGGGTCGGAGCCTTCTCACCCGGCTTCTCGGTGCCGTCGAGGTTGACCTGCGTGCCCGCGTAGTAGACGTCCTGATTGACGTAGTTGAAGTCCCATGCCCACTGCTTGGCGGCGACCTCGATGACCTGCGCGCCGGGCGTCCGGTCGTCGGTGGTCTTGGCCATCACCTGGACGTTCTGGAAGAAGAATCCGAGCACGAGGATGACGGGCGTCACCGTGAACAGGATCTCGATCGGCATGCTGTAGCGCATCTGCACCGGCAGACCGCGATCGTTCTTGCGGCGGCGGTAGGCCACGATCGCCCACAGGATGAGGCCCCAGACGATGAGGCCGACGATCATCGAAGCGATCCACGCTCCGTTCCACAGGGCGGTGTAGGCCTCCGTGTGGTTGGTCGCACCCTTCGATTCGAGTGGGAAGAATCCGTTGGCAATCTGCTCTTTCGTGCATCCGCTAAGGAGCGCCGGCAGAGCCAGGGCGCCCAGAATGCCGAGCCGCTTCGCCCAGGACCGTCGCGGTCCTGACTGATTCGGAGAATCCACGTGCAGCCTTTCACAACCATCTTCGCCCTTCGGCAGGCCGAAAGACGAACTCGTACTTTGTCATCTAACAGACTACCGCTACACACGGTAGAAATTCACATGCAGATGTTCATTTGTTGAGAATTAGCTGAGCGCGATTGCCCCGGAGCGCGGATTCAAGCCGCGCAGCGTACTTGAGACCGCTGATCTCCGACACGCCGAGGGTGGCCAGATGTGGTGTCTGCCACTGTGTGTCGATGAGCCACTCCCCCTCATCCGCCGAGGTGACACCGCCGGAGGGGTCGTCGAGGAGGCCGACGAGGTGGGCGAGGGCGGCCTTCGAGGCGTCGGTCTCACGGTGGAACATCGACTCGCCGGCGAAGAGGGAGCCGATCGCCACGCCGTAGAGTCCGCCTGCGAGGCGTCCGTCCTTCCACACCTCGACCGAATGCGCCCAGCCGTGGGCGTGCAGGGAGGTGTAGAGGTCGAGGATCTCCCGGGTGATCCAAGCACCGGCGCGGGAGGGGTCGGCGCACGCCCGGATGACGTCGTCGAAGGCTGTGTCGACGGTGAAGTCGAAGGCGCGCATCGACTTCCGCAGGCTCTTGCTCACCCGCAGGTCCCCGGGCAGGAGCACCCCGCGGCGGCGCGGCGCCCACCAGCCCATGCGTCCGGTGCCGCCGCGTCCGATGCCCATCGGGAAGAGACCGGCCCGATATGCGGAAAGGACCTGGGGTTCCGACGCCGTCGAAGTGACGGCGCGCAGATCCTCCAGGTCCATTTCGCTGTGTGTCAGCGGGCGCTAGACGGAAAGACTCAGTGGAACGAGTCGCCGCATGCGCACGATCCGCCCGCATTGGGGTTGTCGATCGTGAAGCCCTGCTTCTCGATGGTGTCGGAGAAGTCGATGGTCGACCCGTTGAGGTAGGGAACGCTCATCCGGTCGACGATGACCTCGACGCCGTCGAAGTCGCGCACGGCATCGCCGTCGAGGAAGCGCTCGTCGAAGTAGAGCTGGTAGATGAGTCCCGAGCAGCCGCCGGGCTGCACTGCCACACGCAGGCGCAGGTCGTCGCGGCCCTCCTGCTGGAGGAGGCTGCGGACCTTGTCCGCGGCCTCGCCCGAGAGCTCGACCTCGTGCGTGGCGGTGGCTTCGTTCGTCGCTGTCATTGCTGCTCCTTATGTGGTCTTGGGCCCAAGGCTACACCGCGTTCAACATGTGCGGTGCGCAGGCTATTCCCAACTGCCTCTCCCGGTTGCGGGAGTTCCCCGGCGACACCCGTCACCGGGCCGCTGCTCCCGTCACCGGGCGGCGCCCCCGCGCCCAAGGGCGTCGAGCAGGAGCGCCTCGGCGACGATGGCGGCTCTGAAGTCGGGCAGGTACAGGGACTCGTTCGCGCTGTGCGCCCGGGCATCGGGATCCTCGACCCCGGTGACGAGGATCGAGGCCTGCGGGAAGACCTCGAGGAGGTCGGCGATGAACGGGATCGACCCGCCCAGGCCCATCGTCGTCGACTCCGTGCCCCACGCCTGAGTGAGCGCCTCACGGGCGACGGAGACGACGGGATCGTCCAGGTCGGCCTGCCATGGGCTGCCGCCCTCGGTCTCCCCGATCGTCAGCGTCGCCCCGAAGGGCAGGTTCGCCTCGAGGTGCTTCGTCACCGCCGCCACGGCGTTCTCCGGGGTGTCGCCGGGGGCGAGGCGGATCGAGAGCTTGGCCCGCAGGCTCGGCTGCAGGGTGTTCGAGGAGACGTCGACGTCGGGGATGTCGAGGCCGATGACGGTGATCGACGGCTGCGACCACAGACGCGAGGCCAGGGTCCCGGTGCCGATCAGCTCGGTGCCCTCGAGCACTCCCGAGTCCGCCCTGACCGTCGCCTCCTCGTAGTCGATGTCCGTCTCAGGCGTGGACACGAGGCCCTCGACGGCGACCGAGCCGAACTCGTCGTGGAGGCTCGCGAGCACCTTCGTCATCGCGAGCATCGCATCCGGCACGACTCCCCCGTACATGCCCGAATGCACCGCATGGTCGAGCGTGGAGATCTCGAACTCGACCGCGCACATGCCGCGCAGGCTCGTCGTCAGAGCCGGCACCCCCGCCGCCCAGTTGCCGGAGTCGGCGACGACGATGACATCGGCTGCCAGCCTGTCGCGGTAGCGGTCGAGGAAGTTCCGGAAGCTCGGGCTGCCGGCCTCCTCCTCGCCTTCGATGAAGAGACGCACCCCCACGCCGAGGCGGTCGGCAAGCAGCCGCAGAGCCGTGAGGTGGACCATGATGCCGGCCTTGTCATCGGCGGCTCCCCGACCGTAGAGCCGGTCGCCCTTCCGCGTCGCGGTGAACGGCTCCGTCTCCCACGCCTCGGCGCGGCCGGGAGGCTGGACGTCGTGGTGGGCGTAGAGGAGGACCGTCGGAGCTCCGGCAGGCGCCGGCACCGAGGCGACCACGGCCGGGTAGCCCGGCGTCCCGTCCTCGGTGGGGGCGGTGAGGATCTCCGCCTCGATCCCGAGTTCGCGGATCAGCCCGGCGACCGCCTCGGCGCTGGCGGTGACGTTCGCGGGATCGAAGCTCGGCCAGGCGACCGAGGGGATCGCGACGAGGTCGCTCAGCTGGTCGAGGACCTCGTCGAAGATCTCGTCGACCTGGGAGTGGAGGTGGGCAGCATCAGGTGCGGAAGTCGATTCGCTCATGGTCCAACGGTAGTATTCATTCCGTGTTCGGAAGCAAGAAGACTCACGAGGACAACGACTCCTCCCCCAAGACAGACAACGATTCCACGGAGGCGGAGGCGTCGACTCGTGATGCCGAGGCGAAGAAGGGCCGCCCGACTCCCAAGCGGAGTCAGCAGGAGGCCGTGCGCCGTCAGCCGCTGGTCTCGAAGGATCGCAAGGTCGCGAACCAGCGGGCCAAGGATCAGCAGCGCAAGGAACGCGACCGCGCCCGCATCGGCATGATGAACGGGGAGGAGAAGTACCTCACCCGCCGCGACCGCGGACCCCAGCGCCGCTACGTCCGCGACTACATCGACGCGCGCTTCTCGATCGGCGAACTCTTCATCCCTGCCGCGATCCTCATCCTCGTCGTCGCCTTCACCCAGCCCGTGGCGATCCAGCAGTACTTCACCTACGCGGTGTGGGGTCTCCTCGCGCTCGTCATCCTCGACGGCTTCATCCTCAACTACATCCTCAAGGGGCGCCTGCGCGCGAAGTTCGGCACCGTCGAACGCGGCATCCCCTTCTATGCGGTCATGCGCAGCGTCCAGCTGCGGCCGCTGCGCATGCCCAAGCCGCAGGTCAAGCGCCGCCAGTACCCCGAGTGAGCAGGCGGGTCTCCTGGTCGCGGATGATGCGTCCGGGCCAGAAGGGACCCGAGTAGATCATCTCCGAGTAGACCTGGACCAAGTCGGCGCCGGCGGCGAGACGGGCAGAGACGTCGCGTCCGTCGCCGATGCCGCCGACCGAGACGACCGTGAGCTGATCGCCGACCGTGGCCGTGACCAGCCGGAGCACCTCGAGGGACCGTTCGGCCAGGGGACGTCCGGAGATCCCGCCCGCCTCGTGCTTCGCGAACGCCGCTTCGGCTCCGGTGAGCACACTGCGGTCGATCGTCGTATTGGTCACGATGAGCCCGTCGGCACCCGCGCGCGCTGCGAGGTCGCAGATGTCGACGACGTCGTCGTCGCTGAGGTCGGGGGCGATCTTGACGAGCAGCGGCACGTGTCCCAGCGTCGACCGCGGAGCCGTCGCCACCTCGGCGGCGGTGTCGCGGACCGCGGTGATGATCGGCTCGAGGGCGGCCACCGACTGCAGGTCGCGCAGACCCGGAGTGTTCGGTGAGCTGACGTTGATGACGAGGTAGTCGGCGAGGGCGGCGAGCTCACGGGTCGAGGCGACGTAGTCGGCGACCGCATCGGAGGCGGCCACGACCTTCGTCTTGCCGATGTTCACCCCGACGATCGGTCGCTTTCCGGCAGGCAGGGAGTCGATCGCCTTCCGCGCCCGGGTGATGTTGAACGACGCCTGACGCGCACCGTCGTTGTTGAAGCCCATTCGGTTGAGCAGGGCGCGGTTGCGCAGCAGGCGGAAGAGCCTGGGCCGGTCGTTGCCCGGCTGGGCGTGCGCGGTGATCGTGCCGACCTCGATGTGTCCGAAGCCGAGCGTCGAGAGCGCCCGAATGCCGACGCCGTTCTTGTCGAAGCCGGCGGCCAGACCCACCCGGTTGGGGAACGGCAGGCCGAGGACGTCGACGCGGTCACGGGTGCCGCGGGCGAAGATGAGGCGCATCAGCCGGGAGAGTCCGGGGATCCGATCGAGGGTGCGCAGCGCGGTGAAGGAGACGTGGTGGGCGCGTTCGGCGTCCATGTGGGCGAAGACGAGAGAGAAGATGAGTCGATACACGCCCTCAACAATAGGACAGTCCCCGGTGTGGGAGACGGCCGCATCCACCTCGGCGAGCGAATTGGGACTAGGATCGAAGGCAACGCTCAATGACGAAGAAAGGGAACACATGCCCGGTGCCTCCACCCCCTCCAGCTACGCTGCGACGAATCCGACCAAGTCAGGCGATTCCGTCCTCGTCCTCGGCGTCGCCGACGGGTCCGTGCTCGGACTCGATGCGACCAAGGCCGTGCGCGCAGCCCTCGACGACGCCGCGAAGGCGATCGAGTTCACGGGGAAGGCGGGTGCGACCGTGCGCATTCCCTCCCCGAAGGGCGTGAGCGCCGACAGCGTGCTCCTCGTCGGCCTCGGATCCTTCGACCCGTCGACCGACGGCGATGCCGTCGCCGACCGCGAGGCCCTGCGCCGCGCCGCCGGCACCGCGCTGCGGGCCCTGACCGGTGCCTCCTCGATCGCGGTGGCCCTGCCGGTGGCGTCGGCCGAGGATGTCGAAGCCGTCACCGTGGGCGCCGGCCTGGGGGCGTACCGCTTCCTCGCCTACCGCACCGGCGACGACGACACGGTGCCCGGCCCCGTCACCGTGCTCGGACCCAAGGGCAAGGCGTACACCAAGGCCCATGCCGAGGGCGTCGTCATCGCCGAGGCGACCAACCGCGCCCGTGACCTCGTCAACACTCCCCCGCTCGACCTCTACCCCGAATCGTTCGCCCAGACCGTCAAGGACCAGGCGAAGTCGCGCAAGGTCAAGGTCACCGTGCTCGGCGAGAAGGAACTCGCGGCCGGCGGCTACGGCGGTCTCATCGGCGTCGGTCAGGGCTCGACCCGCGGACCCCGCCTGGTCAAGGTCGAATACAGCCCCAAGGGGGCCACCCGCCACCTCAGCTTCGTCGGCAAGGGCATCACCTTCGATTCCGGCGGACTTTCCCTCAAGCCGGCCGCGAGCATGGAGGACATGAAGTCCGATATGGCCGGCGCCGCAGCCGTCGTCGAAGCCGTGTTCGCGATCGCCGACCTCGGACTGCCCGTCAAGGCCACCGCGTGGCTGCCGCTGGCGGAGAACATGCCCGGCTCCTCGGCGCAGCGTCCCTCCGATGTGCTCACGATGCGCAGCGGCAAGACCGTCGAGGTGACGAACACCGATGCCGAGGGCCGCCTCGTCCTCGCCGATGCCCTCACCGACGCCGACGCGGAGAACCCCGACCTCCTCATCGACGTCGCCACCCTCACCGGGGCGCAGATCGTGGCGCTGGGCAACCGGACCTCCGGTGTCATGGGCGCCGAGGCGGTGCGCACGCAGGTAGCCGAGCAGGCGAAGCTCGCCGGTGAGGACATCTGGCCGATGCCGATCCCCGAGGAGATGCTCGCAGGCTTCGACTCGACCGCGGCGGATCTGAAGAACTCGGGACCGCGTCCCGGCGGCATGCTCGCCGCAGCCGCGTTCCTGCGCGAGTTCGTCGGCAAGGACACCGCCTGGGCGCACATCGACATCGCCGGACCCAGCTTCAACACCGGCTCGGCGTTCGGCTACACCCCGGTCGCCGCCACCGGCGCTGCTGTGCGCACGCTCGTGCAGCTCGCCCGGGACGCCGACTGAGACACGTTCGATGCGGGAGTGACGCTCCCCACCTGTGGCGCAACAGACACTGTGTGCTTTCGCGCCTGACGAGAAAAGTGGAAAGATAAGAGGGATAGCTGCCTGAGGCAGGCTTGACCCCAGCTACGAGGAGTAATCCGTGAGTGACTCATTGACCTACGACCTTGTCGTCCTCGGCGGCGGAACCGGCGGCTATGCCGCGGCTCTGCGCGCGGCAGAGCTCGATATGAAGGTCGCTCTGATCGAACGCGACAAGGTGGGCGGAACATGCCTGCACCGCGGCTGCGTGCCGACGAAGGCCCTCCTCCACACCGCTGAGGTCGCCGACTCGGCCAAGGAGTCCGAGACCTTCGGTGTCGACGCCGAGTTCAAGGGCATCGACATCGACAAGGTGCTCGAGTACAAGACGAACGTCATCAACCGCAACTACAAGGGCCTGCAGGGACTCATCAAGGCCCGCGGAATCGACACCTACCTCGGCGACGGCAAGCTCGTCGGCAAGGACAAGGTCGAGGTCAAGGGAGCGGACGAGACCTACACACTCACGGGCAAGAACATCCTGCTCTCGACCGGGTCGACCTCGAAGACGCTCGGCCTCGACGTCACCGACCGCGTGCTCACGAGCACCGAGGCCCTCGAGCTCAAGACGGTCCCGAAGTCGGTCATCGTCCTCGGCGGCGGCGTCATCGGCGTCGAGTTCGCCAGCGTCTGGAAGTCCTACGGCGCCGACGTCACGATCGTCGAAGGCCTGCCCCACCTCGTGGCCAATGAGGACGAGTCGATCTCGAAGGCGCTCGAGCGCGCGTTCAAGAAGCGCAAGATCAACTACAAGCTCGGCGTCATGTTCAAGGGCGTCGAGGAGACCGCCGACGGAGTCAAGGTCACTCTCGAGGACGGCACCGTGCTCGAAGCCGAGTACCTCCTCGTCGCCGTCGGCCGCGGACCCGTCACCGAGGGCTTCGGCTACGAAGAGCAGGGCATCCCGATGGACCGCGGATTCGTCCTCGCCAATGAGCGCCTGCACACCGGCGTCGGCAACATCTACGCCGTCGGCGACATCGTCCCCGGCCTCCAGCTCGCCCACCGCGCGTTCGGTCAGGGCATCTTCGTCGCCGAGGAGATCGCCGGGCTGGGCCCCGTGCCGATCATCGAAAGCGGCATCCCCCGCGTGACCTACTGCGAACCGGAGATCTTCTCCGTCGGACTCTCGGCCAAGCAGGCCGAGGAGAAGTACGGTGCGGACAACGTCGAGACGCTCGAGTACAACCTCGGCGGCAACGGCAAGTCGGTCATCCTCAACACGACCGGCTTCATCAAGGTCATCCGTGAGAAGGACGGCCCCGTCGTCGGCATCTTCGGCATCGGCGCTCGACTCAGCGAGCAGGTCGGTGAGGCGCAGCTCATCGTCAACTGGGAAGCGTTCCCGGAGGAAGTCGCGCAGCTCATCCACGCGCATCCGACGCAGAATGAGGCCCTCGGCGAGGCTCACCTGGCCCTCGCCGGCAAACCCCTGCACTTCCACTCATAAGATCCGAGGAGACGAAAGATATGTCGAATTCCGTGCAGATGCCGGCTCTCGGAGAGTCGGTGACCGAAGGTACCGTCACCCGGTGGCTGAAGTCCGTCGGCGACGAGGTCGAGGTCGACGAACCGTTGCTCGAGGTCTCGACCGACAAGGTCGACACCGAGATCCCGAGCCCCTTCGCCGGTGTGCTCGAGAAGATCCTCGCCGACGAGGACGATGTCGTCGAGGTCGGAGGCGACCTCGCCTACATCGGCGACGGCAGCGGCTCGGCCGAGGCCGAAGTCGCCCCCGAAGAGGAGCCGGCGAGCGTCGAAGCCGGCGCGACCGAGGAGCCCACGGGCGCCGACGAGGCCGCACCGGCCGAGGAATCTCAGGCCGAGGAGACCGCGCAGCCCTCGCCGTCGGAGCAGCCCGCCGAGTCGTCGGCCGCCGATTCCGGTGAGGGCACCGAAGTGACGATGCCCGCGCTCGGCGAGTCCGTCACCGAGGGAACCGTGACCCGCTGGCTCAAGGAGGTCGGTGACGAGGTCGAGGTCGACGAGCCTCTCCTCGAGGTCTCGACCGACAAGGTCGACACCGAGGTCCCCTCCCCCGTGGCCGGCATCGTCCAGGCCCACCTCGCCGAGGAGGACGAGACCGTCGACGTGGGAGCCCCGCTCGCGCGCATCGGCTCGGGCGCCCCGACCGAAAGTGCTCCGGCCAAGGACGAGGCTCCCGCCGAGGCGGCCCCCGCCGAGGAGGAGCCGAAGCAGGAAGAGCCCGCCAAGGAGGAGCCTGCCAAGGAGGAGCCCAAGCAGGAATCGGCACTCGCCGAGAAGCCAGCCGAGGCGCCGAAGCAGGAGACCCAGGCCCCGGCAGCCCAGACTGCACCGGCCGCCCAGGCGGCACCCGCTGCCCAGGCGGCACCCGCCGCACCGGCGAAGTCGGAATCGGCTGCCGCTGACACGGTGGGTGAGAACTCCGCATACGTGACGCCGCTCGTGCGTCGCCTCGCCCGGGACGAAGGCGTCGACCTCTCGACCGTCACCGGCACCGGTGTGGGCGGTCGCATCCGCAAGCAGGACGTCATCGCTGCGGCCGCGAACCGCCCGGCCGCCGCCTCGGCGCCTGCGGCATCCGGTGAGGCGAAGAAGCCGTTCACGCTCGAGATCCCCGAGGAGGCTGCGAAGCTGCGCGGCACCACGGAGAAGGCCTCGCGCATCCGGCAGACCATCGCCAAGCGCATGAGCGAGTCCCTCGAGGCCTCCGCACAGCTGACCCAGGTCATCGAGGTCGACATGAGCCGGGTGGCGAAGCTGCGCAAGGCGAGCAAGGACGCGTTCCTGTCCAAGCACGGCGTCAAGCTCACCTACCTGCCGTTCTTCGCGAAGGCGATCGTCGAGGCGCTCAAGCAGCACCCGAAGGTCAATGCGCAGTACGACCTCGAGACGCAGGAGATCACCTACTTCGACCACGAGAACCTCGCGGTCGCTGTGGACACTCCGCGTGGTCTGCTCGTGCCCGTCGTCAAGGACGCCGGTGACCTGAGCATCGCAGGCCTGGCCAAGGCCATCGACGATGTCGCCGATCGGACGCGCAACAACAAGATCATGCCCGACGAGCTGTCCGGCGGAACCTTCACGGTGACGAACATCGGCTCGGTGGGTGCGCTCTTCGACACGCCGATCATCAACCAGCCGCAGATGGGCATCATCGGCACCGGTGCGATCGTGCGCCGTCCGATCGTGGTCAAGACGGCCGACGGCGAGGAGTCCATCGCGATCCGCGACATGGTCTACCTGCCGCTGACCTACAACCACCAGCTCGTCGACGGTGCGGATGCGGGACGCTTCCTGCAGACGATCAAGGCCCGCCTCGAAGACGGCAACTTCGAGGCCGACCTCGACCTCTGAGGCAGCCCTAACACTGCAGCACCCGTTGGGGGCCGGTCATCCGACCGGCCCCCTTCGGTCATTCACTCCTCGACCACCTCGGCGATCTTCCACACTCCCGAATCGAGGGTGAGGGTGAAGACGACGTCCCGGGCCTCGAAGCTCCTCTTCTCCCCGTCCGCCGTCGCGCTCGTCGACATCCGTGCCGCGGCCGTGACCGTGGACGCGCTGCGCTCGCGCACCTGCACATCCTCGACCGTGATCGCATAGGTCCCACCGGCGAACGCTGTGAGGTCGATGAGCTCATCGGCCAGTGCTGCCGAGGACCCCGGCACCGTCAGTGCCGCCAGGCCCTTCGCATCGCCGGCACCGAGAGCGCGGGCCCGGGCAGCACAGAGTTCGCCGAGGCGGTCCCCGACGTCCGCATCCGACAGCGCCTCCGCGGTCGACGGCGAGGGCGCCGCTGTCGGCGGTCGACCCTCGTCGTTCTCGGGCGAGGCTCCCCCGTCGGTTCGGGTCCCGGCGATCGGCTCCGCCGACGGTGCCTGAGAGTCCGACCACGCACGGGTGATGAGCAGTCCGCCGATGAGGACCACGACCATCGCCGCGGCGATGCCGACCGTCGTCAGGGTGCGGGCACGGAGCCGTTCGCGCACGAAGTCCCTCACGCGCGACCACGCAGCGGTCGGTGTCGTGGCCCCGATTCCAGGCCGACCACGGGTGCCACGACCCTGTGGCCCGTGGTCGGCGCGGGAGTCCCCTGCGCCGCTGCGTGACCGAGCGCCCGACCCGTTGCGTCGCCGCCACGGCGAGTTCTTCACCGCGGCCTCCCGGAGTGCCGCAGGTCCCGACGCGGCGGCACCACCGCCTGCCGCGACTCGTGACGCTGCACCTGCGGCTGTCCGGTCGGGCGCTGTCGACCCCGGCCCTGGATTCGACGGCGCCGGTGTCGCCCGCAGGCGAGCCGTGATCGCCTGCGCCGGATCGAGGTCCCTGGCCGCAGGCACCAAGGGCAGCGGGGTCGGCGCCGGCAGCAGGCTGAGCTGAGGCACCACCTCGGCGAGGACAGCGGTCAGAGCGATGTCCGCACCCGTGCGCGGCGGCGGGACGTCGTCGAAGAGGCCGGCCACGAGACCGCGCAGCTGAGGACTGCAGGAGGCGAGGGCGACGTCGACGGGCAGCAGCGACTCACTCCACGGCGAGCCGTGCGCGGCATGGTAGATGAGCTCGCCCACCGCGCGACGCACCGAGGTCTCCAGCGGATGCCGCACTCCGGGAATGATGCGCGGCCGGCCCTCCGCGTCGAGGCCGAGGCAGGCGAGACCGAGGCGGGCGCTCGGGTCGTCGACGCGCGCGAGTTCATCGGCGAGGCCGCGCACGAGGGTGTGGATCTCGGATTCGGTGAGACCGTGGAAGGCGCGGACGACGTCGAGGACGAACCCGCCGGGCAGGGGCTCGACGAGGAGGACCGAGACCTCCCCGGTCGGCAGGAGCACCTCGGCGGTGCCGAGGGCCGCCTCGCTGCCAGTGTCGAAGCCGTCGTTGACCACGCCCCACACGGACTCCCCGGTGTCGTCCCGGAGGCGGTGGACCACCTCGGCGATCGTGGCTTCGTAATGCCATGTCATAGTCCGTCATCCCCATCGATGAACGATAACTGCAATCAATGTACTTAGATAGTGATTGATGACGTTTGATATGTCAATGACGAGGCTCGGGAAAGGTGTCGAGGGTCATGTTCTGCGCAATTGAACACCCCGAACAAGGGGCATATTGTGGTGGCATGCCACTGGCCACAGAGATTCTCGGGTTCGCACCGGCATTTTCGGACTACCGCCGAACGTGGGACCTGCAGAAGAAGTATCACGAAGACGTGCTCGCCGGGACGCGGGAATCGACGATCCTGCTCCTCGAACATCCGCCGGTCTACACCGCCGGCAAACGCACTGAGGACCACGAGAGGCCCACCGACGGCACCGAAGTCGTCGACGTCGACCGCGGCGGCAAGATCACCTGGCACGGGCCCGGACAGCTCGTCGCCTACTTCATCTACCGACTCAACGATCCCAAAGAGGTCCGCCTCTTCGTCGCCCAGCTCGAGGACTCGATGATCCGCCTCCTCGGCGAATACGGGATCGAGGCGACGACGGTCGAAGGACGGGCCGGGGTGTGGATCCTCGGCGACGGAACCCGCCGCGACCGCAAGATCGGCGCCATCGGCATCCGCATCCACGAAGGCGTGACCATGCACGGTCTGGCCCTCAACTGCAGCAACGACCTCGGCGCGTACTCCTCGATCATTCCCTGCGGGATCACCGACGCCGACACCACGACCATGAGCGCCGAGCTCGGACGCACCGTGACCCCGGAAGAGGTCGCCCCCCGGCTCGACGAGATCCTCCACGAGACCATCACCGCTTAGGAGAACCGACGTGACGATCGCACCTGAAGGCCGCCGCATGCTCCGTGTCGAGGCACGGAACTCGGAAACGCCGATCGAGGAGAAGCCCGCCTGGATCAAGGCCAAGGCCCACATCGGACCCGAATACACCTCGCTGAAGTCCCTTGTGCGCAAGCAGGACCTCCACACCGTGTGCGAGGAGGCGGGCTGTCCCAACATCTTCGAATGCTGGGAGGACCGTGAGGCGACCTTCCTCATCGGCGGCGAGCAGTGCACGAGGCGCTGCGACTTCTGCCAGATCGACACGGGCCGACCCGCGGACTTCGACGCCGACGAACCCCGCCGCGTCGCCGCCTCCGTGGGCGAGATGGGTCTGCGCTACTCGACGATCACGGGCGTGGCCCGCGACGACCTGCCCGACGGCGGCGCCTGGCTCTACGCCGAGACGGTGCGTCAGATCCACGACCTCGACTACGTCGACGGCCGCGGCACCGGCGTCGAACTCCTCATCCCCGACTTCAACGCCAAGCCCGACCAGCTCGCCGAGGTGTTCTCCTCCCGCCCCGAGGTGCTCGCCCACAACGTCGAGACGGTTCCGCGCATCTTCAAGCGCATCCGTCCCGCCTTCCGCTACGAGCGCTCCCTCTCCGTCATCACTCAGGCCCGGGAGGCCGGCCTGATCACGAAGTCGAACCTCATCCTCGGCATGGGCGAGACGAACGACGAGATCATCTCCGCCCTCCAGGACCTCCACGACGCCGGCTGCGACATCATCACGATCACGCAGTACCTGCGCCCCTCCCCCCGGCACCATCCGGTGACCCGGTGGGTCAAGCCCGCCGACTTCGTCATGCTCCGCGACGCCGCCGAGGAGATCGGGTTCCTCGGGGTCATGTCCGGGCCGCTCGTGCGCTCCTCGTATCGTGCCGGTCGCCTCTGGGCGACGGCGATGCGCCACCGCGGCGAGGAGATCCCCGCGCATCTGGCCCACCTCGACAAGCACACGCCCGCCCGCCAGGAGGCGCAGGCCGTCGTGGATATGTTCGGCGGTGGCGAAGAGGTAGACTTGACTGCTGAGCAATGAGTGGTCCCGGACATGCGTCCGGGCGCCCGCCGGCCCGTCAAGAGCAAGTGAGAGAATGAGCGAAGAACCGCGCAAGGGACTGTTCCGCCGCAAGCCCAAGGATCCGAACAAGAAGCCGGGCCGTCTGGCGCAGATGCGCCAGGTCTACGACCTCGCGGCCAAGCACAACAAGGCGACGCCGTGGCTGCTCGCCGCCGCGATTCTCGGTTGCACCCTCGTCGGTCTCATGGCCGGACTCGTCTTCGGCGGCGCGGTCTTCACGACCATCCTCGGCCTCATGGTCGGTCTCCTGCTCGGCATGTTCATGCTCGGCCGCTTCGCCGAGACCGCAGCGTTCGCGCAGATGGAAGGCCAGCCCGGCGCGTTCGGCGCCGTGCTGAACACCGCTCGCCGCGGATACCTCATGGACGAGAAGCCGATCGCCATCGACCCGAAGAGCCGCGACATCGTCTTCCGCTCGACCGGTCGCTCCGGTGTCGTGCTGCTCAGCGAGGGCCCGAAGGCGCGCAGCGCGAAGCTGCTCGCCAAGGAGAAGAAGCGCCACGAGCGCATCCTCCCCAACGTCCCCGTGCACACCCTCCAGGGCGGCAACGAGGACGGACAGCTGCAGATGAAGCAGGTCGTCTCGACCGTGCACAAGCTCCCCCGCAAGCTCAACCGCGCCGAGGTGCTCGCCGTGCGCAACCGCCTCTCGGCGCTGGGCACCCAGGGTTCGCGGCCGCCGATCCCCAAGGGCATCGACCCGAACAAGGCCCGCCCCAACCACAAGGCGATGCGCGGACGCTGATCCGCTGGACGCTGCTCCGCACTGGTTGCGACATCGGCCCCGACTCGATTCGAGTCGGGGCCGATGTGCGTTCGGTGCGTTTCTGTTGCCGCCGAGGTGGTGAGCACGGGCCGCGTGGCGGATGGGGAGCTGAGCGGCGAAGTGCGTCAGAGGCTGAGTGCGTCAGCGGCGGAGGATGACGGTGCGCGCTGCGAGGTCGTGGAGACCGCGGTGGTCGCGGTCGAAGATGAGCGCCGGGAGGACGAGGACGACGAGGGCGGTGCGGATGAGCGCGGGCAGGAACCCGGGCACCCGGCCGTCGAGACGGCGCACCTCGATGCCGAAGAGGCGGTGGCCGACGGTGTAGCCGAGCATGGAGACGAGGAGGATGTTCTCGATCGCGAAGATCGCGGGGGCGAGGAACGGGTTGTTCCAGCCGATCGCGCCGGCGATCGCCAGGCACATGAACCAGTCGACCATGAGGGCGAGCAGACGCCGCCAGGCGGGGGCGATCGAATGCCGACCGGTCTCTGGCAGACCGAGCCTGCGTCCGGGCCAGTCGCCCTCTTCCCTGTTGATCTGTGGGCCCTGCAGCCAGGACCCGAGGTCGTCGCGATTGATCACCCTGCCAGCCTACCGAAGGCGGCGTGGGAGAATCCTCAGGAAACATCCGCGAAACATGACCGTCATCACGGCTTCACTTCTCGACTACTAGGATGGACGGTGGTCAGGGTCAACCGACCACTCGTCTAACTAGGAGACCTAAGTGTTCTCGTCTGCTGAAGAACTCGTCAACTACATTGCGGAGAACGACGTCCGTTTCGTCGATGTCCGCTTCTGCGACCTGCCCGGTGTCGTCCAGCACTTCAATCTGCCCGCCGCCTCGTACGGCGTGGACGAGATCACCGAAGGCCTCCTCTTCGACGGGTCCTCGATCACGGGATTCCAGGGCATCCACGAGTCCGACATGAAGCTGCTCGCCGATGTCGCCTCGGCGTTCATCGACCCATACCGCGAGGCGAAGACGCTCGTGGTCACCCACTCCATCGTCGACCCCTTCACCGACGAACCGTACTCGCGCGATCCCCGCCAGGTCGCGGCGAAGGCCGAGAAGTACCTCCAGTCGACCGGGATCGCCGACACCGTCTACTACGGCGCCGAAGCCGAGTTCTACATGTTCGACTCGATCCGCTACCAGAACTCCCCCGGCCACAGCTTCTACGAGATCGACTCGGTCGAAGCGGCCTGGAACACCGGCGCCGACGAGCCCGGCGGCAACCTCGGCTACAAGACGCCGTACAAGGGCGGCTACTTCCCCGTCTCCCCGCAGGACAAGTTCGCCGACATCCGCGACCAGATGTCGATGACGCTCGAGACCATCGGCTTCGAGATGGAGCGCGCCCACCACGAGGTCGGCACGGCCGGTCAGCAGGAGATCAACTACAAGTTCAACACCCTCCAGCATGCCGCCGACCAGCTGCTCGACTTCAAGTACGTGGTGAAGAACACCGCCGACGAGTACGGCAAGACGGTGACGTTCATGCCCAAGCCGCTCTTCGGCGACAACGGATCGGGCATGCACTGCCACCAGTCGCTGTGGAAGAACGGCGAACCCCTGTTCTACGACGAGAACGGATACGCGGGCCTGTCCGACCTCGCCCGCTGGTACATCGGCGGTCTCATCGAGCACGCTGGTGCCGTGCTCGCGTTCACGAACCCGACGATCAACTCCTACCGTCGCCTCGTGCCCGGCTACGAGGCACCGGTCAACCTCGTCTACTCGGCTCGCAACCGCTCGGCGGCGATCCGCATCCCGGTCACGGGTTCCTCGCCGAAAGCCAAGCGCCTCGAGTTCCGTGTGCCCGACCCGTCGTCGAACCCCTACCTCGCATTCTCCGCGCAGCTCATGGCCGGCCTCGACGGCATCCGCAACCGGATCGAACCGCCGGAGCCGATCGACAAGGACCTCTACGAGCTGCCCCCGGAGGAGGCCAAGGACATCAAGCTCGTCCCGGCGTCCCTCGACGAGGCGCTCGACGAGCTCGAACGCGACCACGACTTCCTCACCGCCGGTGACGTGTTCACGCCCGACCTCATCGAGACGTGGATCCGCATCAAGCGCGAGAACGAGATCGACGTCGCGCGGCTGCGTCCGACCCCGACCGAGTTCGAACTCTACTTCGGGGTGTGAGCCGACACCTCACCGTGCTGCGAAGCCCAGGTGAGGGAATACAGTGGGGGCGTCACGGGTTCCACCCGTGGCGCCCCTGCCGTGTCCACGGACGGGGGCTGAGGACCACCTGCTGCGAGGACGGACTATGACGCATTTCGATCTGCTGGTCATCGGCACCGGTTCGGGGAACATGTTCCTCGACGACCGCTTCGCCGATCTGAGCATCGCGATCGCCGAGGAATGGCACTTCGGGGGCACCTGCCTCAATGTCGGGTGCATTCCCACGAAGATGTTCGTCTACCCCGCGACCCTGGCCGAGCAGGCCGGCCGCGGCGGCCGCTACAACGTCGACACCGCGTTCTCCGGCGTCGACTGGACGAGCCTTCAGGACAGGATCTTCTCCCGCGTCGACGCGATCGAAGCCGGCGGACGGGCCTACCGCAGCGGCGACCGGCAGCCGAATGTCACCGTCATCCCCGAGCACGTCCACTTCACCGCCGAGAAGACCGTGCGCACCGCCTCGGGTGAGGAGGTCACCGCCGATCGCATCGTCATCGCCGCCGGGGCCTCCCCCATCCTCCCGGAGGTCCCGGGTCTCGATGCCGCCCGCGTCGACACCCCGGGCTATCCGATCGTCACCTCGAACTCGATCATGCGTCTGCCGCAGCGTCCTGCGAGCCTGGCCATCGTCGGGTCCGGGGTCATCGCGATGGAGTTCGCACACATCTTCGCAAGCTTCGGCACCGAGGTGACCGTCATCGCCCGCAGCCCCCGACTCCTGCGCAGCATCGACGGGGAGGCCTCGGCCGAGTTCACCCGCCTCTTCACCGCAGACCACAACGTCATCCTCGGTGCGGAGGCGACGTCGTTCCGCGTCGGCGAGGGCTCGGTGGAGGTCACGCTCGAACCCAGCGGCCGGGTCGACGAAGTCGACGTGCCGAACTCCGTGACCGCCGAGGTCGTCCTCGTCGCGATCGGCCGCGAACCCAACACCGAAGGCCTCGGGGTGGCCGAGGTCGGCTACGACGTCGACTCCGAGGGCCGCCTCGTCGTCGACGAGTTCCAGCGGGTCTACTCCGGGGCTGCCCCCGTCCCCGGGGTCTTCGCCCTCGGCGACATCAGCTCCCCGTTCCAGCTCAAGCACGTCGCCAACCACGAAGCCCATGTCGTCGGCGACAACCTCCACGCCGACGTCCTCGCAGGTTCTCCCGGCTCCGCCGCGCTCGACGGCCTGCGCAGAACCAATCACCATGCCGTCCCCGCAGCGGTGTTCACCTCACCGCAGGTCGCGACCGTGGGGATGACCGAGGACGAAGCGCGCGCAGCCGGGCATGACGTCACCGTCAAGGTCCAGAACTTCTCCGACGTCGCCTACGGTTGGGCGATGGCCGACGACCCGGGGATCGTCAAGGTCATCGCGGATCGCGCCACCCGCCGCATCCTCGGCGCGCACATCGTCGGACATGAGGCGACGATGGTCATCCAACCCCTCATCCAGGCGATGGCCTTCGACCAGCCCGCCGACGAGGTGGCCCGTGGGCAGTACTGGATCCACCCGGCCCTGCCCGAGGCCGTCGAGAACGCTCTGCTCGGACTCGACTTCGCCGACCGGTGAGCATCGCCCGGCGGGTCGCGCATCGCCCGCCGCGGGGCATCGCCTGCCGTGCGGACAGGGCGTTCAGAACTCGTAGAAGCGCTGCTCCATGACCGCACGGGCGTGGCGAGTCGCCCGCAGGTAGTCGTCCTCGAGCTCCCGGCCGGCCCCGGCGGGGTAGCCGAGGAGCCGGGCGGTGGCTTCGAGCTCGGAGTGTTCGTCGGGCAGCGCTTCGGCTGTGCGGCCGCGGAAGAGCATCACAGCTGAGCGCACGTCGGTGGCCAGCTGCCAGGCGGCGGCGAGTTCCGCGGCATCCTCGGCGGGGATGAGCCCTGCCTCGGCGGCGACCATGAGCGCCGGCAGCGTCGAGGTCGTCCGCAGTCCCGGCACCGAGTGGGCGTAGCGGAGCTGGAGGAGTTGGACGGTCCATTCGACATCGGAGAGGCTGCCGCGACCGAGCTTGAGATGGCGGCGCTTGTCGGCTCCCTTGGGCAGGCGTTCGTCCTCCATCCGCGCCTTGAGGGTGCGCACCTGGGTGAGCGCCTTCGTCGGCATCTGCGACGGATAGCGCAGCGGGTCGATGAGGGCGGTGAAGTCCGCGGTCAGAGAGTCGTCACCGGCGACGGGGCGGGCGCGCAGCAGAGCTTGGGCCTCCCACGGTTCGGACCACTTCGCATAGTAGGACTGGTACGAGGCGAACGTGCGCACAAGCGGGCCGTTCTTGCCCTCGGGGCGCAGGTCGGCGTCGAGGTCGATGCCTTTGGCGCCTTCGCTCGCCTTGAGGCGCGAGGTCAGCTGCAGGGCGACCTTGTTCACGTGCTTGCTCAGCTTCGCCCGCGCCTCGGCGTCGAGACCCTCGTCGTGGGCACGGTAGACGAACATCGCATCCGCGTCGGAGAAGTAGCCGATCTCCCGCCCGCCCCAGCGGCCCATCGCGACGACGGCGAAGTCGTAGGCGGGGATCGTCTCGTCGTCGAGGTCGAGACGCACGGCCTGCAGTGCCCCGGACACGGCGAGGTCCATGAGATCGGAGAGGTCGCCGGGGACCTCCGCCCGGTCGCCGACGTCGAGGACGTCGCGCAGGGCGATGCGGAGGAGTTCGCGCGAGTAGGTCTCGCGGATCCGAGAGACGGCGGACCCCTGGTGGCGGGAGAGCAGCCCGTCGATCTCGGCTCCGAGGACCTCGGGATCCCGGGCTGCGAGACTCCGGTAGTCGTCGAGCCAGGCGACCGCCGCCGGTTGGCGCAGCAGCAGCTCCGTGGCGTAGCCGGAGAGCGTGAGCACCTCGGCGACGGATTTCGCGGCCAGTCCCGAATCGCGGAGCATCTTGAGGAACCAGCCCGACGAGGACAGGGAGTCGGTGAGGCGACGGAACGACAGGAGCGCGGCATCGGGGTCGACCCCGTCGGAGAACCAGTCGAGCAGGGCGGGCAGGACCTGCTTGATGACCAGTGCGGTGCGCGACATGCCCGTCGTCAGCGATTTGATGTGGCCCAGCGCGCCCTGCGGGTCGTGGTAGCCGAAGGCCCGCAGCCGGTCGGCGGCGGCCTGCAGGCTCGTGCCGCGGTGGTGGGCGTCGACGACGGCGCCGTGGACGCCGACTGCGGCGTCGAGGATGGGCCGGTAGAAGATCTGGTCGTGGAGCCGGGTGACCTGCTTCGAGTAGTCCCGGCGGGTCTCCTCGAGGCGCGCGCCGGACCGGGTGCCGGAGGAGAACACGGAGCGGGCGAGCATCCGCAGCTTCGCCTCGTCGTCGGGGATGAGCGCGTTGCGCAGCATCCGCGGGATCTGCACCCGGTGCTCGACGACGCGCATGAAACGGTAGGCGGCGGAGAACGCGGCGGCGTCGTCCTGTCCGATGTAGCCGTGCTCTCCCAGAGCGGCGAGGGCGAGAAGCGTGTTCGGGGTGCGGATCTCATCATCGCTCTGTCCGTGGACGAGCTGGAGGAGCTGGGCGGAGAACTCGACGTCGCGCAGTCCTCCGCGTCCGAGCTTGATCTGTCGGGGCGCCTCGGCGGCGGGGATGAGGTCGACGACGCGGCGTCGCATCGCCCGGATTCCGTCGATGAAGCCCTCCCGACCGGCCGCCACCCACACCTGCGGGCCGAACGTGTCGGCGAACGCCTCCCCGACCTCGGGGTCCCCGGCGACGGGTCGGGCCTTGAGGAGCGCCTGGAACTCCCAGTTCTTGGCGATGTCGGAGTAGTAGTGCTCGTATTCCGACATCGTGCGCACGAGTGCGCCGGCCTTGCCCTCGGGCCGCAGGGCGGTGTCGACCTCCCACAGCGCGGGTTCGGCACCGGGATCGGAGAGGATCGCTCGCATCCGCTGGGCCATCTCCGTGGCCACCCGGCGCTGCTCGTCGCTCGAGTCGGAGGCGAGGACGAAGACGACGTCGACGTCGGAGACGTAGTTGAGCTCCCGGGCACCGGTCTTGCCCAGGGCGATGACGGCGAGGCGGACCTCGCCGGTCGGGTCGAGCTCAGCCCGCGCTATCGCCAGCGCCGCCTCCATCGCGGCCGCGGCGAGGTCGGAGAGGACGGCGGTGACGAGGTCGACGATCTCCTCCGGCGATTCCGCGAAGAGGTCATCGGCCATGAGGCGCAGAAGCACGTCGCGGTACGCGCGGCGCAGGCGGGCGATCCCGTCGGTGCCGATGTGCTCGGCGCGGGGGGCGGAGGTGTCGGCATCGGCGCCGACGGCCCCGAGCAGGGTGTGCCGCAGCGCGCTCGCGGAGGCCTGCGGGGTGGAGATCATCAGGTACGGGGCCTGTTCGAGCAGGAGACCCAGCGAATCGGGATGGCGCACGAGGTGGTCGACCATCGCCTCGGAGGTGCCGAGGACGCGCAGCAGTCGGGCGAGCAGCGGACGGTTGAGGTCGTCCCCGCTCACGGGCCCCGGGCCGCTGGCCCCGGCCGCTGCGACGAAGGCGGCACCGTCGTCGTCGGTCTGCTCGAGGACGCGGAGGAGGCCGAGGGCCGCCTGCTGCGGGTCGGGGGTGGCCTCGACGAGGTCGACGAACCGGGAGTCGGTGGCCAGCGGCAGCCCGAGGACACCGTCGATGTCGTCGAGGAAGCGATTCGCCGAGGCGGAGGCGGCAGGAGTCCTGGAGGTGATCCGAGCCATCGGTCTACATCGCGGAGAAGTGCTTGCTGAGCTCGTAAGGCGTCACCTGCGCCCGGTACTCCGTCCACTCCTGGCGCTTGTTGCGCAGGAAGAAGTCGAAGACCTCCTCACCGAGGGTCTCGGCTACGAGGTCGGAGCCCTCCATGATCTCCAGCGCTTCGGCGAGGCTGGCCGGCAGCGCACGGATGCCCATGGCCCGGCGTTCGGTGTCCGAGAGCAGCCACACGTTGTCCTCGGCCTCTTCGGGCAATTCGTAGTCCTCTTCGATGCCCTGGAGGCCGGCGGCGAGCATGAGCGCGTAGGACAGGTACGGGTTCGCCGAGGAGTCGAGGCCGCGGTACTCCACCCGAGCCGAGGACGATTTACCCGAGTTGTACTGCGGGACCCGGACGAGTGCCGACCGGTTGCGGTGGCCCCAGCAGATGTAGGAGGGCGCTTCGTGGCCGGTCCACAGCCGTTTGTAGGAGTTGACGTACTGGTTCGTCACCGCGGTGATCTCGGCCGCATGGTGGAGGAGGCCGGCGATGAACTGGCGTCCGGTCTTCGAGAGCTGGTAGGTCGCCCCGGGTTCGAAGAAGGCGTTGTTCTCCCCTTCGAAGAGGGAGACGTGGGTGTGCATGCCGTTGCCGGGATGGTCGGGCATCGGCTTGGGCATGAAGGAGGCGTAGACGCCCTGGGCGATCGCGACCTCCTTGATGACCGAGCGGAAGGTCATGATGTTGTCCGCCATCGTCAGCGCATCGGCGTAGCGGAGGTCGATCTCGTTCTGACCTGGCCCAGCTTCGTGGTGGGAGAACTCGACGGACAGCCCCATCGCCTCGAGCATCGTCACCGCTGAACGCCGGAAGTCGTTGGCGGTCCCGCCGTTGACATGGTCGAAGTAGCCGGCGGTGTCGACGGGCACGGGAGCACCCACCGAACCGTTGCCGGAGTCGAGGTTGCCGGAGCGGAAGAGGTAGAACTCGATCTCGGGGTGGACGTAGAAGGTGAAGCCCTTCTTCGCAGCGGCCTCGAGCGTGCGCTTGAGGACGTTGCGGGGATCGGCCTTCGCCGGCTCGCCGCCGGGGACGTGGATGTCGCAGAACATCCGACCCGTCGGTTCGGTCTCTCCGCGCCAGGGCAGAAGTGAGAACGTCGACGGGTCCGGCTTGAGGACCATATCGGCCTCGTATACCCGGGAGAGCCCTTCGACCGCCGAACCGTCGAAGCCGATGCCCTCGGAGAACGCCCCCTCGAGTTCGGCGGGCACGATCGCCACCGACTTCAGCCCGCCGAGGACGTCGGTGAACCACAGCCGGATGAACCGGACCTCACGGTCCTCGACGGTGCGGAGGACGAACTCTTCCTGCTTCGACATCGATCAGCCGTTCCACTTCTCGTCGGCTTCGTTCCACTCCTCATTGCGCTTCTTAGCCTGCTCGAGGGCGTCCTTGGCCTCGGCTTCGGTGTTGTACGGGCCCATCCGGTGGGTCCAGTCGCTGACGAGCCCCTGTTCGACCTCGCCCGTCGCGGTGTTGAAGTACCACTTCGAGTTCGCTTCGTCGATATCCTTGAACAGTCCCATGGCCAGCCTTCCGTCGTTCGTGTCGTGGTGCCCTGACGGTGTCAGCTTACCGGTTCGCAGGCCTCCTGCCAGGGGTGATCGCCGAGGTGTCGGCCCTGATCGGTGCATGTGAGCTCCGTACCGGGGCAGTCTCCCCCTCGACCAGTCCCGAGAGACTCAGAAGTGTACGTTTCCGTAATTTTTCGCATCGTGGACAACCGATTCCGCAACATTCGCCACGAAATGGGCACGTAAAGGTTTGCCTCCCAGACCTTCAGACGCTTAGAGTGAGATGTACCCTCGACCGCTGCCCCGCACGGTCGGACCTGCCCCGGTCACGGGGCGCCATGAGAGAAGGAATCCAATGCGCATTTCAGTGCCCACAGAGGTCAAGAACAACGAGTTCCGGGTCGCCATCACCGCTGCCGGCGTCCACGAGCTCGTCTCCCGCGGCCACGAGGTCACCGTCCAGGCCGGAGCCGGCGAAGGCTCATTCATCAGCGACGACGAATACACCGCAGCCGGCGCCACGATCGCTCCCGACGCCGCGAGTACGTGGGCCGCCGGTGACATGGTCCTCAAGGTCAAGGAGCCCATCGCCCAGGAGTACGGCTTCCTCCGCAAGGACCTCATCCTCTTCACCTACCTCCACCTCGCCGCCGACGAAGCACTGACGAAGGCGCTCATGGAGGCCGGCACCACGGCCATCGCGTATGAGACTGTGCAGCCCGACGGCGGCGGCCTGCCGCTGCTGGCCCCGATGTCGGAGATCGCCGGTCGCCTCTCGACCCAGGTGGGCGCGCACAGCCTGCTCAAGGCCGAAGGCGGCCGCGGCGTGCTCCTCTCCGGCGTGCCCGGCACCGACAAGGCCAACGTCGTCGTCATCGGCGCCGGTGTGGCCGGCACGAATGCCGCCCGCATGGCGCTCGGCCTCGGTGCCAACGTCGAGGTCATCGACATCAACATCCCGCGCCTGCGCCAGATCGACGAGACCTTCAACGGTGCGATCGCGACGAAGGTGTCGAACAAGTACGAGATCACGAAGTCCCTGTCGACGGCCGATCTCGTCATCGGCTCGGTCCTCATCCCGGGCAAGAAGGCCCCCAAGCTCGTCACCGACGACATGGTCGCGGGCATGAAGGCCGGCTCCGTGCTCGTCGACATCGCGATCGACCAGGGCGGCTGCTTCGAGGGCTCGCACCCGACGACGCATGACGACCCGACCTACGTCGTCCACCAGTCGATCTTCTACTGCGTCGCGAACATGCCCGGCGCTGTGCCCAACACTGCGACCGCCGCGCTGACGAACGCGACCCTGCCGTTCGCCGTCAAGCTCGCCGACCAGGGCTGGCACAAGGCCCTGTCGAACGACGCCGGTCTCGCCCGTGGGCTCAACACCCACAACGGTCACGTGACGAACGACAACGTCGCCGAGGCGTTCGGCCTCGAGGCCGTCTCCGTCGCGCACGCGCTCGCGAACTGAGTCAACCCCGACCGGCTGGTTCACGCTCGGTAGCGGGCCCAGTCGTCGCGAACTGAGGCGCCAGTCGCTGCGGGCGCCGGCTTAGGCTCCGGTCGCAGCCGGCGCCTGAGCGCATACCGCACCGTGGGCGTCTGTTCCTCCCCCTGCACGGGGATGAACAGACGCCCACGGTGCGCTTCGCATTCCTTCGCCGAGGTTGTGCCGCTTCACGTGCACAGTGGTGCCGCGGATGCGCTTGCGCGCTCCGGGTAGGACGTATCGCTTTAGGGATGAAGTGCCACTGCAGGGAGGACGTGAGAGAAAGCGTCCCCGCGGGGACGTCGGCAGGGCCGAGCACGTCCCCGCCGCGGAGGGCAAAACGTCCCCGCGGGGACGTCCCAAGGAGGTGTGTGCCGGAGGCCCTAGGTCTGCTCGCGCATCGTCGTGTGCCGGAAGTGCTCCTCAATCAGCTCCGCGATGAAGGCGCCACCTCGACCTTTTCATCGGAGATCGCCCACTCGCGCTCCCCGATCCGATTGCCACCCACACCAGAGAACAATGTGATCTCTTCCCGGGGGTACCGTCCGAGGGCTGGCTATTCCCGTGCCTCCGACCTGGCCGACCCCGTGGCTTGCAATAACTCAACCGGCGACTCCGCCCGCTCGGCGTCATCATCTCCGAGTTGCAGAACACCGCCCGATTCCGCCTCGCAAGCGCAGTCCCCGCCAAAGTCCTCGCGGACATGCTCGATTTCAGCGTCGCAACCTTCGGGAACTTCGCTCGCTCTCCGGCAGCACCCACGACGACTACTCCGCGCTTCGCGCGTCAAACATCACCACGCGATCACCGTGAGATGATCTCGTCATGCCTGTTGAAGTCGTTCCGTACTCGGAAGCGTGGCCCACGCAGTTCGCGAACGTCGCGGGCGACTTGAGCCGCACGCTAGAGACGCTGCCCGTCGTGTCGATCGAGCACGTCGGCTCCACCTCGGTGCCGGACCTAGCAGCGAAACCGATCCTCGACATCGACATCATCGTGAAGCGGCAGCACGTCGCCGCGGCGCTATCTGCTCTCGCAACGAAAGGTTACGTTCACCGCGGCGATCTCGGCGTGACAGATCGAGAGGCGCTGGAAGCACCGGACGAACATCCGCCACGGAACGTCTACGTCTGCGTGGATGGGACGCTGCATCTGCGCAACCATCTGGCCGTCCGTGACATCCTTCGACGCCGCGCAGACTTCCGTGAGAGATACGGAGCAGTGAAGGTGGAATTGGCTCGCGACCCCGAGATAGACATCACCACCTACATCGCCAAGAAGTCAGATGTCCTCCAGGACGTCCTCGCGGCTTCCGACCTCTCCGACGAAGAGAAAGCGCTGATCCTCAAGCTGAACACGTCGACACGAGCATCGGCGACGCCGGAATAGTACCTACCTGGATAAGGCGCATCCACCGGTAGAACGTCCCCGCGGGGACGTCTACAGGGCCGCCGCCGTGTACAACCGCGAACGACTGCCGTGCGCAACGCCGAACGATCAGTGTCGACGGTCGATGCCGCCTACCGGCTTTCGCGCATCGTCGTCGACCGGAAGTGGTCTTCGCACAGTCGCCCGGCCGCCGCGGCGTCACCGGCGGCGATCGCCTCGACGATCGCGGCATGGTCGATGACCGCACGGTCGAAGAGCTCGTGCGAGAAGGGGTCGTGCCGGAAGCCGGCGTTGATCCGCGTGTCGATGTCGATGGCGATGCGCACGAGCTCGGGGTTGTGACCGGCCCGGGCGATGGCGAAATGGAATCGAGCATCAGCGGTGCGAGCGGCGCTGGCCTCAGGCTGTTCGGAGTAGGCCGCCGCCAAGTCGTAGAGCTCATCGAGTTCGTTGTCGGTGCGCCGCAGCGCCGCGGTGGCTGCGAGGCTGTTCTGGAAGACGGCGCGCGCGTCGAGGAGGTTGCGCCGTTCGGCATGGAACTCCTCGATCCGTCCGGCCATCGGAGCCAGGGTGGCCGGGGCTGCGCTCGCGACGAAGGTGCCGCCGCCGCGACCACGTCGACGTTCGACGACGCCGAGGCGCTCGAGGCGCTCGAGCGCTGCCCGCACACTGGAGCGGGAGACCTGCAGGTCGGCGGCCAGTGCCCGTTCCCCCGGCAGCAGCGTGCCTTCCGGCAGGGCGCCGACGGCGATGCCGGAGAGGATGTGGTCGGCGATCTGCTGCGGGGCGCTGGTGAGGCTGACGACCTCACTGAGTCCGGAGAACTCCTGGCCGGGCAGATCCGAATGCTCGCTCATCGCACCTCCAGTCGCGGTCCCATAGTCTCGTCATCGGTTATGTCCATTCCGAGTCTATGCTTTCCGGTCGCCGGGCTCGGACCCCGGCCGTGCGCGCCGGTGGAATATCGGTGCGCCGGGGCTCTAGAATCGTGACCATCATGACAGCCCATCCTCGTCTCATCACGCCCGGAACGCTCTCCCCCGAACGTCACGTCCCCGCCTCGATCACCCGTCCCGAGTACGTCGGGCGCGCCGACGCCGACGAAGGGCGCGGCGGCAACCACTACACGCCCGAGGAGATCGAACGGGTGCGCACCGCAGGAGGCATCGCGGCCAACGCGCTCGCCGCCGTCGGTGAGATCATCGCCCCCGGGGTCACGACCGATGAGATCGACCGGGTCGCGCACGAGTACATGGCCGATCACGGTGCCTACCCGTCGACGCTGGGTTACCGCGGATTCCCGAAGTCCGTGTGCACCTCGGTCAACGAGGTCATCTGCCACGGCATCCCCGATTCGACGGTGCTCGAGGACGGCGACATCGTCAACGTCGACATCACCGCCTACATCGGCGGCATGCACGGGGACACGAACTACACGTTCGCCGTCGGCGAGATCGATGAGGACTCGCGCCTGCTCATCGAACGCACATGGGAGGCGACGATGCGCGGCATCAAGGCGGTGCGTCCGGGGCGGGAGATCAACGTCATCGGCCGCGTCATCGAGAAGTACGCGAAGCGCTTCGGCTACGGAGTCGTCCGCGACTACAGCGGCCACGGCGTGGGGCGGGAGTTCCATTCCGGGCTCATCGTCCCTCACTACGATGCCGCGCCCGCCCACGCCGAGGTGATGGAGCCGGGCATGATCTTCACGATCGAACCGATGCTCAACCTCGGCACCGAGGCGTGGGATGTCTGGGACGATTCGTGGACGGTCGTGACGAAGGACCGGAAGCGCTCCGCCCAGTTCGAGCACACCCTCGTCGTCACCGACACCGGTGCCGACATCCTCACCCTGCCCGACCCCGCCTCGGCGATCGCCGGCGGCCCGCTGCCCAAGGATTCAGATGACTGACGACACGCCGGCCCGCTTCGCCATCGGCATCGACATCGGAGGCACCGGGATCAAAGCCGCCCTCGTCGACACCGAGACCGGTCAGCTCGCGTTCAAACGCGTCCGAGTCCTCACCCCGAAGCCGAGCACTCCGGATGCGGTTGCCGATGCCATCGCCGAGGTGGTCGAGCTCCTCGTCGCCCGTGCCCTCGAACTCGAGGTCGTCGCCGACCGCGCGGTCCTCGACGCTCTGCCACTGGGCTGCGGTTTCCCTGGGGTCGTGCTCGATGACGAGGTCCACTTCGCGGCGAACCTCGACAAGTCATGGATCGGATCGAACATCCAGGCGATCCTCCGTGACCGCATGGGTCGGCAGTTCTTCATCATGAACGACGCCGACGCCGCGGGTCTGGCGGAGATGGTCTTCGGAGCCGGACGGAAGTATCGGAAGAAGACCGTGCTGCTGACGACTCTGGGCACGGGCATCGGGACGGCGCTGTTCACGCAGGGGCGTCTGGTGCCCTACACCGAGCTCGGCCACATCGAGATGAACGGCCGCGACGCGGAGACCCAGGCGGCGGAGTCGGTCAAAGTCCGTGAGGAGCTCGAGTTCGACGAGTGGGCTGGTCGCCTGCAGCAGTACTATTCGCAGGTCGAGCTGCTCGTCGCCCCGGACCTCATCATCGTCGGCGGCGGCATCTCGAAGCGCCACGACGAGTTCCTGCCGCTCATTTCCACTCGGGCCGTGATGTGCCCGGCGAAGATGTTCAACAACGCCGGCATCGTCGGTGCCGCGATCCTCGCCGTCAACGACGGCAAACCGCGAGTGCGGAAGGGCCTCGGCTGATCGTCACACCAGCCATGTGACTGTTCAGACAATCACGTGACCGGTATTCTGGTCACATGAAATTCGATGAGCCCTTCGGAGGGCTGATCACCGGTGCACGCGGCGCGGTGCTCGCTCTCCTCCTGCGGACCGGCGCCCACCCAACAGGTCGCAGGGTTCATTCGCTTCTCGACGGTGACCACAGCCTGTGGTCGGTGCAGCAGGCGCTCAGAGCCCTCGTCGAGCTGGGAATCGTCGAGCAGACCGCAGTCGGATCGTCGATCACCTACTCGATCAACGAAGACCATGCAACAGTGCCCTCGCTGCGCGGGCTCGTCGATCCCATAGGCATGCTGACCAGGGTCATCGAAGCACACATCGAGACGAATGCTGTCGACGCGGTCGTTCTCTTCGGTTCGACTGCCACCGGAGAAGCGAGCACCGACAGTGACATCGATCTTGCCGTCATCGGCTCCAGTGACTGGGACGAATCCGGTCGTCTGGCTCAGCGCGTGCACGCCGGCATGGGCAACTCGTGTGACGTTCTCGTCTTCACACCGGAAGAGTTCGACGCGGCAGTCAAACGAGGAGAACCCATCGTCAGGGATATCCTTCGTGACGGCATTACGCTCGTCGGTGCTCTCCCCCACCGCGAGCCGCGGGTCGGCTGACAACGCTCAGAACAGCAGAATTCCGCTCGGCTATTCCTGCGCAAGGCGCAGGAATATCTGGACTCGGCGGAGGACAACCTCGTTCTGGAACGCCTCACCGTTGCCAGCGGTGACGCCGTACATGCCGGTATCTGTGCCAAAGACGCTGTCGTCACTGCGCTTTCAGGCGCGACAGGAAAGACGAAGGACCATTCTCGCGCAGCCCGAGAACTGCGAGATGTGCTTGGGGGCCGATCCGTTGCCGCCGACGCCGAGCGGAGCCTGCGACAACTCGTTTCCGCGAAGAGCGAGATCGAGTACGGAACCGGTCTCATGTCTGAGGCAAAAGCGGAGACGCTGGTGCGACGGGCGCGCACCCTTGTCTCGACGGCGAAGGACATTGTGGTGCTGCGGCGCTGACCATGGCCTACAGGGCCTCGGCTGAGGCCTGCGGCCCGAAAGTAAGGGAGGACAGGCCACCGATACGCCGGGTTCTGTCATCGAGTCGGTTGCCCTTCTCGATTGACGGCCATCTATCTGGGACCGATGTCACCACCGGCCTCGAGCGATCCACCCGACGGCTCGGCGAGCAGCCTCGAACGCCGTCTGTCTGATCTTGCTCCGGATGGGGTTTACCCAGCAGCACCGGTCACCCGGCACTCTGGTGGTCTCTTACACCACCGTTTCACCCTTACCCCGCGACCGAGGTCGCGTGGCGGTCTGCTTTCTGTTGCACTTGCCCGCGGGTTGCCCCGGGTGGGCGTTACCCACCATCCTGCTCTGCGGAGCCCGGACGTTCCTCAGCCTTGCGGCCGCGACCGTCTGGTGACCTGTCCTCTCAGGTCAGTCTACCCGTGCGCGACACTGGGCACTGATCCGGCCCGGCGCTCGTGACGAATCCAACAGGCGACCGTCACGACGCGGGTCAGGCCCGCCGAATACGATGGAGTGGTGAAGATCCTCCTCCCGCCGTCCGAAGGCAAGACTCCCCCGGTCACCGGTGACCCGCTCGACCTCACGGCGCTCTCCTCCCCGGATCTCACCGCCAAACGCAAGCAGGTCCTCGGGGCCCTGAAGAAGGTCTCCAAACGCAAGGACGCGCTCACCGCACTCGGTGTCGGGGCATCTCTCGCCGAGGATGTCGCCCGCAATGTCACGATCGACTCCCAACCGTGCGCTCCCGCCCTGCTCACCTACACCGGCGTCCTCTACGAGGCGATGGGCGCCGCCGACCTTGTGGCCGCGGCCGAGACCGATGCGGGAACCGCCGCTCGACTGCGCGATGTCCATGTCTTCTCCGCCGTCTTCGGTCAGGTCGCGGGCCTCGACCCCATTCCCGCCTACCGCCTGGCGATGAAGACCGACCTCGGTCAGCTCGGGCGCCTCTCGACGTGGTGGAAGCCGATCCTCGCGAAGTCCTTCGCCGTCGACCCGGCCGAGGTCATCCTCGACTGCCGGTCAAGTGACTACCGTGCGGCCTGGCCGGGCCCGAACACCCAGGTCGTCACCCTCGGCGCGGTCAAGGACACCGGCACCAAACGCAGTGTCGTCTCGCATTGGGCGAAATTCTACCGCGGTGAGTTCGTCGGCAGGCTCCTGCGCGATGACCGCGGACTCCCGGACACCATCGATGACCTCGTCTCCCGGGCCGGCGAGCACTACGAGGTCGAATTCGCAACCGGAACCGCCTCACGGCCGGCAGCGCTGACGATCGTCCTCCGCGACTGAGCCCTGCTCAGCCCGCCGCTCCCACCGATCGCAGCCCACCGCCTGCGACTATGACCGGCGCAGCAGCACCGCTTCGCACTCCTCGCACGCGTGGACCTCGTTGACGTCCTCGGCCAGCCACGCGTGCCACGTCATCCCGCTGATCTCCTGACCGCAGGCCTGACAGTTCGGGCCCGTGAGCACCGCCGCCCCGGGACCGCCCTGGGCGACATTGCCTTCGAAACGGCGGACGAGGTCGGGCGGCAGATCCGCTTTGAGCTGTGACTCCTGGCTGCCGAGTTCGTCGAGTTCACCGGCGAGAGCGGCCTTCCGGTCCTTGATCCCTGTCTGGACGGTCTTGCCTTCGGCGGTCACCTCGGAGATGCTCGCCTCGACCCCGGCGAGCTCCGTCTGCGCGGTCTCGAGCCTCTCCATCGACTCGAGCTCGGTCTCCTCGAGTTCGGCGACCTTGCCCTCGTGGGCGGCGATCTCCTCCTGCAGGTGGACGAGGTCGCGACTGGTCAGCCCGGTGCCGTCGTTGAGTTCGGCGGTCTTCTTCGCGATCTGCGCGTTCTGCTTCTCGATCGCGGCGCTCAGCTCAGCGTTCTCGGTCTCCAACCCGGCGATCACCTCGGCGACGGAGGACTTCTCCTCACCGAGGGCCTTGTGGCGGCCGATGAGCTCCTGGAGCTTCGGGGCGTCTGCCGGGTGGTCGTGTTCGTGCCGCAGCGCCCGGGAGCGGGCGGTGAGGTCGATGAGCTCGAGAAGTGTGGAGCGCTGAGCGTCGGTGAGGATCATGGTCGGATCCCTTTCAGTAGCGTTCGACCCAGGGATCGGTGTTGACGGCGGAGGACTGGAGGGCGACGGAGAGCCCGCGGTCGGCGAACGCGGTGTCGAGGGCATCCCGGGCCGCTGCCAGCCACACGGATTCCGACGCCCAGTGGGAGACGTCGATGAGCTGCGGTCGGGCCTGTCCGCGGTTGGCGGTGTCGAGGGCCTCCGTGGCCGGATGATGACGCAGGTCGGCGGTGATGTAGACGTCGGCTCCGCTCGCGCGCACCGCGTCGAACAGGGAATCGCCGGCTCCCCCGCACACGGCGACGCGCGTGACCTCGGCGGCCGGGTCACCGCCGATGCGCACACCTGTCGTCGTCGGCGGGAGCCGTTCGGCCAGCGTCCGGGCGATATCGCGCACCGTGCTCACATCGCCGAGGTCGCCGACTCTCCCGATCCCGCGACCGGAGCCGTCGGGGTGGGGCACCAGCGGCTGGGACTCGGTGATACCGGTGAGGGCGATGAGGACGTCGGAGACCCCGCCGAGGGCGGAATCGGCGTTCGTGTGGGCGTTGAACTGGGCGATGCCGTTCGTGATGAGAGTGTGGACCGCCCCGCCTTTGAGACTGCCGGCACTCACCGATGTCACGCCCCGCAGGAGCAGCGGGTGGTGGGTGAAGAGGAGGTCGGCGCCGAGGACGACGGCTTCGGCGATGACGGCGTCGGTGGGGTCGAGGGCGAGGAGGATCGAGCGCACCTCGGCGTCGGGATCCCCGACGGCCAGTCCCACGGTGTCCCAGTCCTCGGCCAGGTCAGGCGGCCACAGGGAGTCGAAGACGTCCACGCATTCTCTCACCGTCGGATACCTCATAGGCCCACCCTAGTCGATGGGCGCCGGCGGGTCGGCGGGGAATCTTCTCACCGAGGTCGTCGACCGCTAGATTGTCACCATGACCACTGATGCGTCACCGACGACGCCCATCCGCCCTGTCTCCTCGACCGTCGCCGACATCGTCCGCCGCAGCGCGGGACGCTTCGGGAACCGCACCGCTATCGAGTTCGCCGACCGCATCTGGTCGTATGCCGACCTCGATGCCGCTGTCACCGGAGTGGCCCGTCATCTGCGGGAGCTCGGCGCGGTCAAGGGCGATCGGATCGCCGCCTACGGGAAGAACTCCGACCTCTTCGCCCTGCTCTACCTCGCCTGTGCCCGGGCCGGCTTCATCCATGTGCCGGTGAACTTCCAGCTCAAGGGCGATGAGCTCGACTACATCCTCGGCAATTCCGGGGCGGAGGTCGTCTTCGCCGACGACGATCTCATCGATGCCGTGACAGCCACCGACAACGGGGCGGCCGCCCAGGTCCGCGCGTTCACCGATATCCTCGCCCCCGCCTCGGCGCCGGACATCGCACCGGTCGGAGACGGCGAATTCGACGTGTACGACGACGATGTCGCCCAGCTGCTGTACACCTCGGGGACCACCTCGGCGCCGAAGGGTGCGGTGATGACGCATCGTGCGCTCGTCCACGAATACCTCTCGTGCCTGACCAGCCTCGACTTCGCCGCCACCGACCGGGTCGCGCATGCCCTTCCGCTCTACCATTCCGCTCAGATGCACGTCTTCCTCATCCCCAATCTCGCCGTCGGGGCGCACAACATCATCGTCCCCGCCCCGGTCCCCGATCAGCTGCTCGCCCTCTTCGAGGAGCGGCAGATCACCTCGTTCTTCGCCGCTCCCACGGTGTGGGTGGCGATCGCGAACAGTCCGGAGCTGCACACCCGGAACCTGGACAGCCTGCGCAAGGCCTACTACGGTGCCTCGATCATGCCCGGACCCGTGCTCGCAGCGCTGCGGGAGCGGCTTCCGGACCTCGGCTTCTACAACTGCTTCGGCCAGTCCGAACTCGGCCCGCTGTGCACGGTGCTGCGTCCCGACGAGCACGATGAGCATCCCGGATCGGCCGGACGTCCGGTCCTCTTCGTCGAAGCCCGGGTCGTCGATGCCGCCGGTGACGATGTCGCAGACGGTGACCTCGGGGAGATCCTCTACCGGTCCCCGCAGCTGTGCTCGGGATACTGGGAGCGTCCCGAGGCGACCGCCGAGGCGTTCGACGGCGACTGGTTCCACTCCGGGGATCTCGTGCGCCGGGATGCCGAGGGCTTCGTCGAGGTCGTCGACCGGGTCAAGGACGTCATCAATACCGGCGGGGTGCTCGTGGCCAGCCGGCAGGTCGAGGATGCGATCTTCGCGATGGACGGTGTCGCCGAGGTCGCCGTCGTCGGCATGGCCGATGAGAAGTGGATCGAAGCGGTCTCCGCGTTCGTCGTGCTCAGGGACGATGCCGGTGACATCGCCGAGGCGGACGTCATCGCCCATGTCAAGGATCGGCTGGCAGGGTTCAAGGTGCCCAAACGGGTGTCCTTCGTGTCCGAACTGCCGAAGAATTCGGCGGGCAAGATCCTCAAACGCAGCCTCCGTGAGGCGTGAGCGTCCTCGCATACACTGCACTAGGGCCAGAACGCTGGCAGCACGAGCGCAGGAAGGGTGCGGATGAGGACTGAGGACAGCACCAGAGGATGGCCGTGGCGCATCCACGGTGACGGGAAGACGATCCGGCCCGGGGAGATCGTCCTCCCCGAGGAGCGGATGACGTGGCCGCGGACGATCGGCATCGGCGCCCAGCATGTCGTCGCAATGTTCGGCGCGACGTTCCTCGTCCCCCTGCTCACCGGCTTCCCGCCGTCGACGACCCTGTTCTTCACCGCGATCGGCACTCTCCTCTTCCTCCTCATCACGAAGGGGATGATGCCGTCCTACCTCGGTTCGTCGTTCGGTCTGCTCGCCCCCATCGGGGCGGTCACCGGGTTCGCGGCCACCTCGGGCGAGAAGCTCGAGTCGAACGCGATGGCCCTCGCCCAGGGCGGGATCATCTCCGTCGGCGTCACCCTCGCCCTCGTCGGCCTCGTCGTCCACTTCGCGGGAGTGCGGTGGATCGAGGTGACGATGCCGCCGGTGGTCACCGGCTCGATCGTCGCTCTCATCGGACTCAACCTCGCCCCGGCCGCTTGGGGGTGGGTGCAGGAGGCGCCGCTGACGGCGGTGATCACGATCGCTGCGATCATCGTCTCCTCCGTGCTCTTCCGAGGCATGCTCGGCAGACTGTCGATCCTCATCGGCGTCCTCGTCGGCTACGGAGCCGCGCTCATCCAAGGGGAGGTCGACTTCTCGACGGTGGCCACCGCGGCGTGGGTCGGCCTGCCGACCTTCCACGCCCCCGCCTTCGACCTCGGCTACCTGGGTCTGTTCCTGCCCGTCGTCCTCGTCCTCGTCGCCGAGAACATCGGTCACGTGAAGTCGGTGGCGGCGATGACCGGTCGCGACCTCGACGGCCTCACGGGGCGCGCGCTCTTCGCCGACGGACTCGCCACGACCATCGCGGGCGCCGGCGGCGGTTCGGGCACGACGACGTATGCCGAAAACATCGGCGTCATGGCGGCGACGAAGATCTACTCGACCGCCGCGTACTTCTGCGCGGCGATCATCGCCCTCATCCTCAGTCTGCTGCCGAAGTTCGGGGAGATCATCGCGACGATCCCACCGGGAGTCCTCGGTGGGGCCGCGACCGTGCTCTACGGGATGATCGGCCTCCTCGGCGTGCGCATCTGGGTGGAGAACCGGGTCGACTTCTCCAACCCGATCAACCTCAACACCGCCGCCGTTTCCCTCATCGTCGCGATCGCGAACTACACGTGGTCACCTGCGGGACTCGAGTTCGCCGGCATCGCCCTGGGCACCGCCTCGGCGATCGTCATCTACCAGGTGATGACGCTCATCGCCCGGTGGCGGGGCACTGCCCCAGTCCCCCGATCCGGCGCCGAGGCGGGGGAACCGGAAGTCACCGACCGGCGTTAGTCTCCCGGTCGGGACGTAGGATCAGCGTCCGGCGTTGAAGACGGTCTGGATCTCCGCGATCTTCCCGCCTTCGAATCGCAGCCAGGTGGCGGCAGGAGTCGACGGTCCGGCGCTGGTCGTCACCACCGACCAGGTCAGGGCGTTGTCATCGTCGGCGAGCTGCACGGCGATGTCGTCGGAGGTCGTCATCGCGCCCATCTCGGTCAGGCCTTTGACGACGTCGTCAGCGCCAGATGCCTGGGCGACGGGGCCGGAGAACGTGACATCGGGGGTGACAAGAGAAGCGAGCGTGTCGGCGTCGCCCTTGGAGAGCGCGGTGTGGAACTGTGCTGCGAGATCTGCGGTGGCCATGAGCGTTGTCCTCCTGAGCGGGTGGTGCACGGAGGTGCGGGGAGTCCCCTCGCACCTGGTGCGATCATGGCAACTTCTCCTGCCGATGACAACAGCTCGGCCGCACTCTCTGCGTTTTGCCAGCGCTGTCGACGAGGTCGATGTGCGCGAGGTAGCCTCGGTCCATGGTCACTCTGTCTGCGCGACTGACGGCGATCGTCGATGCACTGCCGTTGCGGGAGGGCATGCGCGTCCTCGAGATCGGGGGTGCTCCTGGGGCCGCGGCCCGGGCGGTCTCCCAGCGGATCGGGAACGGTCATATCCTCGTCATCGATCGCTCGGCGAAGGGCACGGCCCTCGTCGAGGCTCATGCCGCCGAGGAGATCGCCGCCGGCCGTCTGCGCGTGCGGTGCGTTGCGACTGAGGATTTCGCTCTCGTCCCCGGTGAGAAGCCCTTCGACCTGGCTTTCGCGGTTCGAGTCGGCGCTCTCGACGGGCGTCATCCGAAGGCCGGCGTCCGTGCCAGGCAGCGCATCGCTGCGGCGCTGACTCCGGAGGGCAGGCTCTTCGTCGATGGCGGGACCCCGGTGCGGGAGGTCGACCTCACGGACGCCCGCCGAGCATGAGAGCGGTGGTCGGCTAGGACCGGCGATGCTCCTCGATGTCGTTCGGCGGCAGGTAGTGCAGGAGCCTGTCCTGGTTGACTTCGAGGTTCTTCCGGTCCCAGTCGGCGAGGTCGGCGGCCCGCGCGTAGGTCTCGTCGAGGAAGGTGAGCAGAGTCCCTTCGGGGTCGTCCGAGGTGCGGACCTCGGAGTAGGGCAGGATGTACTCGCCGAAGGACTTATCGAAGCCGCCGGCACTGAGAGTGCCCTCGTAGTAGCCGTCAGGTGCCGGATAGGCGTAGGCGTAGAAGGAGCCTTCATCGCTGCCGCCGGACCAGAAGCCCACGGCGACGTTCTCACGGTCTTCGGCTTCGGCCATCACCCAGGGAGGGCAGTTCGGAGGCGCCGAGGTGCTCGCCGGGGCAGGCCGTCCCGAGTACCGGGTGCAGGAGAGGTCCATCGACCCCCAGAACAGTTGGACGGGGCTGGCCTTTCCGGCGAAACCGGCCCGCCAGTAGGCGAAGACCTTCTCGATCCGCTGCAGCTGCCGCCACCAGGCGCGGACTGCATCCGGATCGTATTCGCGTGGTGTGGTGTCCTCGGCGAAGGGGGTGGCCTGGGGCAGTTCGTTCGGCCATGCCCACACCGTGCATCCGACGCCGAGCTTGAGCAGGGCGCCCATGACGGCGTGGTAGAAGTCGGCGATCGACTGCGGTTTGAGGTCGACGGTTTCGATGTCGCCGGTGTCGGCGCGCAGGACGAAGCGGCTGTCGATGAAGTCGAACTCGGCGTCGAAGGTGCGGTTGCTCTGATGCATGAGGATCTGCGTGCGCAGGCCACGGGCACTGATGTCGTAGGTGACGTTCCACCAGTGGTTGATCAGGGTCGTCGAGACGAGTTCGATCTTGCCGACGATCTGCAGCCATTGGTGCAGGCTCTCCCGGGTGCCGGTCCAGTCGTCGACGCGCAGCTGCGGCCATGCGGTGTCTGTAGCCATCGCTCACCTGTTCTCTTCGTGTGCAGTACGAGTGACGGCACGGGGATTTTCGATCAACTTAGAAGCTGCGCGCTCACCCGTCAAGCATGTGGGCTTCGGCTCTGAGCGCCGGGCACACAGTCAGCTACGTGTCGCTCGTGCCGACCCGGGTGCCAGGGTGAGTCCCAGGTGCCCGGCTTGTGCTGCTTTGGCTTTCTCCGCCTCGGCGGCGCTGATGAGTTCTCGCCGGGCGAGGATCTCGATCCCTGCGTGGATCTCGGCGATCACGCGGACGCGCACTCTCGCCGGGATCTTCGCCACAGCCCGAGAGAGCCGCTGTATCGGGGTCTGCTGCGTTCTCCGGCGTGCGCGCACGGATGCGAACCAGCAGATGAGACCCATGGCCAGACCACAGGCGACGCCGACACCACCGATCCAGCCGTTGATCGGCATCCCCGTCGCCGCTGCTGCCGCAATCGCGATGAGGGCGAGCAGCGCTGGGACGAGGTAGAGGACGGCGACGATGCGCGACCCGCCGCCATCGTCCGAATGACCGGAGTCAAGCAGAAGATCGATCGCAATGAGAACCGCGGCTGCACCGAAGCAGAGTCCGCCCCAGCCGAGTTCGACGACGTCGCCGTCACCGCGCAATACGGGTCCGGCGATGAGCGCCAGACCGAACACGTGCAGTACTATTCCGCCGACGAAGGTGATGAGGATCCAGACAGCGGTGAGTATCCGCAGAAACGGCGGGGTCCCGGGTGGTCTCATCGCATGCAGCGTACTCGGGGGCGCAATCTGCGCATACGCGAGCGCAACGTCTTTGGTTCCGGCCCAGGCACTGCCTTCGAGCCTCCACCAATCGAGAAGATCCCAGGTGCTCGCCGACTCGGCGATGACGACCGTCGCAGACTTCCTCGTCATTCGCTGCTTGGCCATGGATGACATTCAATCACGCGGACTCTCGAGAGTGGTCCGATTGGTGGGCCCAGAGGGACTCGAACCCCCGACCCTCTCGGTGTAAGCGAGATGCTCTAGCCAACTGAGCTATAGGCCCCAACGTGCGAGTTCAGTATGCCATAAGCGCCAGTGCCCACCGAAACCGCCTCGGCCGTCCGGTCGACACCACCTCAACGCTCTGCACGGGAACCATCCACATCGTCCGGATCAGATGAACCCGCACCCGTCTCCTCCAAGCCGGAGTCGGTCGATGTCCCTCCACCTCGGGAGACGAGCAGATTGACGAGGAATGCCACACCCACGCCGATGAGCAGCGGGAACGCCATGGGAACGTCGACGAGGAGGACGAGGATGAGGAGCACCGCGAGCGGTCGCTTCCATCCGACGGCCGTGGTCGCGGCCATGCCCGTGGCCATGGCCGCACCGATCGCGAGCCCAGGCACAAGGACGGCGACGGCACCCCCGATGGCTGCACCGATGAAGACGAGCGGGAAGAACTCACCGCCGCGCCAACCGCTGACCAGACACAGAGTGAGGGCGGCGATCTTCGCGACGGCGACGACGAGCAGGGCCGACCAGTCCCCGGCCTCGGTGAGCATCTGGAGATCGTGGAGCTCGTGGTGGCCGGAGAACCGCACGAGCGGAACGACGGCGGCAAGGGCGGCGAAGAGGACCGTGCCGAGAGCGATGACGATCCACGGGCGGCGGATCCGTGACACCGCACCGTCGATGGCGTGGTGGAGACCGCGGAAGAGAAGGCCGGCCAGCGCCGCCATGACGGCGATGCCGATGAGCCACGGATCGAAATACGGCAGGTCGACCGCGGGCAGCGTGATGGTCGCTCCCCCGGTGTCGGGAGTGAGCCTCATGAACGCGAGGAAGGCGAAGAAGCCGGCGAAACCGGCACCGAGCTGGAGGATCTTGCGCGGTCCGAGCTCATCACCGTCGATGGCGGCGGCTCCCGGGGGTGATCCGTAGAAGCCGCCGAGCGCACCGGCGCTGCCCGCCTCGCCGATCGTGCGACGCATCGCCACGTCCTCACCGATCAGGTGGGCGACGATCGTAGAGAGCTGGGCGACGACGGCGACGATGCCCGCCTCGGGACCGACGGCACCGCCGAACGCGACGGCCACGATTGCGGCGAGAGCAGTGGTGAGGACGGCACGACGTGGGAGGCCGGCAGGGTCACCGGACTGTCTGAGCAGCGTCTGGAGGTCTTCGCTCGGCGCCGCCCGGTCGAGGACGATGAGCAGGGCCCCGCCGAGGAGGATCGTCGTGACGATCTGCAGCGTCGTATTCGTCCCGAACAGCTGTGCACCGGTGTCCCAGATGACCGACTGCAGTGCGGTCATTCCCGTGAAGGTCAGTGCCGCGACGAGTCCGGCGATCCCGCCGTAGACGATCGCGAGCACTGCGAGGCGCGGAGTCACTCCCGGCAGCACCCTCACTCACCGTCCGCGATCGACGCCTCATGGCGGTGCCGGCCGACGAGGCGGGAGAGCTCGGTGGCGAAGAGCCCGAGGAAGACGAGGTCGAAGACTAACACCGCGGAGACGAGGAGTCGCCCGACCTGTCCGATGGCGACGATGTCGCCGTAACCGGTCGTCGTCATCGTCGTCAGGGTGAAGTAGAGGGCGTCGATGCGGGTCTCGATGCCGTCGAACTCGTGGGGATTGTTCGCCGAGACGACGAAGAAGATCGCGGAGAACGTGGCTGCCACGAGCACGAACGTCAAGACGAGCAGGGGCAGGTTGGTATCGGTGCGACGCACACGCAGAAGAGCGAAGCCCAGCGCCAGCAATGCGATGACTGTCGCGATCAGCCGTCCGATCGCGCCCATCTCCGCTTCGGCCAGCGGCACGGTGAAGTAGAGCGCGAGAACGGCGACGGGACCGAGGACGATGCTCAGCCTGCGGACGGTGCCCGACCTCAGCAGTCTCGTCCATGTGCTGCGGTTGTCGGACCGCTCACCGGGGGATGCGGGGCTCACAGCATGATTGTACGGCTCCGGCTGTCTCGGTCCCCGGCACGAAACCCGAGGTGACGGGAACTGTCAGTTAGTCTCGCGCAGGATCCCGGCGGCCACCTCGGCGAAGCGCTCACCGGCGTTCTCATCGTCGATCGCGAAGAGCACACGGTTCTGCTCGATCGCGACCGCCCCCAAGGCGTATGCCATCGCCCCCGCCGAGGCGGTCGCCCCCAACCGCTCCGGGCGCAGCGCCGCCGGGGTGACGTCGGACGGGGCGATCGAATACCCGAGCATGACGATCTCGGCCCCGTCGCGGAACCGCAGGAGGACGTCGCGCAGCGCCAGCACCGTGACGAGCGGATCGGCGGTGACGGGGCAGCGGGCATCGACCTCGGCGCAGATCCGGGTCGCGATGAGGACGAGGAGATCCTGTTTGTTCTTCACGTGCCAGTAGAGCGCGGAGGGCTGGACATCGAGCTCACGGGCGAGTCTGCGCATCGAGAGATCGCCCAATCCGTAGCGCGAGAGCACGTCGAGTGCGGTCGTCGTGATGCTCTCAGCACTGAGCGGCAATGAGACGTTCCTTTCATTTTGCGACCGAGGGCGCACTCGATTTCTCAGAACGCGTTCCCCTCGCTATAGTAGTTGCTGGTCACGGGATATGGCGCAGGTTGGTAGCGCGCCTCGTTCGGGACGAGGAGGTCGTGGGTTCAAATCCCGCTATCCCGACCAAGTGAGATCTCGGGTCATCGCAGTGCGATGGCCCGAGATTTTTTCATCTTCGCCCCGCCGGGTTGAGGCAGCAGCCCTCAGCTCAATGGATTCGCCGCCCACGCAGAGTACTCGGCCGCATGTGTCGCTGAGTTGAGACTTCTCACCCAGTCGTTGACTTCCTCGTCCGGGATACTCGCATCGATAGGCTGAAAGACGACGACCGCCTGAGGCCAGCGCGTGAAGAAACCCTGCGCTTTGAGCGCGAGCATAGCCGTCATCGTCGCGTCCCACACGGCTCTCGACAACCGCCCAGTCTCTGCATTCTGGTTTCGAGCCGCCGTCCATTCCGCAGCCAATCGGGCGTTGGCCTCCTCCAGTGGATCGGGCGCGAGATCGCTGGAGAAAAGCGCCCAATCGCCGATGTAGAACCGATAGTACGCATCGTAGCCGGGGTCCTCGGCAATGAGGTTCTCATAGAACCGTCGCTCGTTGGCGCCGGCAACGAGCGACGAGCCCATGTCATCGGTGTACACACCCACCCCGGTCACTTCACTGGTGGCAGACGACGTCAATGCGCGAAGGGACTCGACGATAGCGGGCTGGAGCAATCGAGCGAAACTCCGGACCCACTCGTCCACCTCGCCTGCAGCGGTCCCGTGCGCCCAGGTCCCCGGTTCGGCTCCCCTGTGCGTCACGGTTCGGGATCGTCCTCCCGTGCGAAGGCGATGGCGATGAGCCGACGCAGCACCGCCTCGTCGATGTCCTCGAGCTTCTTCACGTACACGCATCCCGCGCCCTCGGTGTACGTCCCCAACTGGGGCAGCAGCGCCGCCCCTTCGGGCAGGTCCTTGAGCCCGTAGAGGGAGAGCTGCGCCTTCCGCGGTGAGAACGCCGTCTTCGGCCACACCCCGTGATTGCGCGGGTTGACCGGCGACCGGTACTGATACTCGCCGTAGCCGACCATCGACGGCCCCCACATCACCGGCTCGACCCCGGTCACCTCGGTGAAGATCTCCGCAAGCCGCAGACCGTCGATCCGGCGCTTCTCCGGGGTCGCCGATGCGATGAACTCACGGACGTCCGCCTCGGTCGGTTTCGTCTTCTGCTCAGCCATGAACCGATTATCGCCGAGGCGCCCGCCCCTGTCAGCAGGTCCGCGCGGTCACTTTCTGCCGAAGGTCTTCTCGATGATGTCGAGCAACGCAAGCGCCTCGTCGTAGTCACCGCGCAGCGCCCAATACGGCAGATCGAAGACCTGACCGGATTCGAAGGCGGGGACACGGTTGTAGGGCACCTGATCCCGGAGCGCTGCGACGTTCATCTTCGGCGAGTTGAACCCCACGACGAAGACGGTCTCGCTCCGCAGCACCTCGGGCAGCGTCTCGAGCGAGGGACCGAACATGTCACCGCCGGCGACATAGGGTTCGATGTCGTTCTCTTCGAACAGAGGCGCTGTGACGAACCCGAGAGGCGCAAGCTCCGCGGACAGGCTCTTGCCCTCGATGAGGATGTACGGCGTCTCGGGCTTGTCGAGCGTGAGGAACGAGACCTCACCGGCCGGAACGTCGATCGCGGCCTTCACCTGGGCGACCTTGTCCTCGTAGGCCGTGACGAAGCCGTCGTAGGCGTCCTTCTTCCCCAGCACGTCTGAGGCGATGAACGAGAACTGGTCCTGCCACGTCTGCTTGTCCCCCGAGACGAGGATGGTCGGGGCGATCTCCGTCAGCTGGTCGTAGGCGTCGGCGGCATGTTTGGCCGGGAAGCCGATCCCGCCCGCGATAATGAGGTCGGGATCGGCGTTGACGATCGACTCGAGGTCGAAGCCGTCGTTGCTCCAGGGCAGAAAGGTCGTCCCCTGCGTCTTCGCCTTCTCCGCCCAGAACTGCGAGTACGTCCCCGCGGTGTTCGTCACCTCCGGCGTCGTCGCCACGACCGGCGCGTCGAGGTCGTAGAGGTAACCGGCGAGTGCGTAGTTGAGCACGACGATTCGCTGCGGATCCGCAGGCACCTCGACCGTGCCCTGTTCCGTCGTCACGGACCGTGTGGCCCCGTCCGACCCGGGTGTCGGCGAGTCATCGGCGACGGATTGTCCCGAACATGCGCTGAGCAGGAGGAGAGACAGGGCGGCGAGCACGGCGGCCGCCGCTCGACGCAGGGACGGATGGAACAGACGGAACATGGGCACCTCGGACGCGGATCGGCTGACTAGAATCGGTAACGAAGCACAGCCTAACCAAACCTTCGGACCCGATGACGACAAAGGCGACATGACTCTTCGACCAGCCCGACAGACCCCGCTGTGGGCACCGTCCTCCGGAAGCCCCGTGTCGTTCACCGGCCACGACTTCCATACCCACGACCATCCCCTTCTCGTCCACGTCGTCAGCGGATCCGTCGTCATCGACATCGCTCGCCGAGGCGATCATCCGGACCAACGGATCGTCGCCGACGCCGGAACCGGGGTGTGGCTGGGCACCGGCGTCGAGCATGCCGTGGCCGAGAACCGCGACAGCATCCTCATCGGCCCCAGACTCTCCCCCGGCACACAGCCGCCCAACGGGTGCCTGCGGATCTCCCGCTTCCCGGAGCTCCACGACCTGACGCTGCGCATCCTCGCTGCCTCGCCGCGCTCTGCGGAGGACAAGCATGTCTTCCGTGTACGCCTCGATGCCCTGCTCAACGGTCTGGTCGAGCAGACGTTCGCACTCCCCCAGCCCTCCCATCGCACGGTCGCGGAGATCGTCGAGAGCCCTCTGGCTCTCGTCCTGCCCCTGGGCGAGGTCGCCCGCGCGCACGCGCTCAGTCCCCGCCACATCGAACGGCTCTTCCGCGCCGACCTCGGCCTCAGGTTCGTCGAATGGCGCACCCGGGCCCGACTCAATCGCGCCCTTGCGCATATCCGCGCCGGCGCGACCCTGCGGTCTGCGGCCCGGGCCGTCGGCTATGCCAGTGCCGACGGTCTCATCAAGGCCGCCCAGCGCCGGACCGGCCTCGACCGTGAGGTGCTCGTCGCTGACTTCGTCGGCGCCCTCGAGGCCTGGCACCGCTGACTCCGCTCAGACAGCTCGCATGAGCCGCCGCGGGATTCGGCGCTGTGCGCTCACGCGCCCGGCAGCCAGTCCGTGCCGTCCTCGACCCGGTAGATGAGGTTCGTGCGGGTGTGCGCGACTGCGGGATAGCGGGTGAGGTAGTCGAGGACGAAGGCTTGGACCGCCTCGGTGTCGGGGGCGACGATGTGGAGGAGATAGTCGTCGGCACCGGCCATGTGGTACATGCGCACCACCCCGGGGAACTGCGGGGCCGCCTTCGTGAACGCGTCGATCTGAGCCCGGTCGTGCTGAGCGAGTCGGATCGAGATGAGGGCCTGCAGGGGAATGCCGAGCGCCGAGGTGTCGATGTCGACGCTGTAGCCGCGGATGACTCCGTTCGACCGCAGCCGTTTGAGCCGCAGCGACACCGTCGACTCCGAGATCCCGACGGCCGCGGCCAGAGCGGCACCCGAAGCTCGAGCGTTCTCACTCAGCGCCGCGAGCAGCCTGCGGTCGACATCGTCGAGTTCGATCTTCTGCGACATCGTCTCAGTCGTCTCCTCATCATGGTAGAGCGAGCATAAGTGCTGACGGACGTAGGTCCTGGCCGAAGTCTACGTCGACCACGCTCGGCCGCCGCATCGAGCGTTTCGCCATCTCAGGGGGTCACAACGACCGACCTCCCGGTCCCCGCCGCAGTCGCTGCATCGACGAAGAGTCCGACCCGGTCGGCCAGACGCTCGAGCAGCGCACCGAGCTCTGCGGAGGTGTGTGCGGTGCCGAAGACGTAGAAGTCGGGTCGGACGACGACGATCGGCGCCCCGAGACGCCGGAACCACCGCACATACTCGGCATCGATGTCATTGGCGCTCACCTCGGAGTCGAGGACCGCTTGGCTCAGATGCACACGCTGCATGCCGAGGGCTCGCGCGATCGACTGCTGTCGCTCGTCGAGATCGTCCAGGAAGTCCTTGCGCCCGGACAGCACCGTCCATCCCGTGCCGAGCAGATCATCGGCGAGACCGTCGACACCGCCGCGCACGACGCGGGCCTGCAGGCCGAGGCGACCGAGGACATCGGTACTCATCCCGCCGTCGAGGATCCCCTCCTCGAGCCACGGGAAGACCACCGGCGGCACTTCGCCGGCGAGGAACGCCGCATCCCGGGCAGCGGCTTCGTCCGGGTCGGCAGTGCAGATGACGCGCCCGAGATGCATGGATGCCTCGATGAGTTTGCGGGCGTGGGGGCGTCGTTCGACGGTGTAGGAGTCGAGCAACGCATCGGGCGCGCGCCCGGAGAGCACGAGATCGAGCTTCCAGGCGAGGTTCGCGGCATCGCGCATCCCCGAGCACAGTCCCTGACCCATGAACGGCGGCATGAGGTGAGCGGCATCGCCGAGCAGGAGCATCCGGCCCTTGCGGAAGGTCGAGGCGATGAGCGACCGGAAGGTGTACACCGTCTTGCGCATGAGCGTGGAGTTCTCCGGGGTGACCTTCCACTTCGAGAGAAGCGACCAGACGTTCTCGTCCTGACGCATCTGTTCGGGGTCCTCGCCCTTGTGGAGCATGAATTCCCACCGCGCGGTGTGCCGACCCAACCAGCGGAACGCCGAGGTGGGACGCTTCGGATCGCAGATCTGCGCGGTGTCCTGCATGTCGATCTCCATGTCGGGATCGTGCGGCTCGATGTCGGTGACCAACCACTGCTCCTGGAACCCGAGATCCTCCCATTCGATGCCGGCCTGGGTCCGCACCAGGGAGTTCGCGCCATCGGCACCGACGACATAGCGCGCTGTGATCGTCTTCTCCTCACCCGTGGGCACGAGCTTGCCGTCGATCCGCTCCAGTCTGCGCACGTGCACTTCGACATGGTCGCCGCGATCGACCACGGTCGAGACCTCCCAGCCCAGGTCGATGTTCACGCTGGGATGACGGCGCACCGCCTCGTCGACGGCCTCCTCGAGTTCGGGTTGGAACATGAAGTAGTCCGACTTCCACCCCGAGGGGTTCGGCGAGTCCCAATCGAAGTGGATGAGCACCTCGCCGTCGGCGTTGACCAGGTTGTAGTCGGGCAGAGGAATCGCCTGCAGCCGGAACGTCTCCATGGCCCCGATGGACTGCAGGATCCGCATAGCCTCGTGGTCGAGGTGACCGGCACGGGGCAGACGGTAGGTCTCAGGCCAGCGTTCGAGTACCGCCACGGAATGCCCCCGCTGCCCGAGATACGCCGCGAGCACCTGTCCGGCCGGTCCGTACCCGACCTGGATCACATCGACATCGACGTCAGTCATGGATCAGCTGTCCTGTGAGTTCATTCGCCTGGCCGGTCCCGGTCAGCTCCGTCGCGGCGGCCAGACGTTCGAGCAGCCCGCCGAGGTCGGCCGAATCCTTCGCGAGGCCGAAGACGTAGTAGTCGGGGCGGACGATGACGATCGGCGCACCGACCTGGGTGAACCACCGCGAGTAGTCGGCGTCGATGTCGACGATGCTGTTCTGCGAATCGAGCTCTGCCTGACTGACATGGGCATGGCGCATGCCGAGTGAGTCGATGATCGCCCGCTGCTCCGCACTGAGCTCATCGAGGTAGTCCGCCCGCGAGGACAGCAGCGTCCACCCGGTGCCGAGGAGATCATCGGCCAATCCGTCCCTGCCGTCGATCGCCACCCTGGCCTGCAGGCCCAGCCGGCCGACGACCTCGGTGCTCTCGCCGCCGTCGAGCACGCCCTCGTAGAGCCACGGGAACACCGCAGGCGGGACCTCCCCGGCGAGGAACGCGGCATCGCGAGCGGCCACCTCGTCGGGATCGGACATGCACACGACCTTGCCGAGGTCCATCGACGTCTGGATGAGGGCTCGAGCGTGCGGGCGACGTTCGATGGTGTACGCATCGAGCAGCGCATCCTCGGCGCGCCCGGTCAGGACGAGGTCGAGCTTCCATGCGAGGTTGACCGCGTCCCGGATCCCCGAGGACAGACCCTGCCCCATGAACGGGGGCATGAGATGGGCGGAGTCGCCGATGAGCAGGGTGCGCTCACGGCGGAAGGTCGAGGCGATGAGGGACCGGAAGCCGTAGACCTTCTTCCGCACGATCGTCGCATTCGACGAATCGACTCCCCACCGCGAGAGCAGGGACCAGATCGTCTCATCCTGGGCCATGACCTCGGGGTCCTCCCCGTCGAGGAGCATGAACTCCCAGCGCGCGGTGTGCCGACCGAGCCAGCGGAAGAGGGAGACGGGGCGGGCCGGATCGCAGATCTGACCGGCATCGGGCATGTCGATGACCATGTCCCGGTCGTGCGGTTCGATGTCCGTGACGAGCCAGTCCTCCTCGAAGCCGAGGTCCTCCCATTCGATGCCCACCTGCCGGCGGACGAACGAGTTCGCCCCGTCGGCGCCGATGAGATACCGGGCGGTCACGGTCTTCTCCGCCCCTGTCGGCCTCAGCCCCTCCGCGGTCTTCTCGAGTTGCCGCAGGCGCACCTCGACGTGGTCGGGATGGTTCGTCACGCCGATCGCCTCCCAGCCGAGCTCGACGCTGACGCTGGGATGCCTGCCCACCGCCTCGAGCACCGCCTCCTCGAGTTCCGGCTGGTAGAAGAGGTAGTCCGACTTCCACCCCGAGGGCGTCGGGGCATTCCAGTCGATGTGGAGCAGCAGCTCGCCGGCGGCATTGACCCAGTCGTAGTCGGGGATGGGAATCGCCTGCAGGCGGAAGGTGTCCGTCGCCCCGATCCCCTGGAGGATCCGCATGATCTCATGGTCGAGGTGGCCTGCCCGCGGCAGCGGATAGGTTCCCGGCCATTTGTCGAACGCGGCAACCGAGTGCCCCTGCGCCCCGAGCAGTGCGGCATGCACCTGTCCGACGGGACCGAATCCGACCTGAATGACATCGACATCGACCATGGTTCAACTCCTCCTCGAGCTGGATCATTGCGCTCATCCTATTAAGCATAATGATTATGCTTGTTGACGATAGCAGACCCGATTGCGCGGTCAAGTGATTCGTCGATGGGAATTCTCCGAGACCGGATCGGCAGATCCTGCGACGCAGATCACTTCTCTCGGAGTCCGATTCACGATTCTTTCGCCGATTGCGCTGATCCAGAAGAACCTTGATGGAACCTTGCCCCTCATGGGAGGAACCGGATTGAATTCGGTCATGACCTCACTCCACCCCGAAACCCTCATGGTCCACGGCGGCATGGACGGCCTCACCGAGGCGGGCGTCCACGTCCCCGCAATCGACCTTTCGACGACGAACCCGGTCGGCGACATCGACACCGGCGGCGAATCCTACGAATGGCTCGCCACCGGCCATCCCCTGCGCGAAGGCGACTCCGCCGTCTACCAGCGACTGTGGCAGCCCGGCGTGGCCCGGTTCGAGACGGCCCTGGCCGAACTCGAACACGCCGAGGAGGCCGTGGCCTTCGCGACGGGCATGGCCGCCCTCACCGCAGCGCTGCTCGCCGCCGTCAACGCGGGCACCCCGCACATCGTCGCCGTCCGCCCCCTCTACGGCGGCAGCGACCACCTCCTCGACTCCGGTCTGCTCGGAACCACCGTGACGTGGACGACACCGGAGGCCATCGCCGAGGCGATCCAGGACGACACCGGTCTCGTCATCGTCGAGACCCCGGCCAACCCCAGCCTCGACCTCGTCGACCTCGACGCCGTCGTCGCCCAGGCCGGAGGCGTCCCCGTTCTCGTCGACAACACGTTCTCCACCCCCGTCCTCCAGCGTCCGCTGCGCCACGGTGCCGTCCTCGTCCTCCACAGCGCGACGAAGTACATCGGCGGCCACGGCGATGCCATGGGCGGCATCATCGCCACGAACTCCGAGTGGGCGATGCGGCTGCGCCAGGTCCGCGCGATCACCGGGGCGCTCCTCCACCCGATGGGCGCCTACCTCCTCCACCGCGGACTGCGGACACTCGGCGTGCGGATGCGCGCCGCTCAGTCGACGGCCGCGCAGCTGGCCGAGAGGCTCAGCGCCCATCCGGCGATCGCGAAGGTCCACTACCCCGGGCTCGAAGGCCACGACCCCCAGGGGCTGCTCGGACGTCAGATGTCGGGTCCCGGCGCGATGATCGCCCTCGAGGTCGCCGGCGGCTACGAGGCCGCCCGCGACTTCGTCGAGCACTGCCGCCTCGTCGTCCATGCCGTCTCCCTCGGCGGCGCCGACACCCTCATCCAGCACCCTGCCTCGCTGACGCACCGCCCGGTGACCGCCGAGGCGAAACCGGGTGACGGACTCGTCCGCCTCTCCGTCGGCCTCGAACACGTCGACGACCTGGCCGAAGACCTCTTCTCCGCCCTCGACTCCGTCCGCGCCGCCGCCTGAGCACAGATCCAGCGCGGCCGCCGGTCGCACTCCCGCGTCGCCGCTGATCCGTTTACGGCTCGGCGGCGACGCTGTCCCATCCCCCGCTGTTGACATTGACGCAACGTCAACTTCTAGGGTGGTGGTCATGGACTGGTCCATACAGGAAACAGCGCGGCTGACGGGGACGACGAGTCGAACCCTGCGTCACTACGACGCGATCGGCCTTCTGCCCCCGTCCTCACGGACGGCGAACGGCAACCGGCACTACGACGAGGCGAGCCTCGTGCGTCTGCAGAGGATCCTGCTGCTGCGGGATCTCGGACTGCCGCTCACCCGGATCGCCGAGGTGCTTGAGAGCACCACGGATCCGGTCGCCGCCCTGACGGACCATGTGCGTGCGCTCGGACGCGAGCGAGCGCGCCTGACGAGGCAGATCCGAGCCGTCACCGCGACGATCGAGAGAGTGAAAGCAGGTGACCCTCTCATGGCAGAGGAGATGTTCGATGGCTTCGACCATCGGGAGTACGAAGACGAGGTCCGGCAGACGTGGGGAGACCGCGCCTATGAGACCTCACAGAAATGGTGGACGGGACTGTCCGCGCCCGAACGCAGCGACTGGCAGTCCCGTGCGGCAGCTCTGGCCGATGACTGGACCCAGGGCGCCGAGGCGGGGGTGACCCCGGACTCGCCCGAGGCGCGGGATCTGTCCCGCCGGCACATCGAGTGGCTGTCCTCGGTGCCCGGGACTCCGGCCTCGGATCCCGCCGGCGACACGGACGGCTACGTTCGGGGGCTCGCAGAGATGTACGTCGCCGACCCCCGGTTCGCCGCCACCTACGGAGGCGAGCAGGGAGCGCAGTTCGTCCGCGATGCGCTCGTGTCCTACCTCGACGCGAACTGAGTTCGGAGGCGGTGAGCCCAGTCCCCGCTGAGTCAGTTCAGCACTGCTGGGTCAGGACTGCTGCGCCAGGGCCTGCCGGATCTTCTCGGCGGGCCCTGCCAGCGTCGCCGCGTCGTGCATGGGGACCCGATCGGAGATGTCGAAGTCGGCCATCGACGTCGTCGGCCACACATGGATGTGGACGTGCGGGACTTCGTAGCCGACGATCATCATCCCGATCCGATCGCAGTCGAACGCTGCCTTCTGCGCCCGACCGATCCGGTGGGCGACGTTCATGAGGTGGTCGAGGAGTTCCTCGTCGAGGTCGGTCCATTGCGAGATCTCCGCCCGGGGCACGACCATCGTGTGGCCGGCCGTGAGCGGGGAGACGTCGAGGAACGCCACGCACTGCTCGTCCTCGTAGACGAAGGTGCCCGGGATCTCCCCGTCGATGATCTTGGTGAAGATGGTGGCCATGGTGCGGTCCTCCTCAGTCGGTGGCGGCGGCGATGCGAGCCTCGATCGCGAAGTCACGGGTCTGCGTGCGTGCGACCTGACGGCCACTGACGATCGTACCGCCGGAGGTGATGACGAACACACCGCGTTCGGCCACGCCGTGCTCCTCGTCGAAGACGCCATAGGCCCGCGCGACCTTGCCGTGGGGCCAGAAGTCCGAGCCGAGCGGCAGGGTGACCCCGCGTTCGTCACCCCACGCCGCAAGCGTGTACTTCGAATCCGCGCTCACCGCGATCACGGTGAGCGCGTCACCTGCGGCGTCGGCGTCGTCCTGCACCTCCTGCAGGGCACGGATCTCATCCCCGCACACGGGCGAGAACGCATACGGCAGGAACGCGAGGATCACCGGCCCCCGCTCGGCCGCCTCGGCGAGGTGGAGGAACCGTCCGTACTGATCGGACAGGGAGAAGTCTGGAGCCCGATCACCGGGCCCGAGGATCATGAATAGTTCTTCTTGCCGACGAGGCGGAAGCCCGCCCAGTCCTCGGCCGCGCTCACGGTCGAGGTCACATGCATGCCGGCGGTCGGGGCGGCCTCGGAGATCTCGGCCGGGGTGATGTGGCCGGGGCGGTTGGCCTTCGGGGTGAGCAGCCAGACGACGCCGCCGTCCTTGAGGGTCACCTGCGCATCGACGAGGCCGTCGATGAGGTCGTCGTCATCGGCCCTCCACCACATGAGGATGACGTCGAACACGTCGTCGACGTCCCCGTCCGCGATCTTCTCTCCGATGATGGTCTCGATCGCCTGGCACAGCTGGAGGTCGACGTCGTCGTCGTAGCCGATCTCCTGCACGTAGTCCCCTGACTCGAGACCGAGGTTCTGTCCCAGTTCGGCCGCCAGGGTGGGGGTGGACGATGTCCTTTCAGAAGCGGAGTTGCTCATGCTCTCATTGTTCCGCCCCAGGCCCCGGGGCGCAAATGTCGGCGCGCCCCGATCCCACCAGCACGGATGGGAATGCGGCGCCTGCCGACCTCAGTCAGAGAGATCACAAGCAGACGGGTGAGCGAAGACGGCGCGCGCGTACTACGCTGATGAGTGAATCCGGTGGACTCCGGGACCGATCTGATCCGATCCGATCCCCCTACCCCCGGGCAGAACGCGGCCTGACCACCAGTGCAGGTCGTGGAGCGAAGAGAGGACCACACCGTGGACAATCGGAATCAGGGCGGACCGATACTCAACGGGCTGCCGAGCCAGGTGCCCGACATCGATCCGGAGGAGACAGAGGAGTGGTTGGCCTCTCTCGACTCCCTCATCGACGAAGGCGGCCGCACTCGCGCCCGCTACGTCATGCTGCGGATGCTGGAGCGCTCCCGGCAGAAGCAGATCGGTGTGCCCAGCCTCACGGCCACCGACTACGTCAACACGATCGGCCCGGAGAACGAGCCGTGGTTCCCCGGTGACGAAGAGGTCGAACGCCGCTACCGCCGCTGGAACCGCTGGAACGCCGCGATGGTCGTCCACCGCGCCCAGCGCCCCGGCATCGAGGTCGGCGGCCACATCTCCACCTACGCGTCCTCGGCGACGCTCTACGAAGTCGGCCTCAACCACTTCTTCCGCGGCAAGGACCATCCCGGCGGCGGCGACCACATCTTCTACCAGGGCCACGCCTCCCCCGGCATGTACGCCCGCGCCTTCCTCGAAGGGCGGATGAGCGCCGAGGAGCTCGACGGCTTCCGCCAGCAGCAGTCCCACCTCATCGACGGCAAGCCCGCCGGACTGCCCTCCTACCCGCACCCGCGTCAGCTCGAGCACTTCTGGGAGCACCCGACGGTCTCGATGGGTCTGGGCCCGATGAACGCGATCGCGCAGGCCCAGTTCGACAAGTACCTCCACAACCGGGGCATCAAGGACACCTCCCAGCAGCAGACCTGGGCCTTCCTCGGCGACGGTGAGCTCGACGAACCGGAGAGCCGCGGCATGCTCCACGTCGCCGCCTACGAGGAGCTCGACAACCTCAACTTCGTCATCAACTGCAACCTGCAGCGCCTCGACGGACCGGTGCGCGGCAACGGCAAGATCATCCAGGAGCTCGAAGCGTACTTCCGCGGAGCAGGCTGGAACGTCATCAAGGTCGTGTGGGGACGCGAATGGGACGCCCTGCTGGCCAAGGACCGCGACGGTGCGCTCGTCAACCTCATGAACGCCACCCCCGACGGCGACTACCAGACGTACAAGGGCGAGTCGGGCGGCTTCGTCCGCGACAACTTCTTCGGCCGCGACCCGCGGACGAAGGCGATGGTGGAGAACTACACCGACGAGCAGATCTGGCAGCTCAAGCGCGGCGGCCACGACTACCGGAAGGTCTACGCCGCCTACAAGGCCGCGTTCGAGCACACCGGTCAGCCGACCGTCATCCTCGTCAAGACCGTCAAGGGCTACTCGCTGGGACCGCACTTCGAGGCGCGCAATGCGACGCACCAGATGAAGAAGATGACGATCGACGACCTCAAGCTCGCCCGCGATCACTTCCAGATCCCGATCTCGGACAAGGAGCTCGAGGAGAACCCGAAGCTGCCGCCGTACTACCACCCGGGTCCCGACGCTCCGGAGATCAAGTACCTCCAGCAGCGGCGCGCGGAACTCGGCGGCTACTCGCCGGAGCGCCGCAGCACCTACGTCGACCTCGCCCTGCCCGGCGACAAGGCCTACGAGGCCGGCCGCCGCGGATCGGGCAAGCAGACGATCGCGACGACCATGGGCTTCGTCCGCGTCCTCAAGGACCTCATGCGCGACAAGGAGTTCGGCAAGCGCATCGTGCCGATCATCCCCGACGAGGCCCGCACCTTCGGCATGGACTCGTTCTTCCCGACGGCGAAGATCTACAACCCGCACGGGCAGAACTACATCTCCGTCGACCGCGACCTGTTCCTCGCCTACAAGGAGGCGATGGACGGTCAGCTCCTCCACGTCGGCATCAACGAAGCCGGCGCGACGGCCGCGCTGACGGCGGTCGGCACCTCGTACGCCACGCACGGGCAGCCGATGATCCCGTTCTACATCTTCTACTCGATGTTCGGCTTCCAGCGCACCGGCGACTTCTTCTGGGCCGCCGGCGACCAGATGGCCCGCGGATTCGTCCTCGGCGCCACCGCCGGTCGCACGACGCTCGTGGCCGAGGGTCTCCAGCACGGCGACGGACATTCGCACCTGCTGTCCTCGACGTACCCGTCGGTGATCTCCTACGATCCGGCCTACGTCTATGAGATCTCCCATATCGTCAAGGACGGTCTGCACCGCATGTACGGTCCTGACGACGGCCGGGATCCCAACGTGCTGTACTACCTGACGATGTACAACGAGCCGATGGTCCAGCCGGCCGAACCCGAGGACCTCGACGTCGACGGCCTGCTCCGCGGCATGTACCTGCTCAAGAAGGGGCCCGACAACGGCGGCCCGAAGGTCCAGCTGCTGGCCTCGGGCGTCGGTGTGCCGTGGGCGCTCGAAGCCCAGGAGCTCCTCGACAGCGATTGGGGCGTCTCGGCCGATGTGTGGTCGGTGACCTCGTGGACCGAGCTGCGCCGCGACGGCCTCGCCGCCGACGATGCGCGCCTGCTCAATCCGGACGCCGAACCGCGCATCCCGTACGTCACGGAGAAGCTCCTCGAGGGCGAAGGCCCCGTGGTGGCGACCTCGGACTTCATGCGTGCCGTGCCCGACCAGATCCGCCAGTACGTGCCCAACCACTTCACGTCGCTGGGCACCGACGGCTACGCGATCTCGGACACCCGGCCCGCGGCCCGTCGCTACTACCTCGTCGACGGTCCCTCGATGGCCACGCAGGCGCTCATCTCGCTGGCCGACACCGGAGTGATCCCGATCGCCAAGGCCGCCGAGGCGGCGAAGAAGTACCAGCTCGACGATCCACGTGCGGGCGCCTCCGGGTCGACGGAGGGTGCCGGCGCCTGAGCCCCGAGCACTGAGGCCACCGCGCTGAGCCATGTGCTCAACCGGATGCGGCCGGAGTCACTGCGACTCCGGCCGCATTTGTCCTTTCTCACCGAAACTTGTGCGTTTCTGACAAGCGGATTGTCGCCGAGGCCTTAAGCTGGAGTCCATGAGTTCCGACACCGAGACGCTGCGCCGCCGCGCTGAGACGGGACGACGCCTGCGCGCAGGGGTCGGAGTCCTCTCCACCGTCACCCTCCAACGCCTCGACGCCCGCCTGCCCTGGTATCGCTCGATGGCGCCGTCGGACCGGTCGTGGGTCGGCCATCTCGCCCAGTCGGGCATCAGCTCGTTCATCGACTGGTATCGGCAGCCCGACACGGATCTGCGGGTGGTCAGCGAGATCTTCAAGTCCGCGCCCCGCGACCTCATCCGCGCCATCAGCCTCCAGCAGACGCTGCAGCTGCTCAAGGTCGTCGTCGAGGTCGTCGAGGAACGGGTGCCCGACATCGCCCGCACCGCCGAGCAGTCGGCGCTGCGCGAGGCCGTGCTCATCTACTCCCGCGAGATCGCCTTCGCCGCCGCCGACGTCTACGCCCGGGCCGCCGAGGCCCGCGGCAGCTGGGACGCCCGGCTCGAGGCGATGGTCGTCGACGCCCTCGTCCGCGGGGACTCCGTCGACGAGCTCGCCAGCCGCACCGCGGCCTTCGGCTGGCAGTCGGAGGAGCCGGTCACCGTCCTCGTCGGACGCGCCCCGCAGCGCTCGGCGAAGAAGGGCGTCGACGTCATCCGCCGCAAGGCCCGCAAATGGGCCGAGGACGCCCTCGTCGGCGTCCACGACAATCGTCTCCTCATCGTCCTCGGCGGAGTGAGCGACCTCGACACCGCCGTCGAGGACCTCTCCGACTGCTTCGGTCCCTCCGAGGTCATCGTCGGACCCAGCGTGCCGAGCCTCGCCGAGGCGGCCACCTCGGCGAAGGCGGCGATCAGGGCGCTCAAGGCGGCCACCGCCCGCCCCGACTCCCCCCGCCCGGTCAAGGCCGACGAACTCCTCCCCGAACGCGCACTCGCCGGCGACGCCGTGGCCCTGAGCGAACTCATCTCCCGCTACTACGAACCGCTGACGACCGGCACCGGTCAGCTGCTCAAGACCGTGAGCGCCTACGTCGAATTCGGGTCCTCGCTCGAGGCCACGGCCAAGGCGCTGTCCGTCCACCCCAACACCGTGCGGTACCGGCTGCGGAAGATCACCGAGGCGATCGGCCTCGACCCGACCGTGTCCCGCGACGCCTTCGTCATCCACATCGCCTTGGTGTACGGGCGACTGTCAGATGCCGGGCTATTGTCGTCTCGCGACAAAACGCCGTGACCGACTTGGTCCATCCGTTAGATTGAACAGCGACATCGAACGAAAAGAGAACTGAGTGCTAGTCATCACCTGCCCGGGCCAGGGCGCCCAGAAGTCAGGCTTCCTCGCCTCCTTCCTTCAGCTGCCGACGTTCGCAGCACAGATCGATGAACTCTCCGATGCCTCCGGCATCGACCTGCGTCTGCACGGCACCGAATCGGACGACGAGACGATCAAGGACACCGCACTCGCACAGCCGCTGCTCGTCGCCGCGGCCATCGCCTGCGCGGCCGAACTCGGGGTGACCCCCGACATCGTCGCCGGGCATTCCGTCGGGGAGATCGCGGCCGCGCAGATCGCCGGCATCCTCTCCCCCGCCGATGCGATGCGCTTCGTCGCCGTCCGCGGCACCGGCATGGCCGAAGCCGCGGCTGCCACGCCCACCGGCATGTCCGCCGTCGTCGGCGGTGAGCCCGCAGACGTCCTCGCGGCGATCGCGGACGCCGGTCTCACCCCCGCCAACGTCAACGGCGGCGGCCAGACCGTGGCCGCAGGCTCCCTGCCCGACCTCGAGACGCTCGCGGAGAATCCGCCCGAGCGCGCCCGCGTCATCCCGCTGCCCGTCGCCGGTGCCTTCCACACCGAGTACATGGCTCCCGCTGTTCCCGCGCTCACCGAGACCGCCGCCTCACTGAGCGTGAGCGACCCGACGACGCCGATCCTCACGAACGCCGACGGTTCGGTCGTCACCGACGGCAGCGCCTACGTCGATCTCCTCGTCTCCCAGGTCACGAACCCGGTGCGCTGGGACCTGTGCCAGGAGACCCTGCTCGCCCAGGGTGTGACCGGGCTCATCGAACTCGTCCCCGGCGGCACGCTCACCGGCATCGCCCGCCGCGCGATGAAGGGCGTCGAGACGTTCCCCATCAAGTCCGCCGCCGATCTCGACGGTGCGCGTGAGTTCGCAGCCGCTCACGCCGGAGCAGAAGGATGACCACCATGCCCACACTCAAGACGGCCGAGCTCGGCCGGTTCTCGAAGATCGCCGGGATCGGCGCCTACCGTGCCGAGAACCTCGTGACCAACGACGACATCGCCGGTCCCATCAACTCCTCCGACGAGTGGATCCGCCAGCGCACCGGCATCGTCACCCGCCGCCGCGCGAGCAAGGACGTCGGCGTCCTCGAGATGTGCGAAGAGGCAGCCCTTGAGGCGATCGCCTCGGCGGGGCTCAAGCCCGAGGACATCGGCGGCGTCATCATCTCCACGGTGACCTTCCCCTACTTCACCCCCTCGGCCGCGGCGGCCCTGACCGACCGCATCGGCACCGGCCCGGTTCCCGCCTGGGACATCAGCGCCGCGTGCGCCGGGTACTGCTACGGCATCGCCCAGGCCGACGCCCTCGTGCGGGCGGGCACGATGGACAATGTGCTCGTCATCGGTGCGGAGAAGCTCTCCGACGTCATCGACCCCACGGATCGGTCGATCTCCTTCATCCTCGGCGACGGCGCCGGCGCCGTGGTCGTCACCTCGGCCGATGAGCCGGGAATCTCGAAGACCGTGTGGGGGTCGAAGGGCGAGAACTGGTCGACGATCCGCATGACCGATTCGCTCATGGACGTCCGCGACGACCGTGACCTGCCCTTCCCGACCCTGCGTCAGGACGGTCCCACCGTCTTCCGCTGGGCCGTGTGGGACGGTGCCGAGGTGGCGAAGAAGGCACTCGAGGAATCGGGTGTCGAGGCCGCCGACCTCGCCGCATTCATCCCCCACCAGGCGAACATGCGCATCATCGACGAACTCGCCAAGCAGCTCGGTCTGCCCGAGTCCGTCGTCATCGCCCGTGACATCGCCGACAACGGCAACACCTCGGCGGCGTCGATCCCGTTGGCCACCGAACGCCTCCTGCGCGAGCAGCCCGAACTCTCCGGCGGGCTGGCCCTGCAGATGGGATTCGGCGCTGGCCTCGTCTACGGCGCACAGGTCGTCCGGCTCCCCTGAGACCGCGCATGCGCGGAAAACCCTCCGCGGATGTCCTAAGATATTCGGCGGGACACTCGTCGATATGGTTCCGATCCGACCGGGGAACTCCCGGTTGTCTTAAGAAAGTAGGAAAGAAATGGCATTCACCGAAGCTGAAGTCCTCGCCGGACTCGCAGAGATCGTCAACGAAGAGACCGGCCTGGCCGTCGAGGCCGTCGAGCCGAGCAAGTCGTTCACCGACGACCTCGACATCGACTCCATCTCGATGATGACCATCGTCGTCAACGCCGAGAAGAAGTTCGGCGTGAAGATCCCGGACGACGACGTCAAGGACCTCGTCACCGTTCAGGATGCCGTCGACTACATCAACAAGGCCCAAGAAGCCTGAACCGCTTGGACGCACACGGCCCGTCCACCGACGGGCCGTGTCCCACACTATCGACGAGGTTTTGACCATGACACCAAAAGTTGTCGTCACCGGTATCGGTGCGGTGACACCCTTGGGCGCCACGGCCGAGGAGACCTGGCAGGCACTGCTGGCCGGTCAGTCCGGCGTGCGCACCCTCGACAACGACTGGGCCGAGAAGTACCGCCTGACAGTCGACTTCGCCGCCACAGTCGACCCTGAGGTCGTTCCCGAGAAGCTCAAGCGCGTCCAGGCCAAGCGCCTCGACCCCTCGAGCCAGTTCGCCCTCATCTCCGCCCGTGAGGCGATGGAGGACGCCGGGCTGACCGAGACCGACCCCGACCGCACCGCCGTGTCCTGGGCGACCGGCATCGGCGGCGTGTGGACGCTGCTCGATGCGTGGGACACGCTCAAGGAGGAGGGTCCGCGCCGCGTGATGCCGCTGACCGTCCCGATGCTCATGCCCAACGGCCCCGCGGCCGCGATCGGCATGGAGTTCAAGGCCCGTGCCGGTGTGCAGACGATGGTCTCGGCCTGCGCGTCGTCGACGGAGAGCCTCGGCCACGCCTACGACCTCATCGCAAACGGCGACGCCGACATCGTCATCGCCGGCGGTTCGGAGGCGGCGATCCACCCGATCACGCTGGCGGCGTTCAACTCGATGCAGGCGCTCTCGCGCCGCACGGATTCGCCCGAGACCGCGTCGCGTCCCTACGACGTCGACCGTGACGGCTTCGTCATGGGCGAAGGCGCCGGTGCGCTCATCCTCGAGACCGAGGAGCATGCCAAGGCCCGGGGGGCGAAGATCTACGCCGAGGTGGCCAGCTGGGGCATCTCGAACGACGCCTACCACATCACCGGCAACGAGCCCGAGGGCAAGTACGCGCTGCGGGCGATGGAGGAGGCGCTCGAGGCCGGCGGTCTCACCCCCGCCGACATCAAGCACGTCAACGCCCACGCCACGTCGACCCCGGTCGGCGACATCCCCGAGTCCGTGGCGATCGCCGAACTCCTCGGCGATCATGTCGAGGACACGCTGGTCAGCGGCACGAAGTCGATGACCGGTCACCTCCTCGGCGGTGCCGGTGCGGTGGAGGCGATCTTCACCGTCAAGGCGCTGCAGACGCGCACGGCTCCCCCGACGATGAACATCACCGAGGTCGATCCCAAGGTGGCCATCAACATCGTCCGCGACACCCCTGCGGAGCTGCCTGAGGGCGACATCGCGGCCCTGTCGAACTCCTTCGGGTTCGGCGGTCACAACGCGGTGGTCGCGTTCAAGTCGGTCTGATCCGACAGCCGATCACCGAGGGCCCCAGCGCGTGCGCTGGGGCCCTCGCCGTGTCTGCGCTCAGCGCTGTGCGGGCGACTGCGTGTCGAGCGTCGTCCGGTACTCCACCCAGGCGCGCGCAGCGTCGCTGAGTCCGTCCGTGGTCAGTTCGCCCGAGCGGAGGAACGCCGTGGTCCGGTGGCTGCTCATCTCCGCCCGCACCGCTTCGGGGTCGCCTGTGCGCACGAGTTCGGCGAGCCGGCGGTGCCGGGCCGCCCGGTCGGCCAGGCTCTCTGCGGACGCCCTGGCGCGACGGTTGAGCTGCATGAGCAGCCCCAGCGGGTAGAGGATGGTCTCGAAGGCCGCGGTGAGCCGCGCGTTGTCGGCGAGGGCGATGAACGCGCGGTGGAAGTCGAGGCTGTCGGGCACGCAGGCCGCTTCGTCGCCGTTCGCCGCTCCGCGTTCGAGGGCGTCGACGGCGGTCATGAGCCGCTCGACCCGGGCCGGTGGGGCGGGCACGCCGAGGTCGACGGCGAGGTCCTCGAGATGCTCGCGCAGGGTGATGATCTCGTAGGCGTCTTCGAGGCTGAGGGTGACGACCCGGGTGCCGGCGCCGGGCACATGGGTGACGAGTCCGTCGTGTTCGAGGTCGCGCAGCGCCTCCCGCAGGGTGGCACGGCCGACGCCGAGTTCGTCGGCCAGGGTCTGTTCGGAGATGTGCTCGCCGAGGGCGAGCTCACCGCGGAGGATGCGGGCGCGCAGGGCCTCGAGCGCCAGGGCCACGGCGCTGGCCGGTCCCCCGATAGTCGTGCCGACGCGGCGTCCGCGTCCCGCTGTCGTCCTCATGGGGCCTCCGTCGTCTCCAGTGCCCGGTGCGGGACGATGACCGGGCGACCGGTCACCGGATCGGTGAGGATCGCACTGTCGATCCCGAAGACGTCCCTGATGACGCTCGGCGTCAGTGTCGACTCCGCGGGGCCTTCGGCGGCGATCCGACCGTCCTGCACGGCGATGATGTGGTCAGCGTAGCGCACAGCCATCCCGAGGTCGTGGAGGACCAGGATCACCGTCATGCCGCGGGAGCGCTGGAGGGCGGTGACGGTCTCGAGGACGTCGATCTGGTGGGCGACATCGAGGTAGGTCGTCGGTTCGTCGAGGAGGAGCAACGACGGGGATTGCGTGAGGGTGAGGGCGATCCACGCCCGCTGCCGTTGGCCGCCGGAGAGCGTCCCGAGCCCCCGTTGTCCCATGTCAGCCAGTCCGGTCGCCGCCAGCGCCTCGTTGACGATCCGTTCGTCGGCCGCCGACCACTGGTCGTACCAGCGCCGGTGCGGGTCCCGCCCCCGGGAGACGAGGTCGGTGACGGTGAGGTTCGCCGGAGCCTCGGGGGCCTGGGGCAGCAGTGCGACGTCCTGGGCGAAGGCGCGCGGTCGGATGCCGGAGATCTCCGCGCCGTGACGGAGGACCGAACCAGTGCGCTCCTGCAGCCGGGCGAGCGTGCGCAGCAGCGTCGACTTCCCAGAGCCGTTCGCCCCGATGATCGCCGTGGTCCGATCCGCGGGAATGGTCAGCGAGAGGTCGTGGAGGATGTCCCGACCGCCGAGGCGGACCCCGACATGGTGGAGTTCGAACGCCGGATTCGTCACAGCGTGTCCTTTCCCCGGCGGACGAGCAGCCAGATGAGGAAGGGCGCGCCGACGACCGCGGTGATCGCGCCGGTGGGCAGGAGGATGGGTGAGGCCAGGGTGCGGGCGAGCAGGTCGCTGCCGAGGACGATGGCGGCCCCGATGAGCGCCGAGGCGGCCAACGGCGGGCGTGGAGCGAGGGCTGCGCGGTGGGCGATGTGCGGGGCGACGAGGGCGACGAACCCGATCGGTCCGGCCACCGCTGAGGCCAGAGAGGCGAGGACGACGGCGATGAGGAGGAGTCCCCCACGGCTGCGCGCCACATCCTGACCGAGGGCCGAGGCGAGGTCCGCACCGAGGTGGAGCCCGGGGATCCTCGTCGAGGCCGGCACGAGGATGACGGTGACGACGAGGAGGGTGAGACCGGCGAGGACGACTTCGACGGGGCCGCGTCCGTTGAGGGAACCGGCGAGCCAGACGTTGGCCCGGGCCGCCTCGTCGATGCTTGCGGTGATGAGCATCCAGCTCGTGAGTCCGGAGAACAGCGCCGAGGTGCCCACCCCGATGAGCAGCATCTGCAGGCCGCCGCCGGAGGCGGTGCGGAGGATCGCTGCGACCGTGAGTGCGGCGAGCAGTCCGCCGGCGACGGCTGCGACGGAGGTTCCGAGACCGGCCAGGAGGGTCGGCATCGCCGAGGCTGCGGCTCCGGTGCCGCCGAAGACGATGACGGCGACCGCTCCGGCGCCGGCGCCGGCGGTGACGCCGAGGAGGTCGGGACTGGCGAGGCCGTTGCGCGTCGTCGTCTGCACGATCGCCCCGGAGAGGGCGAGCATCGCCCCGACGAACAGCCCGAGGAGCGTGCGGTTGGCCCGGAGTGTGAGCACGACGAGCTCCTCCTGCGGGGTGCCGGTGCCGAGCAGGGCCGCCAACACCCGGCCAGGGCTCACGGTGATCTCACCGATGCCGAGCGAGAGGAGCGCAGCGGTGAGTGCGGTGAGTCCGGCGATGAGCGTGACCGCAACGGTCCGGGGTGACCACCGCAGCGACACGGGCCCGGCGCGCAGGGCCTGCGGGGCCGTCAGCCTCGGCGGGGCGCTCATGACCGGCTCCGGAAGAGGCGGACGACGAGGACGAGGAAGACGGGCCCGCCGATGACTCCCAACACGATGCCCACCGGCAGTTCGGCAGGGGCGACGAGGACCCGACCGAGGATGTCGGCGCCGAGGACGAGGGCGGCGCCGAGCACGGCGGAGAGCGGCAGGAGCCTTGCGTGGCCGGGTCCGACGAAGCCGCGGGCGATGTGCGGGGCGACGAGTCCGACGAAGCCGAGGGAACCGACGAGCGCGGTGGCACCGCCGACGAGGAGGGTGACGCTGAGGAGTCCGATGAGCTGCACGGGCAGCAGTCGCCGGCCGAGGGAGCGGGCGGTGTCGGCACCGAGGGCGAAGGCGTCGAGGGATCTCGCTTGAGCGGCCACGAGCACCGCCCCGGCGAGCATGAGCGGGGCGACGACGGCGAGGGAGTCGAGGCCGCGGCCGCCGGCGAGGGAACCGACGGTCCAGAAGCGGTAGACGTCGAGGGCCGCGGCGTGGAGGAGCAGGATGATGCCGGTGACGGCGGAGAGCAGGGCCGAGACGGCCGCTCCGGCGAGGACGAGGGAGGCCGGTGAGGCGTCCCGGCGCCGCCCGGCGAGCACTCCGATGATCAGCACGGCACTCGCGCCGAGCGCAGCACCCAGGTAGGCGAACCGCAGGTACTCTGCGGGTGTGGCGAAGCCGAGGACGCTGATGCCCACGACGACGGCCAGTGAGGCTCCGGCCGTGACGCCGAGGAGTCCGGGGTCGGCGAGCGGATTGCGCGTGTGCCCCTGGATGACGACGCCGGCGACGGCCAGGGCCGCTCCCCCGAGGAGGCCGTTGAGGGTGCGGGGAATGCGCTGTTCCCAGACGATCGCCGCGGCCTCCGCGGTGCCCTGACCGGTCAGGGCGGCCGCGACCGTCGGCAGGTCGAGGGATCGGGCACCGATGAGCACGCTCAAGCCGACAACGGCTGCGAGACCGAGTGTGCAGAGAACCAGTGACCGGTCGGGCGGACCCGGGCGCACCGTCGCCGGGGCGGGCGCGAGGACGCCTGTGGTCACAGTGTCTTGAGCAGCTGTTCGATGACGGTGAGGTTGTGTTGGGCGGTCAGGGCCGCGCCTTCGTGTGTCTGCTTGTCTCCGCGGGTGACGTTTCCGTCCTGGAAGGCTGGCAGCTGCTTGACGAGGCTGTTGCCCTGGAAGTCGTCCCACACCTGCTTGTCGTTGATGAGGGCGACGACGGCGTTCGCATCGGCGAAGCCCTCGACGGTCTGTTCGGGACTGAAGGCGACCTCCTTGCCGTCGATCGCGTCCTGGAACGCCTTCGAGGGGGTGGCGCCGAGGTCGCGGAGGTTGATGGAGAGCAGCCGGTTGGGCCGGACTTCGAGGCTTTCGCCGTTGTAGCTGAGCGGGACGAAGGTGTTCTCGCTGAGGACGGGCCCGTACTGGTCCTTGAGCGCCGAGACTCGCGTGGAGTACTCCTTGATGAGCGTCTGTGCGCGATCCTCGGTGCCGGTGGCTGCCGCGACGAGTTCGAGGTCGTCCTGCCAGGTGCTCGTGCTCTGGTCGCCGATCGCGATGACCGGGGCGATGGCCTCGAGCTCGGCCCGGATGGGTTCGACGTCCTCGGCGCGGGAGACGATGAGGTCGGGGGCAGCGCCGATGATGGCCTCGAGGTTGATCTCGTCGGCGAGGAAGAGCTCTTTCGCACCCTTCTGTTGGGCCGCTTCCAGGGCGTCGGCCGTCGGGGAGGTGAGGTCGAGGGATCCCTTCTCCTCGTAGGGGTAGCCGGTGAGCGGAAGCCCGAGGGAGAGGACGATGTCGAGGTCGCGTCGTCCTTCGAGGACGACGACGGAGTCGATATCGGTGGGCACCGACACCTGGCCGAGCGTGGTCTCCACGGTCCTCACCGATCCTGTGGTCGACTCGGCCGCGGCGGTACCGCAGCCGGTGAGAAGGGCAGGAACAAGGGCGAGGGCGGCGATCATCCGCGGCGTCATAGTCATGGAAGTTATCCTAACCTTACCCAGTCGACTGTAAAGATGACGCTCGTCACACGACGACAGCGGGCGCGTCGGAGGCGATGACGTGCCCGCTGTCGGTGGTGCGGATAAGGGTGCCCGGACGGGCGGAGGCTCAGCCGACCTTCGTCAGCCAGCGCACGGGTGCGCCTTCACCCGCATGGCGGAAGGCGTCGAGTTCTTCGTCCCAGGCTTCGCCGAGGGCCAGGGCCATCTCGTGGGCGAGCTTCGCGGGGTCGCCGCCGGCGCGTTCCATGACGGAGCGGATCCGGTCCTCGGGGACGAGGATGTTGCCGACGGAGTCGGTGACGGCATGGTAGATGCCGAGGTCAGGGGTGTGGCTCCAGCGTCCGCCGTCGACGCCGGCGGAGGGTTCCTCGGTGACTTCGTAGCGCAGCGAGTCCCATCCGCGCAGGGCGGATGCGATGCGGGAGCCCGAGCCTGCGGGCGCGCGCCAGCAGACTTCGGCGCGCACCAGGCCGGGCGCTGCCGGCTGGGGTGTCCAGTCGAAGCGTGCCTGTGCACCGATTGCCCCGCCCGCTGCCCATTCGATGTGCGGGCAGAGCGCGCGAGGTGCTGAGTGGACGAAGAGTACGCCCTGTGTCATATCCATTGTGTGCCTCCTACCTCGGATACGTCTTCCCCAACGACCCGAAAGGAGGTACACCGCTCATGATAGTGCACGATGAGGTGTGAGCCAAGTAGCGAAATGCCTGTTCACGTGGGGTTGCGGGCAACCAAGCGTATCGACACCGTGGCAGGCTGACCGCTTACCCTCACCGTCCCGACGAGTGGCTCCTGACCGCCAGCACGATCCCGGTTCCGGCCGCGACAAGTGCGGCGATTCCCGCGATGGGGAAGATCACCTCGGCGGGGCCGCCGTACACGTTCGCGTCGCGCTCCATGCCTGCGATGGTGCCGGTCGCAACGGCAACGCCGAACAGCGGGATGAAGACTGCCAGGGCTATATAGGATCCCAGTCGTGTTCTGGTCATAGGAGATCTGCTTTCACTCGGGAGTCAGGGGAACTACAGGAGCCTATTCGAGACGGGCGGTCGGTCGCAAAACGTCGATAGTCCATCTGCTCTTCACCTACGCGACCCCGGATAGCACATGGTGCAAGTCTTGCCGCGTCTCTCGACGATGCACGAGCCGCGAGGTGTAGGCGGAGAGGGCGAGAGCAGCCCGGAGTAGACAGGCAGACTCGCGGAATGTCTGCAAGAGGAGCCGCCTGCGGCTTGGAGCTATGTCATCGATTTGAGAAAAGAGTCGACCCATTGCCAACATTCAATCACGACAACGCAGCAATACCAGCCTCATCAGCACCACACTCATCGGTCCCAGCAGACGCACAATCAGAACGAGTGATGGCAAAACCCCTGCCGCCAGCCGGAACGACTCATCCGCCCCTTCCGCCCCAAGGGCTGATACGAAATGATCGCGCGATATACGGATAGGCGAAAGCGCAGACTATCGAAAACGGTACGATCAACCAGAACGTCGCATCAATACGTGAAAACACCAGCCAATTCAAAATGAATCCCAAAGTTACACAAACCGACAAGTAAATCAGAAAGAACCAATACCACTTCATCTTTACACGCGAGCACCTGTTCATAAAGTACCCTCATCCCCTTCTTACGTTTCGCCCAGAACCTTGAGTAAAACAATTCCGAGAGACACTGAACCTATAATCTGAACTGGCCGCTATCGTTTGACAATCTTCATAACTGAAGAGCTGAACCCGAGGTGGGGTGCACAGCATTCAGGTTGACGCACGCCACGGCCTGGGTGTCTCGGTCGGCGGGTCAGTGGATGAGGATCTGCGTCGCCGTCGTCGACTGCCACTTCATCGTCATCACGAGCTGCGATTCGTACATCGAGACGCATCCGGCGGTCTTCATCGAGGCGGTATTGGCGTGGAGGAAGATCGCTGAGCCCTTCCCTGGTGTGCGTGCCTCGTTGTAGCCGATGACCTGTGCATATTTGTAGGGCTTCGGCTGGTAGAGCGCCTCGCCTCGGTAGCCCTTCGACTTCCGCTGCATCGTGTTGTAGCCGCCCTTCTTCGTCGCCTTGCCGTCGACCCACACATGATCGCGAGTGACCTTCGTCCACGACTTCCTCAACCCCGGGTTCGACGCGGTTCCGAAGCCGTTGCGCATCCAGAAGACGCCTTTCGGCGTCTTGCCGTCGCCTTCGCGCTTGTTCGCCGTGGTCCCGGCGTAGCCGAGTCTCGCGCCGTAGGGTCCCTTGTCCCGGATGTAGCGCTTGCCGGACTTGCGGCACAGGTAGACGTCGGCTTTGAGCGTCGAGCGCTGCTTGACCTCGATGACCTTGCCAGCGGCGACCGCACGGTTCTTCTCGACACCGGTGCAGTAGGCGGTCTTCGCCGAGGCGGGGGCGTCGCCGGGCATCGGCGCGAGGCCCAGTCCTGCTCCGAGAGCGAGGACCGAGGCGGTGACGACGAGGCGTGTCAGGGCAGTGGGGATCGACACAGAGGTCTCCTGGGAGTGGGGATGGCGCACGAGGCGCTGCCGGCAACGGCGGGGACCGCGTCCAGAGCAGACAGTGCCCCCGGTCGGACTTGAACCGACGACCAAAGAATTATGAGTTCCCTGCTCTGACCAGCTGAGCTACGGGGGCGAGCCGAGACCAGAGTAGCACCGGAGGTCGTCTGCCTCCGATTCCGGTCGGATCGCGTCCCGGTGGCGGGAGCTCAGCCCGCCGAGGTGGTCGGGGAGATCCGGGTGAGCACGCTCCTAGCCGCATCGACGCACGTGTAGCGCTCGGTGGTGATGTAGACGTCGTACTCGGTCTGACCGTCGCTGCCCGGATCATTGCGCTTCGAGGCGGCGACGAGGCCCGACCAGTCAGGTCCGACGACGACGACGCCGTGCTCCTTGCGCATCGGATCGGAGGCGTCGACGACTCCCCCGCGCACCCCGGGCACGGGCGGAACCGTGAACCCGCCGGAGATCATCGCGGTGAGTCCGACGGTGTCGCGGATGCGCTCGTAGCGGTCGTAGGTGGCCTGCGAGAACGTCGTCTCCTCACCGAAGACCCCGAGCGTGATCGTCGCAGCCCCCGAGGCCAGGGCCCGTTCTTCGAGGGCGGCGATCTGGGCGATGAGCAGTTCGCGGTTCATCACCAGGGGTTCGCGTCGCAGCCCCTGCGCGATCGAGTACGGGGTGCCGAGCGCCGGCAGGTTCCGCGAATGGTGATCGGCGAGTCCGTCCTCGACGGGCGGTGCCACGGGTGCGGGTTCGCGGGTGGCCCGCCCGAAGTACGGTCCCGACATGAATCGGGCACCGAGCGCCTGCACCCGGTCGAGGTCGTCCTCGGTCGTCACACCCTCGGCGAGGATGACAGCCCCCGTACGTTCGAGGTGGGCGTGGAGGAGACGGTTGAGTTCGGCGAGCTGCGCGTTGCACTCGACGGTGAGGACGTCAGGGTGGAGGCCGACGACGGAGGGGTTGACGAGCGGCACGAAGGACGTGCTGCGCAGGTCGGGACCGACCGAGGACATGCCGACTCCCCAGCCCATCGACCTTGCCTGCCGGACCGAGCGGAGCACCGAGGCCGGCGACGAGGACACCCGGGAGGCGTCGAGTTGGAGGATGACGGACCGGTCGGGTTCGGCGGTGCGGTCCTCGAGGGTCGCGAAGGACTCCTCCTCGGCGTGGAGGAAGAGGCGGTTGGCGTTGGGCAGGCCGGCCGCCTCGGCGGTGCGCAAGGCGGTGGCCCGCAGCGAGGCGTCGATGTCGCCGATCATGTCCGAGGCATGCATGGCCTCGCGCAGATTCTCCGATTCCGCATGCCCGAGGGCGGGGTCGCCGACAGGGGCCTGGAGCACCTGGTAGCCGATGGTGTCGAAGGTGAACGAGTCGACCACGGGTGCGAAGTAGGTTTCGATCCCTCCGGACCGCACCAGCTCCTCGAGATCAAGGTCCTGGTCGTTCGCCGTCTGGGCCACCGTCTGTCCTTCCCTGTGGGTTCGTGCGTTCACAGTCTTCCACAACGGCACACCGACGATTGTCTGAATTCGGTAACATTATTCCGCTCAGAGCTGAGGCCCACGACCTCTCCTGACCTCGGCGATCCCGACGATCCCCGCCACGGAGACGACAACGGCGATTGACGCGAATGCGGTGACGAGACCGAGGTCCCACCCGCTGATGGCGACGATGGCGAAGGCGAGGGCGGTGATGATCGCCAGGCCCATCGAGGTGCCGATGCGCTGCCCCGTCTGCAGCACTCCGCCGGCGGATCCCGCGTACTTCAGCGGGACCTCCTGGAGGGTGAGCGTCTGGTTGGGGCTGATGACCATTCCCTGGGCGAGGCCGACGAAGCTGAGGGTGAGCAGCAGCCACCATTCGCTGCCGATGCCCCGGGAGAGGAGGCCGACGACGAGGGCGGAGGAGAGCAGGCCGAACAGGCAGGTGACGATGCCCCAGACGACGAGCTTGCGCCCGAACTGGAAGACGAAGCGTCCCGAGATGTCGGCGGAGACGGCTGAGAGCAGGGCGGCGGGCAGACCGATGAGGCCGGCAGCCAGGGCGGTGTGTCCGAGTCCGCGCTGCATGTACATGGCCACGAGCACCCACACGCTCGTCACACCCATGAAGTAGAGGGCGATGATGATCGAACCGCTGCTGAAGCTCCGGATCGAGAAGAGATCGAGATCGACCATGGGGAACCGGCCGCGGGCAGCGTATGCGCGCTCCCACCGTGTCCACCACCAGATGACGCCGAGGCCGATCGGCAGCGCCACCCAGACGAACCAGCCCACGGACGATTCGACGAAGGGCAGGAGGACGAGGAGCACACCGAGTCCGAGGAGGATCACCCCGACCGGGTCGAGGTCGTGGCGGTGGCGTCTGGCCGGGTCAGCGTCTCCCGCCGAGGCGGCCGCCGCCTCGGCGTCGGGACCGGGATCCGTCCCCCGCTCCCCCGCTGCGGCTGCCGCATCCTCCTCGACGGGGTCGGGGTCGGCTCCGGCGACGGGATGCCAGGCGGTCTGCGGCAGCCAGGTCTTGGCGAATATCGCGGCGAGGATCGCGAAGGGGACGTTCACGAGGAAGGAGGCACGCCAGCCGAGGTCGTCGCCGAAGACGGCGATGAAGACGCCGCCGAGCACGGGCCCGATGGCCACGGACAGCCCGACGATCGTGCCCATGAGTCCGAAGGCGCGGCCACGCTGGGGACCTTGGAAGTACTGCTGGAGGAGGCCGACGACCTGCGGGTTGAGCAGGCCGGAGCCGAATCCCATGAACACGCGGGCGATGTTGAGGGTGAGCGGTTCGGGGGCGAGTCCGGCGACGAGGGAGGAGAGGCCGAAGAGGCTGACGCCGAGGATGAAGAGCTGCGCGCGACCGAAGACGTCGCCGGCGCGGCCGGCGGCGACGAGGACGACGCCGAAGGACAGTGCGTAGCCGGTGAGCACCCACTGCAGCGCCGAGGTCGACGCGCCGAGGTCGGCGGCGATCGCGGAGAGGACGACGTTGATGATCGACACCGACAGCAGGGACATGAAGAGCGGGACGAGGGCGACGAGGAGGATCCGCTTCTGCACCTGAGTCATTCCGCCGCCTGCCGCCATTCCCTCACCTCTCGTCGTCATCGCAGGCGCGACGTCATCGTCGGGCCTGCTCTGGCGATGATAGTCCCTGATCGCCGACACAGCGGCAGGTGATCAGCGGTTGACCGTCAACCCGCCCTGCGGCATCGTGCTCTCACCCACCGGCATCTTCGCGATCGGCACTGTCGTCGCGTTCTTCGCCTGGAAGCGCAACCGCCGACGGGATGCCGAGCGCCGGACAGCGACGGGCACTCAGACCCAAGCCTGAGTGCCCGCGGCGTCTCACACCGGGTAGCCGGTGACCGGGCCCTCCCAGTTCGGCTTCCACCCGAGGGCGGGAGCGACGTGCTCGGCGAAGGACTGGAGCACGTGGAGGTTGTAGTCGACGCCGATCTGGCTGGGGATCGTGAGCATCACGGTGTCCGCGGCCTCGATCGCCGGATCGGCCTTGAGCTGCTCGATGAGCACATCCGGTGCCGCGGCATAGGTCTTGCCGAACGTCGAGCGGGTGTCGTCGATGATGCCGATCTGGTCGCTGTCCTCCCGGGAGCGGCGACCGAAGTAGAGGTCGTCGAGATCCGTGGTGATCGGGAAGATGCTGCGACTGACCGACACCCGTGGGGTCCAGTCGTGTCCGGCTTCCTTCCAGGCGTCGCGGAACTTGTCGATCTGCGCCCGCTGGAGGTCGCCGAAGGAGTCGCCGGTGGCCTCGGTGAGCAGGGTCGAACTCATGAGGTTGACGCCCTGCTCGGCTGCCCACTCCCCTGTCGCCGCCGTGCCGGCACCCCACCAGATGCGCTTGTCGAGACCCGGAGCGTAGGGTTCGATCGCCAGCCGCGCGCCGGGACCGAACTGCGCCGGATCGGCCGGGGCGACCTTGTCGCCGCGCACCGCGTCCATGAACTTCCCGAACTTCGCACGGGCGATCGTCGCACCCTTGGCGTCGTCGGCGTCGAGGTAGCCGAACGACTCCCAGCCCCGTTCGGCCGGCTCCGGTGATCCCCGGCTGACGCCGATGGCCACCCGACCGTCGGAGAGGAGATCGAGGGCCGCCGATTCCTCGGCGAGGTAGAGGGGGTTCTCATAGCGCATGTCGGAGTTATAACACTCGACGACCTCCCTCCTACTTCCTCGTCCGGGCAGCGCGGAGACCGTTGAGGATCACTATCACCTCGGCGATCTCGTGCACCAGCACCACCGCGGCCAGCCCCAGCACGCCGAACAGGGCCAGCGGCAACAGGGCGGTGATGATCAGCAGCGACAGGATGATGTTCTGATTGATGATGTGCCGACCGCGACGGGCGTGGTCGAACGCCCGCGGGAGGAGCCGCAGGTCGTGGCCGGTGAAGGCGACGTCGGCGGACTCGATCGCGGCGTCGGAGCCGGTCGCGCCCATCGCGATGCCGATGTCCGCGGCGGCCAGGGCGGGGGCGTCGTTGATGCCGTCGCCGATCATCGCGACCGAGCCGTGCCTGCCCAGTCCGCTGATCGCGGCCGCCTTGTCCTCCGGGCGCAGCTCGGCGCGCACGTCCTCGATCCCGGCCTGCGCGGCCAGCGCCCGGGCGGTGCGGGCGTTGTCGCCGGTGAGCATGGTCATCCCGACGCCCTGGGCGGCGAGGGTGCGGACCACCTCGGGGACTTCGGGTCGCAGCTCGTCGCGGACGCCGATCGCGGCGACCGGGACGTCGTCGCGGTGCACGATCACGACGGTCATGCCCTGCTCCTCCAGGCCGGCGACCTGGTCCTTGAGCGTCCCGGCGTCCAGCCAGCGGGGGCTGCCGACGGTGACCCGGGCCCCGTCGAGGGTGCCCTCGATGCCGTGCCCGGCCTGCTCGGTGACCTCCAGGGCGGCGGGGGCTCCGGGTGCGGCGGCGGTGATCGCGGCGGCCAGCGGGTGGGTGCTGTGCTGCTCCAGGGATGCCGCCCAGGCCAGGGCCTGCGCCTCGGTCACGCCGTCGGCGGTGAGGACGGCGGTGACGGCGGGCTCGTTGCGGGTGAGGGTGCCGGTCTTGTCGACGGCGACGTGGCGGATCACGCCGAACCGCTCGAACACGGCACCGGACTTGATGATCACGCCGAATCTGCTCGCCGAGCCGATCGCGGCGACGACGGTCAGCGGGACGGAGATCGCCAGCGCGCACGGCGACGCGGCGACGAGCACCACGAGGGCTCGGGTGATCCACAGCTCCGGGTCGCCCAGCAGCGAGCCGATGATCGCGACGAGGGCGGCGAGGATCAGCACGCCGGGCACGAGCGGCCGGGCGATGCGGTCGGCCAGGCGGGCACGGTCGCCCTTCTCGGCCTGCGCCTGCTCCACCAGCTCCACGATCGTGGTCAGCGAGTTGTCGGTGCCCGCTGCGGTCGTCTCGACCTCCAGGGCACCGGCGGTGTTGATCGCCCCGGCCGACACCGCGTCGCCGGGCTCGACCTCCACCGGGATCGACTCCCCGGTGATCGCCGAGGTGTCCAGGCTCGACCGGCCCGTCCGGACGATCCCGTCGGTCGCGATCCGCTCACCCGGACGCACGAGCATCAGCTGACCAACGGCCAGATCCTTCGCGGCGACCTCCACGGGCGCGCCGTCCTGCCGGATGGTCGCGGTCTCCGGGACCAGCTTGAGCAGCGCCCGCAGCCCGCCGCGGGCGCGGTCCATGGCCTTGTCCTCCAGCGCTTCGGCGATGGAGTACAGGAACGCCAGCGCCGCGGCCTCCTCGACGTAGCCGAGGATGACCGCGCCGACCGCGCTGATCGTCATCAGCAGCCCGATGCCCAGCTTGCCCGTGAACAGCTTGCGGATCGCGCCGGGCGTGAACGTCGACGCACCCAGCAGCAGGCCGATCCAGAACGCCACCAGCGCCGGGATCTCCGCACCCGTCCATTCCAGGACCAGGCCCGTGCCGAACGCTACGCCGGAGAACACCGGGACCATGATCCCGCGGTCACGCCACCACGGACGCTCCCGCTCCTCCTCGGCCTCCTCGCCGACCCGGGTCTCCGGCTCGTCGCAGCCGCACGCCGCGCTCACGCGCCCGCTCCCGTCCCACAGCAGCCCGGCACCGTGCACTCGGCGTCCACGCACGGCGCGTGCTCGTCCACGGCCAGCGTCACGTCCACCAGCGCCGTGAGCGCCGCCGCGAGGTGCGGGTCGGCGATCTCGTAGCGCGTCTGCCGACCCTCGGGCTCGGCGACTACGATCCCGCAGTCGCGAAGACAGGTCAGGTGGTTCGACACGTTGGAGCGCGTCAGCTCCAGCTCGCGCGAGAGCACGGCCGGGTAGCTCGGCCCGTCCAACAGGGTCATCAGGATCCGGGAGCGCGTCGGGTCCGCCATGGCCCGGCCGAGCCGGTTCACGACGTCGAGGCGAGAAGCAATGGTCAGCATGCACTGAACTATACAGCAGGCACTGACCTATTGTCACTCTGTGGAGTTCTGCCGCACGCGCTCCGCGCGCTTGCCCTCGGGAGCTGGGGTCACCTCCGCCAGCGGGGCCATGTCGGCATCCCGCGGCCCCTCCACGTCTCCGCCAGGCCGACGATCCAGCGGGCGGAGGCGAAGAGGGCGTAGCCGGCACTGGCGAGACCAGCGCTGACCACGAGCCAGCGCCCGATGCCGAGCCACACGCTCCCGTCCACGTCCAGCGCCCACTGAGCACCCGTGATCAGGCCCGCTACGGCCATCCAGACGCCCGCGACCAGCATCGCGAGCGGCACGAGCGCGAGGAGCATCGCGGCGGCGGCGCTCCAGAGCTGGCGCGCCTCGACCTTCGCCGTCGCGGCGATGACCCTTTCGGCCCGCTCGTTCGCGGCGTCGAGGTTCGCCGTCATCGTGGCCGAGGCCTCCCCGGCGACCTGTTCGACGGCCTTCTGCACGCGCTCCTCGGTGCGCTTCTCGATCCGCTGCACGGCACCGCCGACCCTGCTCACGAGCGCCCTGCTCTCGTCGGCCTGTGCCTTGAGCGCTTCACATGCTGCGGTCGTAACTGTGTGATTCCTCTGCGCTTCGACGATCAAGCTCTGCGAGGCGCTCTTCAGCTTCTCGCCGTCGAGACTCTGCGCGAATTCGCCGAGCGTGCTCGCGATCTCGCTCTGCCTGCTCGCGATACTCGCGATCCTCTCGGACACGTCGCTGGAGGGCGAGGAGGTCGACGGCGGGGCCGTGATCCGCTCCAGCCGCCTCGTCGTCTCCTCGTCCATGACCTTCACGAACCCCGCGAGCTTCTTCTGCTGCTCGGCCAGCCGGTCGAGCCTCGCATTCTGCGCCTCGACGGCGGCGAGGATCGAGGTCAACGCCTCCATCGTCTCCGGACTGCCGAGCTGCTGCCGCTGCTCGTCCTGCGCGTTCTGCTGCTTCAATCGATCGAGCGCTGCGCTCATGGTCCTGCTCCTTCTGCTGCTGGTGGTAGTCGAAGAACGCCTGCGCGCCCTCCGGGGTGAAGTCCGCAGAGAGGGCGCTCGTGCGCTTGCGGCGCTCGGCGCGCCCGGACTCGCCGCGGCGGTCCTCGATGTAGAGCGTCCACGTCTCCTTGCCGACGTTCTTGCCCCGCTTGCTGACGGCGGTGTGCAGGCGCATCCGCGGCACCCGCTCGTCGTCGCCGAGCCGCTGGTTCTGCTCCTCGATCACCGCTTCGAGACCGGCCTTATCCACCGCGCGGGGATCGGCCAGGGCTGCGCTCATACGGTCGCCCATCTCACGGTCGAGCCCACCCTCAGCGAAGTCCTCGCGGCGCAGCTCCCAGTCCTTCGGCGCGTGCTCCAGCCGCTTCACGACCGAGAGGCCGTGCTCGCGCATCAGCTCGTCGTTCGCCGACTGCACGCCCCGCTGGTTCCCGGCCTTGCGGTCGTGGAACGTGCGGTAGTCGCTGAGCGCCTTCCCGGTCCGGTTGTTGTGGTTGATGACCAAGATGTGGTTGTGCGGCTTGCGGCCACGTCCATCCACATGCGTCAAGACGAGGCAGTCCGAATCCGGGTGCATCCTCTTCGCCAGCAGGTAGCCCAGATCATTCACCCGCTGCACGTCCTCCGGGCTCTTCGGGTCGAACTCCTCATCGCTGAAGCTCTGCCTGTAGTGCAGCGCCTCGACGTCGCGCTTCGTGTGCTGCGTGAGCGCGCGGGCGCGCGCCGAGAACGCTCCCGGGCCTCCCGGCACGTCGCACGTGACCGCGACCCCGCGCTCGTCCTCCTTGCCCCGGATGTAGCGCTCCGTGTCCGCGGCGCTCGTGCTCGGGCTGTAGTGCGTGGTGCTCATGAGACCGTCCGATCACCGAGCAGGGCGCGGACCTCGCGCAGCAGCTCGATCAGCTCGGGCACCTCCGCCGACAGCGCCACCGCCTCACCGGCCCGTGCACGGCGGTCCAGGTCGTTGACGTTGATCGCCAGCGGGCGCACCTGCGCGGCCAGCTCCCGGGCGTCCGCCGAGGCCTGCGCGCGCGTCTCGACCCCGAGCAGGCGTGCGGCCACGGCGGCGTCCAGCTCCTCGCTCCGAGAGGCGTGCAGGGCATCGCGCACGACGCTCCGCACCCACGTGCTCGGAGCCAGCCCGAGCCGCTTCGCACGAGTGCGCAGCGCCCCGAGCGTGGCGTCATCGAAGCGGGTATCGAGCCGCCCGCCGCTGCCACGACGACGCTTCGCGCCGCCGTGACTCTGCCGCACAACCTCCGCATCAGCCCGACCGGTGCTCACCGGGGAGTCGGCCTGCTGCTCCACCTGTACGCCAGAGTGGCAAGCAGTAGCCCCGTCGGACACATCGCTGGCGCTCGTGCCCTCCGTGGCTGCTTGCGAGGGGGCTCCGCCCCCTTCGATCCCCTGGAAGTGTCCATCGAGCTCGGTGCTCATGCCGCACCTCCGATCAGCGCCATCGGCACGTCTGGGCTGCGCACCGCGAGACCGCCCAGCAGCTCGGCGACCGCGCCGTCCGCGTCGTGTTCCGCCGAGGTCTCGGGACCGTAGGTCAGTTCCCGCGACCCGGCGTTCTGGTGGTACGCGTTGCCGTACATGCCGGGCGTGTGCGCGGCGGCCGGAACGCTGCACTGGTGCCACTCGTAAGGCTCGATCTTCCCGATGTGCTGCACGAGGTACCGGTTGATGTCATCGGCGCGGAAGACCTTCACCACGGACGCCAGGCGACGGATGAACTGGTCCAGCGCCTCGTCCACGTTGCCCTTCTGTCGGGCGTAGTAGAAGAACTCGACGGGTTCGATGGTGGCCGTGATGACGATGAGCCGCGGGGCCACCTCCCCCTTGTTCCTGTAGCGAGCCTTCGCCGGAGAAGCGTTGAACGGATCGAGCAGCAGCAACCAGTCGTTCGCGTCCATCGCCGAGGCCCGCAGATCGTCGAGCAGCAGCACTTCCTCCCCGCGCCAGTCATCGAGCGGGTTCCCCGTCGCGGCCCGGTAGACCTGCCACCGCTCGCCGTGGGCGTTCACCGAGTCGAGCGCTGCCGTGATGAAGTCCGTGGCGAACCGCGTCTTGCCGATCCCGGCATCCCCGTGGACGAACACCACGTGCGTCGAGAACTCCCCGGCGCGGAGCTTCGCCGCCGCCCGGTACGCGCGGCGCTGGCCGTAGGCCGACAGAGCGTCGTCGATCTCCCGCTGATGCCGGGAGTAGATGTCGAACAGCTCATCGGTGAGCATGATCTGATCGCGCGTGACCTCTCCCTGGAGCACGCGCTCACGCATGTCCTCGAAATTCTGGGCGACGACCTTCTTCTTCACGTGCGCGCGACCCTTGAGCCACGTCTCCCGGCGCTGGGCATCGATGCCGAGGTAGTCCGGCCCGCGCACCGTGGCGACCTCCGACGGCGCGTACTGGTGCTTGTCCGCGTACTTCACGTGCGTCAGATACGACAGCATGTTGTCGAAGGCGTACCGCCCGCGACCGGGCTTCTCGACGTACTGAGGCTCGACGCCGATGCCGAACGCGAGCCGATCCAGCGGGGCGCTTTTCGCGCGGCTGGCGAACTTGATGACCGCGTGCAGGTGCTCGGGCTTCGGCTCGACCACGAGCGCCTTCTCCGTGTCGCTCCAGACCTCGCGCTCGTCCTTGTCGTGCACGATGCCGTAGGCCTCGATGACCTCGCAGCCGATGGCCTCGAGCCGCTGCACCACGTAGGCGAGGATCGTCTCGGCTCCCTGCCGGAGCAGCGCGGCACCGTTCGCGTCCTCGGCGGCCCAGGTCCAGTACGACGGATCGAGGTACTGCGTGAGCCCGATGCTCGTCGGGTTGTTCTCCTGCTTAGCCACGGCGACTACCCCCACCGTGGGAGGCGCGACGACTCTCAGAGGGAGTCCGGCGCCTAAATGACCCCCTATTGACCCCCAAATGAGACCCCAAATGATCCCGCGTGGCCGCGTGACGGAGCGAGCGCAGAAACGCCTTCTGACCAGGCGTGTTGTTGCAAGGCGCGGCAATCGACAAGCCCTTGCCGCGCCCGTAGGAACGAATGAGGGTCTCAGAACTCTTGGAGTTCACGACGACGGGCATCCCGCCTTCGGCGGGTGCCAGGCCAGGCCCTCCGGGCGGGGTCAGGTCGGCGGGAGCGGTGCTGGGGTTGCGGGCGTCGGTTCGCATCAGCGACCACCGCCCTTGCGGTAGCGCTTGATGACGGCCTGATGGGTGACGCCGAGGGCGTCGCCGATCCTGACCCAGGTCACCCCGTCGGCGCGAGCATCGGCGACGGCGATCTCGACGGCCTCCTCCAGCACGGAGCGAAGCACGCCGAGGTCGTAGAGGCGGGCCTCCGCGTCGGCGAGAGCGGGATCGCCCAGACGCCAGTGGAACGCCTCGACGTGATCGAGGGCGGCAGCATTCGCAGTCATCAGCGACCACCGCCCATCACGGAGGCGACGGCGGCGCGCTGACGCGGGGTCAGCGGCGTGTTGGCCAGGCGCTCACCGGCACGGCGACCGGCGGCACGGGCGACGGCGATGACGGGATCGAGCCCATCAGACTGCGGAACGGGGGTCGAGTCCTGGGCGATCCCAGGACGGTCCAGCGCGGAAGCGCGGGGAGCGTCGATAACGACAGACATCGGAAGACCTCAGACATGAGTGTGCTTCCGGTTCCCCGCCACCGTAGTTGGGCTGTTTGACCGGCTACTCATCCGGGAGCAGAACCCCGCGCTTCAAAGTCGCGGCCCCGGTGGGATCTTCTTGTCTGTAACCATTCTCCCATGACTCGACTCACCATTGCAATGACGAGTCGAGCCATGAGTCAGTCGCGTCTCGGCTCTATCCGAATGAGATCGGGGTCGAACTTCACGTGACCAGGAACGATGGGCTCGATGGTCACCGTCACCAGTTCGTCCACGAGCATCCGGCGACGGTCCACGTCCAACTCCTTCCACTTCGACTCGACCACCTCGCGGCGCTCCGCGGTGCCGACCGGCTCGTCAACGTCCGCGAGCAGCTTCGCCGCCACCGACACCGATCGGTCGAGCAGCTCCGCGTCGATCTCGTCGATGCGAGCCTTCACGTCGTTGATCGCCGCGGTGATCTCCAGCACGGGCTGGTGGATGTCGCGCAGCAGCGGGCTCAGCTCCTTGACGCGCTCGGCCAGGGCGTTCCGCTCGGTCAGCAGCTCTTCGCGGTCCGGCCCAGCGTCTTCCTGCGGCATCACGAGGTCGTGCACGTCCGCCGAGGACAGTCGGGTGAGCACCGCCTCGGTGACCATCGCGTCGACGGGCTCGCGCTGGCGGGTGAGGTGGAACTGCTCACCGCAGCGGTACGTCGGCTGCTTGCGGCTGTTCGTCCCTGAGACGAGCGTCGCGCCGCACTTCCCGCACAGCCCGATCGTGGACAGGAGGTACTTCGGTTGGTTGCCCTGCCTCGCCGACCTCCGCACGTTGTCCTCCAGCTTCGCCACCGCAGCCCGCCATGTCTGTTCGCTGACGATGGGCGGGAACCCCTCGCCCTGCACCGGGTACAACTCGCCCGAGTCGTAGTGCTTGATGTAGCCAGCGTAGAGCGGATTCGCCAGCAGGTACCGCACGGCATCGACGGAGAACTCCGACCCGCGCGCGGTGAGGTGTCCGGCCTTGTTCAGGTCCTCGCGGATGCGACGGATTGACAGCGACGGCTCGCCGAGGAACGCGTCGAAGGCCCGCCGAACCGCGTTGGCCTCTTCCTCGATCAGCTCGCCCTCCCGCGTCCAGCCGAACGCCTTCCAGGTGGACGCCGGTATGCCCTCGGCACGTCGGCGCTCGTTCGACCGGATCTGACGCTCGGCCTTGCGACGTGCCTCGAACCGGGCGAGAGCGGCGAGCATCGTCGCCCGGAACTCGCCGTCCGCCGTCGAGAGGTCGATCTCGCCGTCCACCGTGACGACCCGCAAACCGAGGTCGATCAGCGTGTTCAAGTCCTTCGTGCTGCGCAGCAAGCGGTCCATGTCCACGGCGACGACCATCGAGAACCGACCCGCCCGGGCGTCGTTCAGCATCTCGGCCCACCGAGTGCCAGCGCGGCGCTTCTTCGTCGCCGACACCGCGTTGTCGTCGTAGACCTCGACGACCTCCCAGTCCTTCGCCTCGGCCAGCGCCCTGATCTTCCGCAACTGGGTCTCGACAGTCCACCGGTCGCCCTTGCGGTCCAACGAGGCGCGGACGTACGCCGCCACCTCGTTCGTCTTCCTCAGCGATACCAGTTCGACCATGCAACCAAGCTTACGTCAACGAGTGTTGCAACCTCGATATGTGCTACCGCATGTCGATGACGCCGGTGCCGACCTCGATGTTCTTCGTCCGGGCGGCGATCGCGCTGAGCAGCGGCATGGGCGAAGCGGCCTGCTTCGCGAAGTGGTGGACACGGAAGTATGCGCCGTTGACGCCGATCTCGTCGGCCCCCACACCGATCTCCACGGCCTGCTGGAGTGCTTCCTTCGCGCCGTACTCTCCGGGGGCGCTGCCGGGGCCGTAGTGGCCGAAACTGAGGAATCCGAATGCCTTCATACTCACGACAACCGGGTCGGGCCATCAGTTATTCCGTCAAGTGAGAGCGGAATGCCGATCACCAGGAACGATGAGCTGGGACCACGACGGTGCCACGACTGAATGTGTGTCTGCCCGGGAACGACGAAGGCCCCGTCGCGGACGACGGGGCCTTCTCCTGCTCCCCCGGCTGGGCTCGAACCAGCGACCCTTCGATTAACAGTCGAATGCTCTGCCAACTGAGCTACGGAGGAATGTGGCAGCGACCTGCGCACGAGAAAACAGCATAGCAAAGGTCCGACCACCCCGGCAAAACGAGGGCGTGTGCATTGGCTCACATGCACGCATCCGACCTCCGGGTTGCCCCACCTCGGCGGGATGGGAATCCGCACATTCGCCCGAATCTGAGGGTCTTCTCGGCTACCGCGCGGTACGATCGGTGGAGACCCCGAGCCCATCCCCGACGGAAGCAGCACACGTGACGATAGTGGCCATCGCCCTCGCCGTTCTGGCAGCCGTGGCCCTCGCGCTCGGGGCCCTCTACCAGCATGACGCGGTGGCCGATCAGGACAACTCCCACAACGGCCTGAGCTGGGAGCACTTCAAGGAGCTGCTGGGCAACCGGAAATGGCTGCTCGGACTCTTCATCTTAGGACTCGGCACCCTGGGCAACTTCCTCGCACTCGCGCTCGCCCCCGTCATGGTCGTCCAGCCGATCGGCGCGTTCTCCCTCATCGTCTCCGTCCTCCTCGGCGTCCGCTACCGAGGACTCAAGGTCAACCGCCGCCTCGTCCAGTCCGTCGTCTGGTGCACCCTCGGCGTGACCGTCTTCGTCGCGCTCTCGGCGACGACGGCACGGACGCAGGTCCACCTCGGCGCCGATGCCATGCCCCTGGTGTGGATCACCGGGATCATCGTCGTCATCGGCCTGGTCATCATGATCTTCTTCAAGCATGCGCCCCAGCTCGTGCTCATCACCGCCGCCGGCCTGCTCTTCGCGTGCGTGGCGACCAACGCCCACCTCGTCAGCGTCCAATTCCTGCGGGCAGGCATCGAGAACGTCACGTGGCAGAACGTCGTCGCCCTCATCGCCGCCGCCGCCTTGGGCTCGTGGTACGTCCAGAACGCGTATGCGGCCGGCCCGCCGGAGATGGTCATCGCCGGGCTCACCGTCGTCGACCCGATCGCCGCGGTCATCCTCGGCTCCGTCGTCCTCGGCGAGGCGAAGGAAGCCCCCTTGTGGCTCATCATCGTCATCACGATCACAGGATTGGTCGCGTGTCTCGGGGTCGTTGTATTGTCTCGGTATCATCCCGATGTCCGAGACCGCGAGAACGCCCGCCGCGACGCCCGCAGAACAGACCAGCTGACCGACACCGAGGAGTGTTGAACCCTGTCCGCACAATCTCCCACCCCCGCACGCCGCATCCTCATCCCCACCGAGACCTACGCCCCTGAGGTCAACGGAGCGGCGAAGTTCGCCGAACGACTGGCAGCGGGACTCGCCGCTCGCGGCAACGACGTCCACGTCGCGTGCCCCTCGGCCACAGGCACCCCCTCGGTCTCCGTCGAGAACGGCGTCACCGTCCACCGGCTGACCTCCCACCGCTGGATGCTCCATCCGACGTGGACGATCTGCATGCCGTGGGAGACGAAGCCGGAGATCGCCCGTCTCCTCGACACCCTGCGCCCCGACATCGTCCACACCCAGGCGCACTTCGTCATCGGCCGCTACGCGTTCTCCGAATCGATCCGCCGCGGCATCCCCGTCATCGCCACCAACCACTTCATGCCCGAGAACGTCCGCCCCTACCTGCGCGCGCCCAAGCCCCTCATCGACGGCGGCACGGCCCTGGCCTGGTGGGACCTGCGGAAGAAGTTCCAGTCCGCGGACTTCATCACGGTGCCCACGCAGCTCGCCGCCGATCTGCTCACGCAGAACGGCTTCACCTCCCCCATCCGCGCGGTCTCCTGCGGCATCGACCTCGAACGCTTCTCCCACCTCCAGGATGAGGAGCATGCGCCGGGCCTCGGTGACGGCGACGCCCCACGGGTGCTCTTCGTCGGCCGTCTCTCGGCGGAGAAGCACGCCGACGACATCGTCCGCGCCGTCGCGAAGACCGACCCGGCGCTCGGCCTCGAGGCCGACATCGTCGGCGGCGGCGACCAGGAGGAGCCGCTCAAGGCGCTCGCCGCCGAACTCGGCATCGCCGACCGCATCCACGTCCTCGGCAAGGTCAGCGACACCGAGCTCATGGACGCCTACGCCCGGTGCACGTTCTTCTGCATGCCCTCGACCGCCGAGCTCCAGTCGATCGCCACGCTCGAAGCACTGGCCTCCCGCAAACCCGTCGTCCTCGCCGATGCGGTGGCTCTGCCGCACCTCGTGCGCGACGGCGTCAACGGCTACCTCTTCCCGCCCCGCGACATCGACGCCCTCGCCGACCGGTTCACCCGGATCTGCACGCAGACCGACGCCGAACGCGCGGCCATGTCCAAGGCCTCCCTCGACGTCGTCGCCGTCCACGACATCGAGTACACCCTCGACACGTTCGAATCGATCTACGCCGAGGTCATCGCCGGCGCCGTCGACTCCGCCGCCTGAGCGGTCCGGCTCAGGACCGCCGCCCGAAAGACTGAGCTCAGCGCCGCCGCCTTAGAGACGGGATTCAGGGACTCGGTGCGGTGCCGTCGGCGAACGTCGAGGCGTCCGCGGCTGTCGGTGGCAGGAACACGCTCGGTTCCCGCCGCAGCTGCGCGAAGTCGACACCGTCGACGAGGTCGTCGATCGTCGCCCACGGACGATCCCCGAGGTCCACTCCCCCGTCGCCGCCGAGCGACCGCCACACCCACGCGTAGACGTCCGCCGTGCTCCAGCCGAGCGCGGTGAGTTCTTGGGCGGTGACAGCGCCGTCGCGTTTGGCCAGCCTCGCCCCGGATTCGCCGAGGACGAGCGGGACATGCAGCCACGACTGCTCCGCGGCGCCCAGCAGTCCGCCGAGGTGGGCCTGCCGGGGCGCCGATGACGCGAGGTCGTCGCCCCGGACCACTTCGTCGATGCCGCTGGCGGAATCGTCGACGACGACGGTGAGGTTGTAGGCGTACACACCGTCCCCGCGACGCAGCACGAAGTCATCGACCGGGGCCGTGATCGTCCCGAGCAGACCGTCGGCGACGGTGATCTCCGCGTTCTCCGTACGCAGGCGCAGCGCCGGCTGCCTGCCTGCGGCAGCGAGCTCGGCACGTCTGCGGACTCGCTCTGCCTCGCCGAGGCTGCGACAGGTTCCCGGGTACGCTCCGGGCGGCGCATGGGGTGCCGAAGGAGCCTGTTGGATGTCCCGGCGCGAGCAGTAGCACTCGTAGACGAGTCCCGCCGCGGACAAGGTCTCGACGGCCGCGGCGTAGCGGTCGAGGCGCTGCGATTGGACGAGGGGCTCCTCGTCGGGGACGACGCCGAGATCGGCGAAGACCCTCAGCTGCGCCGCGGCCGCCCCGGCCCGCACCCGGTCGAGGTCTTCGATGCGCCAGAGGAAGCGCCTGCCGGTCTGACGGGCTCGGGCATACGCGAGCAGACCGGTGCGGATGTTGCCGATGTGGAGGTCACCGCTGGGGCTGGGAGCGAATCGGCCGGCCGGCCCGCTCACTTCGCCGACACGAGGTCGGCGTACTGCGGGAAGCGTTCGAGATAGTCCTGAACGTACGTGCACTGCGGCACGATCGTCCCGCCCTCGGCCCGGATCTCGTTGAGCGCGAGGGTGACGAGGGTGCGGGCGAACCCGCGCCGGGAGTACTCCTCGGAGATGATCGTGTGCTGGAGCTCGAGCGCACCGGACTCGGTCTGCCGGTAGGCGAGGAATCCGATGAACGCCTCATCGTCGGCGCTGAAGAGCTCGAAGCGGTCCCGGTCGCGGTTGCGTCGCATCGTCACCGGGGTGGCACTGAGTTCGGGTTCCATCCTCACGTCCTCATCATCGCACGGGTGCCGTCGTCAGTCCTTCGCCCTCGACGTCGGCTGTGGTCTTGCGCTGCAGCCTGCGTTCGAGCCACCGTGCGAAGCCGGCGACGATCATGTTGATGACGATGAACAGCGCGGCCCCGACGATGAACGTCGGCAGGAGGTTATTGTACTCACGGCCGATGAGGTTGACCTGGTAGAGCAGGTCCTGATAGGTGACGATGTAGCCGAGCGCCGAGTCCTTGAGGAGGACGACGATCTGGGCGATGATAGTGGGCATCATGGCCCGCAGGGCCTGCGGCATGAGGACGAGGCTCATCACCTGGCTCGGGCGCAGCCCGATCGCCATCGCAGCCTCCCGCTGTCCTTTGGGCACGGCGAGGATGCCGGCGCGGATGATCTCGGCGAGCACCATCCCGTTGTAGAGGGTCAGGCCGATGACGACGGACCAGAAGGGTCCGATCGTCTTGCCGAAGAGGAGGAACGTCGCGAAGATGAGCAGGAGCACGGGCACGCCGCGGAAGAACTCGAGGACGATCGTGCCCGGGACCGAGATGATGCGCTTGGACGACAGCCGCAGCAGAGCGAAGACGACACCGACGACCAGAGCGAGCACCGAGGCGACCGCGGCGACCTTGAGGGTCGCGAGCATGCCCTCGAGGAGGACGAGCTGGATCTGGGTGAACGTGAACGGATACCACTTCTCGGGTTCGAGCTGACCCGCCTCGGCGAACTTCCAGATGATGAACGCGATGAGGCCGGCGAGGACGATCGTCGAGACGATCGAGAGGATGACGTTGTTGCGGCGGGCCTTGGGGCCGGGCGCGTCGAAGAGGACCTCTGTCGGTGCGCTCATCGCAGGATCACCAGCTTCCGCTCGAGGTAGTCGAAGATTCGTCCGAGGATGAGGGCGAGGACGAGGTACGCGCAGGCGGTGCCGAAGAGGATCGGAATGACGAGGTCGCCGCGCAGCTCGATCGCGTTGCGCATCGCGGAGATGAGTTCGCGGTTGTTGAACGCCGAGGCGATCGACGTGTTCTTGAGCATCGCGATGACGACGCTGCCCAGCGGCGGGATGACGGTGCGGAACGCCTGCGGAAGGATGACCTCGGTCAGCGTCTGGTTGAACGTCAGCCCGATCGCCCGGGCGGCCTCGGCCTGCCCGACGGGGACGGTCTGGATGCCGGCTTTGAGCGTCTCGGCGACGAAGCACGCGGTGTACGCGGTGAGCGCGAGCGTCGCGTAGGCGAAGGAGTTGAACGAACTCGAATCGCCGAAGCGGACGTCGAGGAAGGGCAGCCCGAACGCGCAGAAGAACATCACCAGGGTCAGCGGGGTGTTGCGGACGATGTTGATGTACGTCGAGGCGGCGATCCGCAGCACCGGGGTCGGTGAGACCCGCATCGCGGCGAGGATCGTGCCGAGCACGAGGGAGCCGACCAAGGCGACGGTGAAGAGCTTGACCGTGCCCCAGACGCCGGAGCCGAAGAGCTCGAGAAGCTGGATGAGATCCATCCCGGGTTCCTTAATCGATGCGAGGGCACCGCGTGGTGCCCTCGCATCGCATCAGTGTGCGGACTCAGTCAGTAACGGTCGACCTCGGGCATCTTCACGCCTTCGGACGAACCGAGGGTGTATTCGAAGCCCTTCTTCCAGTCGCCGTCCGACATGCTCTTCTCCACCGCATCGTTGACGGCGTTGCGCAGGGCGGTGTCGCCCTTGGGCAGGCCGATGCCGTACGGCTCCTCGGAGAACGGCTTGCCGACCACCTTGAGTTCGCCCTCGTTCTGCGCAGCGTAGCCGCGGAGGATCGCGTCATCGGTCGTCACCGCGTCGACGGCACCCGACTGGAGGTCGGTGACGCACTTCGAGTAGGTGTCGTAGGTGACGAGTTCGGCGTCCTTGTACTCGTCCTGGATGCGCTGGGCCGGGGTCGATCCGTCGACGGAGCAGACCTTCTTGCCCGCGAGGTCCTCGGGACCGGCGATGTCGGAGTCGGCCTTGACGAGCAGGTCCTGACCGGCGACGTAATACGGTCCGGCGAAGTCGACGACCTTCTTGCGCTCATCGTTGATCGTGTAAGTCGCGATGACCATGTCGACGGTGCCCTGCTGGAGGAAGGGCTCACGGTTGGCCGAGACGGTCTCGACGAAGTCGAGCTGGTCGGGGGTGAAGCCGAGCTGCCCGCCGACCATCTTCGCGATCTCGATGTCGAAGCCCTCGGGGACATCGGACCCGGCCTTGACATTGCCGAGACCCGGCTGATCGAACTTGACGCCGACCTTGAGCTTGCCGGCGTCCTTCGCCGCCTGCCACGTCTTCGAGTCCTTGACGTCGGCACTGTCGTTGACCGGGTACTCCGGGGCCGCCGCCTGGGACCCGCCGCCTTCGGCGGGAGCATCGGGGGTGCCGCCCTGGCCGCAGCCGGAGAGGGCGAGCAGCCCGACCGCGACGGCGGCGATTGAGACTCTGAGCTTCTTCATGGTTTCTCCTTGTGAGTGTCGTGCAGAACCAGGTGGTCGGATCAGTTGGTGAGGATCTTCGAGAGGAAGTCCTTGGCGCGGGAGCTCTGCGGGTTGGTGAAGAACTCGTCGGGATCGGCGACCTCGACGATCTCCCCGTCGGCCATGAAGACGACGCGGTTACCGGCCTTGCGGGCGAAGCCCATCTCGTGGGTGACGACGACCATCGTCATCCCCTCCTTCGCGAGTTCGACCATGACGTCGAGGACCTCGTTGATCATCTCCGGGTCGAGCGCCGAGGTGGGTTCGTCGAAGAGCATGACCTTCGGCTTCATCGCCAGGGCCCGGGCGATCGCGACACGCTGCTGCTGACCGCCGGAGAGCTGGGCGGGGTACTTGTCGGCCTGGTGGGCGACGCCGACGCGTTCGAGCAGAGCCATCGCCTGCTTGTCCGCGTCGGACTTCTTCAGCTTGCGCACCTTGATCGGTCCCAGCGTCACGTTCTCGAGGATCGTCTTGTGGGCGAAGAGGTTGAACGACTGGAAGACCATGCCGACGTCGGAGCGCAGCTGCGCGAGCGCGGCGCCTTCGGCCGGCAGCTCCTTGCCGTCGATCGTGATCGAGCCCGAGGTGATCGTCTCGAGCCGATTGATCGTCCGGCACAGCGTCGATTTGCCCGAACCGGAGGGACCGATGACGACGACGACCTCACCCTCGTGGATGTCGAGGTTGATGTGCTTCAGCGCATGGAAGTCGCCGTAGTGCTTCTCGACGTCCGTCATCGAGACCAACGGCTGTGATTCAGCTCTCATGTGCACCGATCTTAATGAATGACCAGCTCACATGAGAAACCCTGGGTGTTCACAGGAGAACTGAGATGAACTTGTGACCTAGCTCGCGCTGACGATCCGCTCGCCCTCCTCGCGGAGTTCGACCTTGCGGATCTTGCCGGAGACGGTCATCGGGAACGAGTCGCGGACCTCGACGTAGCGGGGGATCTTGAAGTGGGCGAGACGTCCCGCGGCGAACTCCTTCACCTCGGCGGCGGTGAGTGTGTCGAATCCGTCCTTGAGGATGACCCAGGCCATGAGCTCCTCACCGTACTTCTCGTCCGGGACGCCGATGACCTGGACGTCGCTGATCGCCGGATGCTGGTAGAGGAACTCCTCGATCTCACGCGGGTAGACGTTCTCCCCGCCGCGGATGACCATGTCCTTGATGCGACCGGAGATGTCGACGTAGCCGTCCTCGTCCATGATCGCCAGATCACCGGTGTGCATCCACCGGGCCGCATCGATCGCCTCGGCGGTCTTGTCCGGCTCCTCCCAGTACCCGAGCATGACGGAGTACCCCCGGGTGCACAGTTCGCCCTTCTGCCCCCGCGGCATGGTGAGCCCTGTGACAGGGTCGACGATCTTCACCTCGACGTGCGGCATGACCCGCCCCACGGTCTGGGTGCGGGCCTCGAGCGAGTCGTCGACACGGGTCATCGTCGACACCGGTGAGGTCTCGGTCATGCCGTAGCAGATGGCGACCTCGGACATGTTCATGTCGTCGATCACCCGGCGCATGACCTCGACCGGGCACGGGGATCCGGCCATGACCCCGGTGCGCAGGGTGGACAGGTCAAAGGCGGAGAAGTCCGGGAGCCCGAGTTCGGCGATGAACATCGTCGGCACGCCGTAGAGCGAGGTCGCCTGCTCCGCGGCCACGGCCTCGAGGCTCGCGGCCGGATCGAAGCCCGGCGAGGGCAGGATGACCGAGGCACCGTGGCTGAGCGCTGCGAGATTGCCGATGACCATGCCGAAGCAGTGGTAGTAGGGCACGGGCAGGACGACGGCGTCGGCGGGGCTGTAGCCGAGGAGTTCGCCGATGAAGAACCCGTTGTTGAGGATGTTGTGGTGGGAGAGCGTCACCCCTTTGGGGAAGCCGGTCGTCCCCGAGGTGTACTGGATGTTGATCGGTTCGTCCGCGGAGAGTTCGGCGGCGGCCTGCTCGAGGCGGACGGCGTACTTCGCTCCGTCGTCGTCGAGCAGCGCCCGGCCCTGGACGAGGAGGCCGGAGAAGGTTTCGCGCTCCCCCAGCGTGACGTCGCCGACGAGTGCCTCGGGCACCGTGTCGAGGAAGATGAGTTGGAGACCGGGCACCGCGGCGGCGACCTCCGTGGCCAGGGCGTGGAAGTCCGAGTGGGGTGGGGCGAGGATCTGGGAGATGAGCAGGGTCATACCGGACTGCTTGACGACATATTCGAGTTCGTGGGCGCGGTAGGCGGGGTTGACGTTGACGAGGATCGCGCCGATCTTCGCCGTCGCGTACTGGACGAGCGCCCATTCCCCGACGTTCTGGGCCCAGATGCCCACCCGGTCGCCTTTGCGCACGCCGCGGTCGAGGAGGGCAGCGGCCAGCGCATCGGTGTCGTCGTCGAACTCTCCGTACGTCCACCGCCGGTCCGAACCCCGGTCGACGAGCGCGATGTGCTCGCGGTGTTCGGCGGCGTTGCGGCGGATGTTCGCTGCGATCGTCTCCCCGCGCAGCGGTGCCTGCGAGGGTCCGGAGGAATAGGAGAGTTCGGCCACGTCGGTGTGCTCCTTCGCATCGGGGGCGATCAGCCCTGCTGTGATCTACTGCACAGTATGCCGTGGGCGTCCGTCTCGCAAAAGCTGCGGAGGAAATCCCCGGCCCCATCCGCCTCGGCGGACGGGATCTCCGCGACGGGCGCGGTGAGGACAGCAGATCCTGCGTCGATGAGGACGAGCGTGTCGGCCAGCGCGGTGACGTCCGCGGGGTCGTGCGTGATGAGGATCGCGCTGCGTTCGGCCAGCACCTCGGCGAGCACCCGGCGGGTGACGACCCTGACGTCGACGTCGAGGGCGGCGAGGGGTTCGTCGAGGAGGAGCAGCGTGGGGTCGACGACGAGCGCCCTGGCCAGGGCGATGCGCGCGGCCTGGCCTCCGGAGACGGCGTCGGGGCGACGGTTCGCGCACTCCCCCACGCCGAGGCGGTCGAGCATCGCCGCGGCCTGTGCGCGGGCGCTCTCGCGCCGGAGTCCGCGGGCGCGCAGACCGAAGGCGACGTTGTCGAGGACGCTGAGGTGAGGGAAGAGCAGGGGGTGCTGGCTGAGGTGGACGATGCCGCGGGCATGGACGGGCGGCCAGAGGCCGGCCGCGACGTCGAAGACGGTCCGATCCCCGATGCGCAGGGCTCCGGACTCGGCCGGCAGCGCCCCGGTGAGGATCTCGAACATGCTCGACTTCCCGGCGCCGTTGCGGCCGATGACCGCTGTCGTCGTGCCGACCGGGATATCGAGGTCGAGGGCGATGCCGCGTGCGGATTCGGTCGCCTGCAGGCTGATCGTGCCGGTGGCGTCGCGACTGATCGTGCCGCTGCTCGTACCCCTGCCGTGGACACGGTCGAGGGTGCGTGCGGACCCGAGACCGTCGGCAGCGTCTCCGGCGGCAGGGTCGACGGACTCGGCGGTGGCCTCAGCGCTGCCCCGAACTGCGCGCAGCCTCGGCGCATGGGGTGAGCGGTAGGCGAGGACGATGATGACGAGGGCGACGACGATGAGGAGGAGAGACAGCGCGATCGCCGACTGCGGGTCCGATTCGCGGACGAGGTAGATCTGCAGCGGCATCGTCCGGGTCACCCCGGACAGGGAGCCGGCGAAGGTCAGCGTCGCCCCGAACTCACCGAGGGAGCGGGCGAAGCAGAGCACGGTCCCGGTCATGATGCCGGGGATGAGCATGGGCACGGTGACGGTGAAGAACACTCTCGTCGGGGCGGCCCCGAGCTCGGCGGCCGCAAGCTCCCAGCGCTGTCCGCGGGCGGCGACCGCGGTCTCGACCGACATGACCATGAAGGGCAGGGAGACGAAGATCTGGGCGACGACGACGGCGGCGGTCGTGTACGCGAGCCCGAGCCCCGCCTCGGTGAGGAGGCGGCCGAGGTAGGCCGAGCGCCCCCACGTGTAGAGCAGGGCGAGACCGCTGACGACCGGGGGCAGGACGAGCGGCAGGAGGATGAGGGTGCGCATGAGGCGCTGACCGCGGAAGCGGGTGGTCGCGAGCAGGTATCCCAGCGGGAAGCCGATGATGAGGCTGATGAGCGCCGCGATCGTCGCGGTGAGCAGGGACAGTCCCATCGCCAGCAGGGATTCGGGGGCGGTGATGACCTCGCCGAGGCGGCCCGGATCGATCCGTAAGAGGATCCCGATGATGGGCACGAGGAGGAACGCGGCACCGAGCGCCGCAGGGATCCACAACCAGGCCGGAGCCCCGGTAGGGCGGCGCAGGGGTGCGGGCATCAGCGGGTCCGGGCAGCGGCGCAGGGATCCGCAGCGCAGGGCACGGCGGCGCAGAGGTCGGCAGAGATCATCCACCCATTATGACCCGCAGATGCGGAGTTGGATGACTCTTGCATCAGCATCTGAGATGTCGTGTGCTATCCCTCGTCGACGGTGTCGATCCACACCATCGTCGCTTTGACGCCCGCGGTCGCGAGGCTGCCGGGTTCGAGTTCGAGTTGCCGGCACGCCTCGGCGGACATGAGAGAGACGACGCGGAACGGTCCGCACTGGAGGCTGACCTGGGCCATGACGCCGTCGACGACGACCTCGGTGACGAGTCCGGTGAAGCGGTTGCGCGCGGAGCTGCGCACATGCGTGGGATCGTCGAGGGCGCCTGCGCTGTCCTGGGCGAGGGCCGCGAGTTCCGCTCCGTCGACGACGGAGCGGTTCGAGGCGTCCTTGCGCTGGGTGAGCCGGCCGTCGGCGATCCACCGGCGGATCGTGTCATCGCTGACGCCCAGGTACCGGGCGGCGTCGCTGATGCGCAGCTGCGTCATTCGAGCGCCCCCACCCATTCGTCGTCGCCGTCGGAGAAGTACTGGTGCTTCCAGATCGCGACCTTGTCCTTGACCTCGTCGACGAGTGCGGCACACGCGGCGAACGCCTCGCGCCGGTGTGCGGAGGCGACGACGGCGGCCAGGGCGACGTCGCCGATGCTCAGCTGCCCCACCCGGTGGACGACGGAGAGCCGCACTTCGGGGTGGGCGGCGGCGACGGCGGCGGCCACCTCGGCGATCTGGGACTCGGCGAGCGGATGGGACTCGTAGACGAGTCGTTCGACGCCCCGGCCGGAGTCGTGGTCGCGGATGATGCCGGAGAACGTCACTGCTGCCCCGTGCTCAGGGGCGACGACGGCGGGTTCGAGGTCGTCGGTGCTGATCGGGGTCTCGACGATGCCGGTGCGGATGACGCTCATGGCCTGCGGGTCCAATCACCGCTGCGGCCTCCGGACTTCGCGAGGACCTTGATGTCGCCGATGACGGCCTGGTTGTCGACGGCCTTGATCATGTCGAAGATCGTCAGCGCCGCTACGGTGGCCGCGGTGAGCGCCTCCATCTCGACCCCGGTCTTCGACACGGTCTTCACGGCCGCCTCGATCCGCACGGCGGCGTCCTCGAGGGCGAAGTCGACGTCGACGCCGGTCAGCGGCAGGGGGTGGCAGAGCGGGATGAGATCGCTCGTGCGTTTCGCGCCCATGACGGCGGCGATCCGCGCGACCGGCAGCGCGTCGCCCTTGGGCAGTCCCGCCTCGGCGATGAGGGCGATGACCTCGGGGCGCGTGGTTATGCGCGCGCTCGCCACGGCTCGTCGCTTCGTGACGTCCTTGTCGCCGACGTCGACCATGTGCGCGGCCCCGGACTCATCGATGTGCGTCAGTTGATTCTCCACGTCTTCAGCCTATCTCCCGCCCCGGGTCCGGGCCGATTCGAGTCGGCGGGGTCGCTGGGCTGGTCGGCGGGGTCGCCGGGCTGGTCGGTCGTGTCCGCGGCCGGGCCGGCCTGGCCGCTCGGCGGGATGAAGACGAGGTGGGTGCTCTCGGCATAGCTGTGGAGGAGGTGCGACCGGGACCCGCCGACGAGATCGATGCCGTTCTGCCCGATGCGGGCCCGTCGGACCTGGAGCTTGCCCGACGGCGGAGCCTCGTCGAGGTCGGTCGCGAGCCGGTGGTGGGCGGCGTCCCGGGCGTCGTCCTCGGGGTCGAGGCCGAGGAGGGCAGGACGGAGGAACATCTCGTAGCTGATGAGCGCGCTCACCGGATTGCCGGGCAGGGCAACCCAGGGCCGCCCGGCGAGGCGACCGCAGCCCTGCGGACCGCCCGGCTGCATCGCGATCGCCTCGAAGACCATGTCCGAATCCGGGTCCGCTGCGGCGGCGAGCTTGACGACCTCGCGGGCGCCTTTCGAGATGCCGCCGGTCGAGACGACGAGGTCGACGTCGATCGCCGCGACGGTCTCGAGGAGGATCCGCGGGTCGTCGGGCACGGTCAGGGTCGTCACCTCGGCACCGAGGCGCAGCAGCCCGGCCGTGAGCGTGACCCCGTTCGCGTCGTGGATGCCGGCGTCGGCCTGCGAGGCGACCTCGTCGCCAGTGGAGAGGACGAGGACGCGGGGCAGGGTGAGCACGGTCAGCGCGGTGACTCCGCAGGCGGCAGCCACGCCGAGGCGGGCGGGGGTGAGCATGACACCGGCCCGGAGCACAGTGGTTCCCGCACCGACGTCGCTGCCGCGGGGGCGGACATAGGCTCCGGGTGCGAGGTCGTCGACGGTGATCGTCACCGCCTCAGCGCCGAAGCGTGCGGGCGTCGTCGCTTCGATGGGGACGACGGTGTCGGTGCCTGCCGGCAGCGGGGCGCCGGTCATGATCTCGATAAGGGAACCGGTCGGCACCGGTGCCCCCTGCGCGCCGGCGGCGACCTGCCCGACGACCGGCAGCGGACCCACCGACCCGTCGGTGCGCCGGGCTGCGCGCACGGTGTCGTGAGCGACCGCGTAGCCGTCCATGCTCGAGTTGTCGAAGCCGGGAACGTCGACGGCGGTGACGACGTCGGCGGCCAGTCGCCGTTCGACGTCGAGGAGCTCGGAGAGCGGCGTCGACCTGGTCCCAAGCAGCGGAGAGATCGTCTCACTGACGCGACGACGATGCATGATGGCGCTGGTCATGGGACGATGATAGCGAAAGGGACCACAAGGAGGACGACGGAATGCGGAAGACCAGTCTGCCGACCCCGGTGCTGCGGACTCCGACGCTCGATCCGGGGACGGCCTTCACCGGGCACAGCGAGGATTCGCTGCTCGACACCTTCGGTCGCCGTGCTCGCGACCTGCGCATCTCGCTGACGGATTTCTGCAATCTCCGCTGCAGCTACTGCATGCCAGCCGAGGGCGTCGAGTTCATGCCCCGGGATGCCGCGATGAGCGCCGAGGAGATCGTCCGCTTCGCCCGCATCGGCGTCGAGCGCTTCGGCGTCGACCAGATCCGCTTCACCGGCGGCGAACCGCTCACCCGCCATGACATCACCGAAATCATCGCCGGGGTTGCGGCACTGCGCCCGCGCCCGAACATCGCCCTGACGACGAACGCGATCGGCCTCGACAACCGTGCCGCCAAGCTCGCGGCCGCCGGTCTCGACCGGATCAACGTCTCCCTCGACACGGTCAATCCCGACACCTTCGCCGAGATCACCCGGCGTCCCTTCCTGCAGCGTGTGCTCGCGGGCATCGAGGGGGCGAAGGCCGCGGGTCTCGACCCGGTGAAGATCAACGCCGTCCTTCTGCCCGGAGTCAACGACCAGCAGGCGCCCGACCTGCTGCAGTGGTGCCTGGACAACGACCTGTCCCTGCGCTTCATCGAACAGATGCCCCTCGACGCCGGCCACTCGTGGGACCGGGGGACGATGGTCACTGCCGCCGACGTCTTCGCCCTCCTCGAACCCCGGTTCGTCCTCACCCCCGATGAGGCTCCCCGTGGTGGTGCTCCGGCCGAGAAGTTCCGTGTCGCCTCCCGTGAGGACCCCGAGACGATCCTCGGCGACGTCGGCATCATCGCCTCGGTGACCCGCCCGTTCTGCGCCGACTGCACCCGCACCCGGCTCACCGCGGAGGGGCGGGTGCGCACGTGCCTGTTCTCCCGCACCGAGGTCGACCTGCTCGCCGCGATGCGGGCCGGGGCGAGTGACGAGGAGATCGCGAACCTGTGGAAGGGCGCGCACTGGGCGAAGCTCGCCGGCCATGGCATGGACTCGGCCGACTTCACCCAGCCGCAGCGCCCGATGAGCGCCATCGGAGGATGAGTACACCAGTGACCCCAGTGACCGTCCGCTTCTTCGCGGCTGCCCGCGAGGCCTTCGGAACCCGGCAGGCCACCGTTAAAGCGGCGAACCTCGACGACCTCATCGCCGTGCTCTCAACCGATGCCTCCGCCGAGGCGGTGACCGTGCTCTCCCGGTCGTCCTTCCTCGTCAACGCCGTTGCCCGCACCGACCGCGGCGAGGCCTTCGCTGAGGGTGACACCGTCGATGTGCTGCCGCCCTTCGCCGGGGGTTAGACCGCCCGGGAGAGGTATGCGAGGTAGCCGCCGGAGACGGAGACCGCCTCGATCCCCGCACTGCGCAGCGCCGTGACCGCGCGAGCCGAACGCACTCCTGACCGGCAGTAGAGCGCGACACGTCCCAGCACCGGTATGCCCGATGCGCCGTCGTCCCGGTCGGTGAGCCGTCCCGGGTCGCCGAGCAGCTCCTCCATGGGGATGTGAAGGGCACCGGCGACGACACCGGCGGCCACCTCGGCGTCCTCCCGGATGTCGACAAGAAGGTCACCGTCGTCGATATCGTCCCATGCGATGACGGGAACGGATGCGGCGACGGCTGCGGCAGGGTTCGTGGCACCCATCGTGGGGGTGATCGTGGCCGAGGCGTCTGCGGCCGGGGCGCCCTCCCGGTGGGCGACCAGACTCGTCACCGCGGCGCGCTTGGGGTCACGGCCCACGGGGATCGTCTCCCAGCTGCCGTCGAGGCTGCTGTGGATCGACACGGCGTTGAGCAGTGGGGTGCCGATGCCGGTGAGGACCTTGATCGTCTCCATCGCCATGGCCGAGCCGATGCTCCCGCACAGCGCACCGATGACCCCTGCCGTCGCGCAGTCGGGCACGGACCCGGGTTCGGGCACCACCGGGTAGAGGTCGCGCAGCGTCGCCCCGCGGCGGGCGTCGAAGACGGCGATCTGGCCGTCGAAGCCGAGGATCGTCCCCCACACGAGCGGGATGCCGAGGATCTCGCAGGCGTCGTTGGCGAGGTAGCGGGTTGCGAAGTTGTCGCTGCCGTCGACGACGATGTCGGCACCGGCCAGCAGCTCCTCGGCGTTGTCGGCGGTGAGGAGGACCGGGTGGGTGACGATCTCGATCGCGGAGTTGAGTCCGCGCAGCCTCTCGGCCGCCGAATCGACCTTCCGTGAACCGACTGCGTCCTCGGAGTGGATGAACTGGCGGTGGAGGTTGCTCAGTTCGACGACGTCGGGGTCGATGATGTCGAGACGTCCGACTCCGGCCGCGGCGAGGTACGTGAGCACGGGGGCGCCGAGTCCCCCGGCGCCGATGACGACGGCCCGGGAGGACAGCAGCCGATCCTGTGCGTCGGGGCCGAATCCGCGGAGGCGGATCTGGCGGGTGTAGCGGGAGACGTCCATGCCCATCAGTCTAGATCTCGCCGCTCAGGCGGGAATCTCGGGTCCGGTCGGGAGGATGTCGACGGTGTCTCCGTCGGCGATGACGACCGGTGCGCCCGGGACCCTGAGGATCGCATCGGCGGCGGCGAAGTCGCGCAGACGCGCACGGGCGGCGGGGACGACGCAGCCGTCGGCGGCGACCGTCACCGGCACGAGCGACATGCCGCGGCGGTGGCCTGCCAGTTCGGGTCCGGTGTAGACGGCGCGTTGCCAGCGCTCGCCCAGCGGAATGCCGGAGAGGAGGGAGCGGACGAAGAGATGGAAGGAGAGGTACGCACCCGAGGGTGTGCCGGGCAGGTGGAGCAGCGGGATGCCCGCACGCTGCCCGTACCCCTGCGGCCCGCCGGGACGCTGGTCGACGCGGAGGAACTGCGAGCTCTCCCCTTCGAGAGCGGCCCGCACGACCTCATAGGCACCGGCGCTGATTCCGCCGGTGGTGATGACGAGATCGACGTCCAGAACGATCCGGTCGAGGACGGTGAGGAACTCGGCGGGATCGTCACCGCTCGTCGCCGGCACGGCGATGTCGCCGTGGGCGGTGATCGCCGCAGCGAGCATGGGCAGGTTCGAGTTCGGGATCGTCGGCCCCGTGGCCCGTGGACCGCGAAGTTCGTCACCGGTGACGATGAGTCCGATCCTCGGCCGGCGCAGCACCTCGACATCGGTGATGCCGAACATCGCGAGCGTGCCCACGCCTGCGGCGTTGAGACGCTGTCCGCCGATCGCGACGACGTCGCCGAGCGCGGTGTCCTCCCCCACGTCCCTGATGTTCCAGCCCGAACGCAGTCCTTCAGGCAGTCCGGTGACGACGACGTCAACCGGGACGGCCCCCGTGCGAGAGGCATCGGTGAGTTCGACGGGGACGACCGCCTCGGCGGTGCCGGGGACCTGCGCTCCCGTCATCACCCGCACCGCACAGCCTGCGGGGATCTCGACGGGAGGATGACCCGCGGGGATGTCCCCGGCCACGAGCACCCGGTCCCCCGCCTGCGCTCGGTCGAGACCGATCGCATCGAAGGCATAGCCGTCCATCGCCGAGGTGGCGAACCCGGGGATCGGGGCATCGGCGGGAACGTCGCGGGCGAGGATGCGGCCGACCGCCTCGGCGAGGGGAACGGTCTCGACGCCCACGGGCAGGTCTCGGGCGATGAGCCGGGAGTAGTCCTCGGGTTCCACACACTTCCTTTCGTCTCCGTCGATCCTAATGGGCCGGGAGCCTGCGCCGCGGGGTGCCCGTGTCCTGAGTCGATCTGTCCTACAGTGGAGGACGTGGAGGCTGAGACCGAGGAGCAGAGGTGGAGCGTCGTCTCCTGGCCGGGTCTCTCCGCCGCCCTCATCGCCGTCTCCGCGGTGGTCCTCTTCGGGATCGGAACGGACCTGCCCGAGGTCAAGGCGTGGGGGTATGTGCCCATGCTCGCAGGCATCGGACTCGCATGGACGACGACGGTGCGCTTCGCCAGGGATCTCAGCGTCATCGCCGGGGCGCTCGCCCTCATCTCCGCGATCTCGGTGGAGGCCGACATCTCGTGGGGCAACATCCTGCGCATGGGGATCGTGCTCAGCACCGTCGTCATCGTCCCCTTCCTCATCACCCGGTACTGGTTCAAGGAGAAGACGATCGTCTATCCGCGCCGGTACGGGGTGCCGTGGACGAAGCTCGAGTGGGCGTGGCTGGTCTTCGTCATCGTCGTCGCCTGGGCGGTCCTCCCCCAGTACTTCATCCGCACCGGGGTCTACCTCAACTGGCCGGCGGTGACCCAGTGGCACGAGATCCTGCGGCTCTTCATCGGCGTCAACGCCGTCGGACTGTGGGACGAGCTGTTCTTCATCTGCACGGTCTTCGCGCTGCTGCGCCGCCACTTCGACTTCTGGACGGCGAACGTGCTCATGAGCATCATCTTCGTCTCGTTCCTCTGGGAGCTCGGCTACCGGTCGATCGGTCCGGTCCTGACGATCCCGTTCGCACTCGTCCAGGCGGTGATCTTCACCCGGACGAAATCCCTGCCCTACACCGTCACCGTCCATCTTCTCTTCGATGCGATCGTCTTCCTCACGATCGTCGCAGCCCACCACCCGGACGCGCTGCCGATCTTCCCCGGAGTGTGAGGGCTGCCCGGATTTCCCCGCGTGGGCCGTTGTGCGCCCACTTACAGGTGAAGATCCGGTTGTGAACACCCGGGAGGGTCCGCGCATTCGCCCCGAGGATTCCGCACACTCATCGCGCACCAGTCGACGGTACGCCACTCCGCAGCCGGCCCATCCGCGACAGACGGAAGCCGCCCTGCCCGGAGAACCGGGAGGGCGGCTTCACAGCGCTGTGCGCCGCGTTGCGGCACGGAGTCCGCGCCGCAACCGGAAGTATCAGCGCACTTCCGCATCAGCGCTCAGCGGATCAGCGCACGCCTTTGAGCATCTTGAGCATCGGCTTCGTCAGCGTCAGGGCCAGCAGGCCGAGGACGACCGAGGTGCCGCCGATCGACGTCCAGTACGGAGTCTGGTTCGCCGGGTCGAAGTAGCCGCCGAGCACACCCGAGAGCGCGGTGCCCACACCGGAGGCGAGGAAGAACACCGCGATCATCTGCGACTGGAACACCTTCGGGGCGACCTTCGTCGAGAACGACAGGCCCACCGGAGAGATGAGCAGCTCACCGAAGACGAAGACGGCGAGGATGAGGCAGACCCAGAGCAGCGGCGTCGAGTTCGCCGGAGCGGTCGCGTACGGCAGGAACATGAGGAAGCCGAGGCCGATGAAGATGAGGGCGAGCCCCGCCTTGACCGGCGTGGAGGGCTGCCTGTCTCCGAGCTTCATCCACAGAGTCGCGAACAGCGGCGCGAAGATGATGACGAAGGCCGCCGGAATGAGCTGGATCCAGTTGATCGGCATCTCCCAGCCGAAGATCGAGCGGTTGAGGTTCCCGTCGGAGTAGACGGTGAGCACACCGAAGATCTGCTGGTACATCGCCCAGAAGACGACGCTCGTGAGGAAGAACGGGATGAATGCCAGCACGCGGGAGCGCTCGGTGGAGTTCGTCTGCGGCGAGGTGCACATGACGATGAAGTAGCACGCTGCCGCTGCGGCGGAGATGCCGGCGATCCACCAGTCGAGGTTCTCCGGGTTGACGAGGCCGGTCATCCACAGCACGGTGGCGAGGACGACGACGGCGACGACCGCGACGATGAAGAGGTAGAGCTTCGACTTCGGCAGTGGGTTGACCGGCGTGCGTGCCTCGGCGGGAACGTTCTTACGCCCGGACGCGTAGATGATGAGTCCCAGCCCCATGCCGATGGCGGCGGCACCGAAACCGTAGTGGAAGCCGAGGTTCTGCTGGAGCAGACCGGTGATGAGTGGTCCGAGGAGCGCGCCGATGTTGACGCCCATGTAGAAGATCGTGAAGCCCGCGTCCCGGCGGGGATCCTTCTCCTCGTAGAGATCGCCGACGAGCGCGGAGGCGTTGGCCTTGAGGCCGCCCGAGCCGAGCGCGACGAGGATGAGGCCCACGGCGACACCGCCGAAGCCCGGGATGAGTGCCAGCGCGATGTGGCCGAGCATGATGATGATCGCCGAGTAGAAGAGGACCTTCTCCGCGCCGACGATCCGGTCGGCCACCCAGGCGCCGAGGATGGTGGCGAGGAAGACGGCGCCGCCGTAGGCGCCGACGATGCCGACCGCTGTGGCCTGAGGCAGGCCGAGTCCGCCGTCGGTGACCTGGAAGTACAGGTAGAGGGCGAGGATTCCGTTCATCCCGTAGTAGGAGAAGCGCTCCCACAGTTCGAGGCTGAAGAGCTGCATGAGCGGAAGCGGGTGTCCGAAGAACCGCGTGTCGCTCGAGACGGCCGAAGTCGTCTTGGTGCTAGAAGACATATCGTGCTTTCCGTTGTGTCGTGCCATCACGCGGATTGAGGCGTGATTCACTCTGAACAAGTCGTGATCCTACTCCCACGACATGGCTCAGAGCACACTTTCACCCGACTGGGACGACCCGTCCCACAACGCGGAATTCGGGTGTGAACCAGGTCTCTGATCAAGTGTGAACCACGTCTCGTTTCCGCCTCCGCAGGCGCACGATGAGGTTGAGCAGACCGGCGACGAGGACGACGAGGGCGGCAGCCACGGGCACGGCGATCGCGGTGGAGGTGCCGGCCTCCTCGGCGAGGAATCCGCCGAGCGCCGAGGCGAGCGACTGGCCGACGATGATCGCCGACCCCGCCATCGACATCACGGTCGCCGACCGACCGCGCTGACTGCGTTCGGCGGCGAGGCTGAAGAGGGTGACAAGCGTGGGGCCGATGGCCGTGCCCATGAGCAGGAGGCCGATGACGACGGCGGCCATGGAGTCGGAGAGCGCGAGGACGATCGTGCCGATGAGCAGCAGCGGGGCGAAGCTCAGCCACCGGGCCCACAGGGAGAAGCGCGGGGAGAAGAGCGCGACGGAGATCGCGAGGATCGCCGATCCGATGCCGAGGACACCATAGATGAGGCCGGCCTGCTCGGGATGGCCGAGGTCGTTCATCAGCGAGGTGAGCGAGGTCAGTGTCGACCCGAAGACGAGGCCGATGCCGAAGACGCCGGCGATGACGACGAAGATGCCGAACGTGAACAGCTCACGGACCGGACCTCTGGCAGCGGACTGGCCCGCCCCCTCGGCAGCGAGACGCCCGCTGGGGTGCAGCGCGAAGCCGGAGACGAAGATCAGCGTCATGACCACGGCGCCGATGATCGGGGCGACGGGGGACAGCCACGTCGCCAGCAGGCCGACGATGAAGGGGCCGAAGACGAAGACCACCTCGTCGGCGGCGGACTCGTAGGCCATGGTGCCGTTGAGGACCTTCGACTGCCTCGATCCGGGCAGGGCGCGGAGGATGATGTCGACGAGTCGGGAGCGCGACATCGGCGAGACCTGCGGGGCGGTCGCACCGATGGCGAACGAGGCGATGAGGACGACGGCGTCGGGCAGCGGGGAGAAGACGACCCAGGTGAGGAAGATCAGGGCCGCGCTGTTGAGGGTGCCGACGATGAGGAGGACCGGACGTTGGCCCCACCGGTCGGCGGCGGCACCGATGAAGGAGCCGAAGATCGCCGTGCCGAGTCCGACCATGGCCGAGTTGAGGCCGCCGAGGCTGAGCGACTCCCGACCGGCGACGACGAGGGTGAGGACGCCGACGACGACCATCGCATAGGGCAGCCGGGCGAGGAAGGCGATGGGAAAGTAGCTCAGGCCCACGGCCGCGAGGAGCGTCTGCTTCTCAACGGGCTCCTCGGCGGGCTGCGGATCGGCACCGCCGTGGAGGTCGGAGCTGCGCGGGACGGAGTCCTGGGGCTCGGTGTTCTGCGATTCCGTGTGCTGGGGTTCGTGCGGCATGGCGATCATCATTTCTGCCTCGCCCGTCGGCGAGGATCGGTGCCGCCGTGGTGGACTGCTGCACAGCACTCGGTAGATGCACTTCGACAAAGTGGACGTCTGCTCCCAGCCTACCCGGAGGCGGCATCCTGCGGGCCTTGATCTCGGTCACGATCGCCCCCGCGGACACCTGTTTCCCACGCCCGACTCAGAAAGGACGCAGATGGGTCTGGGAGGATACCAGCATGAGCTTCCTTCTCCGAGTCGGCATCAATGCGTTCGCGATCTGGGTTGCCGCATGGATCCTTCCCGGCGTCGCCATCGAAGGCAACAGCGTCGTCGCGGAGCAGACCGGACCGATTCCCGCGACGATCATCTCCTACCTCGTCATCGGCCTGATCTTCGGCCTCGCGAACGCCTTCATCAAGCCGATCCTCGCCTTCCTCTCCGCACCGATCACGTGCCTGACGCTGGGTCTGTTCTCCATCGTCATCAACGCCGCGATGCTCGCCCTGACCGCGTGGCTGAGCGGATTCACCCCGTTCGTGTTCACGATCGACTCGTTCTTCTTCCAGGCGATCTTCGCCGCCGTCATCGTCTCGATCGTCTCCGCCCTGCTCGGCTGGCTCGTCCCCGACCGCAGCTACGAGCGGGACTGACACGTCGCGACGACTCGCCGGAACCGGGGATGACCGGCCGTCTGCGAATGCCCTCTCAGGTTCTCTACAGCATGTAGACTGAGGGTCGATCGACCGTCACCCCCACCGCTCGGAGGAGAACATGTCCAACACTGTCGCGCAGAGAAGTCAGAGCAAGGCGAACTTCGCCGATGTCGTCGTCTTCATCATCGCCTTCGCGCTCTTCATCTTCTCCATCTATCTCTTCGGCGCGGCGTTCTCCACCCCCGAGGGCACGCAGTTCTGGGTCTTCTGGGCCGGCCTGCTCACCGCGACGTTCGCGTTCATCCTGCCGATGCTCTACCACTGGATTGTCGACCGCCGGTCCTGAACCGGCACTCGGTCCCACACCGGCACCCGGTGCTGGACCGACACTGACCAACGCGTCCTGACCGCGCCGTGGCCTGTCCGCGGCGCGGTCTGTCGCGTTCGGCGGAGAAGTCCTCGATCGCCGAGGCGGCCGCATCGGGCCGTTCGTAGTGGACCAGGTGCCCCACCCCGGAGAGTTCGACGAAACGGACGTCGGCCAGGCCTGCGACGACCGAGCGGGTGACCTCGATGGGAGCGATCGCATCCCGGTCACCGGCGATGACGAGCAGCGGCATCGTCAGGGAGTCGGCCACCTCGGTGACGGTGTGGGCGACGGAGACATCGAAGGCCTCCGCAAGGGAGCGCCGATCGCTGAACGTCGAGAAGTACTTGGCGTGCTGGTCGTGGATGTACCGACGCAGCCCGCGATCACGTGTCGTCGCCATGACCTCGCTCATCAGCCTGACGATGAGCGGATGGCCGAGCAGAGAACGACCGGCCCTCTCCGGCAGTCGCGCGCCGAGGGCGTAATAGACCCTCGTCAAACCGGTGAGGACTTTCGCTGAGTCTTCGAGGGCCGGCGAGGTGATCGGATTGATGAGCCCGAGTTCGGGCATCCCCGCCGGATCCCTCGCCGCGAGGTGGGACACGAGGATCGAGCCGAAGGAATGTCCGACGAGGATCGGGCGGGCACCCCAGATGCGGTCCACCTCGGCGATGAGGACCTCGAGATGATCGAGGTAGCCCTCGAGACTGAGACCACCGGCCAGCGGCGGGTTCTCCCCGAAGCCCGGCAGGTCGGGGACGAGAACCTCGCGGTCGCGCATCGAGTGGGCGATCCGGTCGAGTCCGTGGTGATCGCCGCGGAAACCGTGGATGAGGAGAACCGGCCGGCCCTCCCGTCGTCCGGGATGGACCCAGACGGGCGTGGGATGGCCGGCGACGTCGAGGTCGACCCGGCGGGCGGCCTCCACCCTCAGTTCTGCTCGGTCGACTCTGCCGCCGACACCTTGGCCGACTCCGTGGTCGGCTGGGTCGCACTGTTGTACGGGCGGCGCGGGATGACGACGACGGGAACCGGCAGGACGCGCAGCAGCCGGCGGGCTCGGGCGCCGATGAAGACGCGACCGTGGCCGAGGCGGCTCGAGCCGATGAAGGCGAGTTCGCCGGAGATCCATTCGACGTTTTCGGCCGCCTCTTCGATGTCGGCACCGGCCTCCGCAACGACGGTGGCGCGGCCGGAGGCGAAGAGGTCGGCGGCACGGTTGGCGAGCACGGCACCGCCGTACTGCTCGGCGAACTCGGTCACCTCGGCGACTTCGTCCTCGGCCATGCCGTCGTTCTCGATGAGGGCGACCAGCCGCAGATCGACGTCGAAGGCCGTGGCTGCTTCGATCGCGGAGCCGATGAGGGCGGCTGCACCGGGACGGGCGCCGAAGAGCGTGGTGATCCGGGAGACCGGACCGATGTCGGAGCGGCCCGCCGGAGCGAGGACGACCGGCACCTCGGAGGAGTGGAGCAGTGAGGTGGCGACGGTGCCGATCCGGAACTGGCGCATGAGCGTCGTGGCCCTGGCGCCGATGACGATGGCCACGGCGTCCTCGTCCGAGGAGACCTCCATGAGGCCCTTCGACTCGTTCGAAGCGGTGTGGATGACTCCGCGGGCGGAGATGTCGTCGGGAATGAGCGCCAGCGCCTCCTCGAGCCAGTCGTCGAGCTGCTGGGCGACGATGCCCGAGCCGTCCTTGGGGATCGATCCGGCCGCGTGGAACGTCGACGTCTCGGGCCGGATGATCGTGACGACGAGTTCGACCTCGACGGAGCGGGCGATGGAGATCGCGAGCGAGATGGCGTCCCGACCGCGGTCGGTGGCGATGTATCCGACGACCAGGCGCGGAACGGATGCAGCTGTCTCTGTCATGGACTTCTCCCGGATCGTAGCGACTTCACTTGCGATTCTACGTGGTCGCCCGTCGTCTGCGCCCGTGGCGGGGGTGGGACTGCCCACAGACCCGGACTCGGCCGTGTGCGTTGGTCGGAAATCGACGGTAGTCGGTCCTTGGGTGCCGGCTCCGCTCGGAGATCGGACGCCGGTGGTGGAACGCGTCAGTTCACAGGTCGGGGAATGAGCGGTGTGCACACTCGAAAAACCCGAACCCGAGAATAAAGTTCAGAAATTCTGAACGAAAGTCACATACTCGGCGCAGAGTGTGATAACTTCGTGAGTGCAATTACGGATTCGCACCCACACACAATTGCACAGTTCCCATATGAGCACTGACGCCGCTCATTGTCGATCCACGACCACGAAAGGAGTGCAGCCGAGATGAATTTCTTCGACATCGCTTTCACGGAGCGCTGCTCCGGCACCATCGCATTCGCTGCCTGCTCGGTCGGCGGACTGGGACTCGCAGGCTGACTTCAGCCGCCTGACGCGTCGTCTTCCGTCGGCACCCTGATCGCCGGCATCACCTCTGCATCACCCCACTCGTGCTTGTCGTTCCTCTGAGAATGCAGGCGAACCGGGTTGTCCTCTGCGACGACCGTCGAACTCCTGCGCAACTCTGAGGACCCTTGCCTCCTCCGCCATGGCTGACTTCGACAGTGCCAGCACAGTCGGCTCTGTCAGCAAGTCGGTTCCGTCGACGCTGTCAGTTCCGTCGTCGCCGCAGTCGACACTGCTGACTCAGACACAGGAGGCGACGGAGCGTGAACCGGGTGACGCAGCGGAAATCGGCTCAGCGAGCACATTCGTCACACTGCAATGCGCTGACGCATTCGCCGTTCGATGATTTCACTTCACTCTTCTTTGGGGATTTCCCCTGCCCGAAAACAATGAGGATTCAATCATGTCCACTACTTTTGCATTCACCTTTCCCAGACGTGTCGCGCTCTCCGCCGGTCTGCGTCTCGTCCGCTGGGCTCGCCGCCCTGAGTCGGCGTCGTCGGCTCAGGCTCGCACCGCGCTCAACCGTCGGGTCGCCGAGGTGAGCAGACTGGCTCGCCGGGAAGCGCTCGCCGATCACCGGCAGCACGACGTCGACCGCTTCCTGTCCCAGGTGCGGCCGATCCTGTGAGCGGATGCGGCGGAAGTCGTCGGCGGCGAGCCCCGGACTCACCGCCGACCGGCTCCCCGGGCTCGCCGCCGACCGCCTCCCCCACCACAGCACCCTCACCTGCGCCGCCGTCGACCACTGTGCCGAGCGTCACTCCGTGTGGATTTGGCGCGACGGGCTTGTCTGAGTAATATTGATCAGGCAAGCGGGGGTATGGCGCAGTTGGTAGCGCGTCTCCATGGCATGGAGAAGGTCAGGGGTTCGAATCCCCTTACCTCCACCATAAGAGGCTTACTGCAATCGGCGTCCTCGTAGATGCCGCCAGGCAGGTCAAGCCACAAGTTTTGCAGTTCGGCCAGGCCGCCCTTCGGGGCGGCTTTTGGCGTTTCTGGGCCGCTGTGGCGCACTGTCGCGGTCTGGATGGCACTGCGCGCCACCTCGGGCGTTGCGCCCGACGTGAGGGCCTCCCAGCCGCGTTCGGCGGCAAGCAGCTCCCGCAACGGCGAGCGGATGTCGTCCCCGACGACCTCGTCGTGGGCGACGTAGACGTGGGCGAAGATCGCCTGGTTGAGCTTGCGGCGGGTGGCTTCGCTGGCGTTGACGTACAGCTCGTAGGGGTTGTCGAGCAGGTCGAGGTGCGCGTCGAGGAAGGCTCGGCCGCTGGAGAGGTCGCCGTGCACCTGGCTGAGTTGCTCAGTGACGCGCTGTCGGTCTCGGGCGAGGTCGCGGAGGCGCTGGCGGATGCGGTCTTGCGGGAGCGCGCCGTCGGCGGCGAGGTCGAGGAGGTTGTCCTCCTTGACGGTGAGCTGCGCGAGTTGGTCTTCGAGGTTTTTGCGGAGCAGTTGCTGCGCGGCGGCCTGGTCGTTCAGGGCGGACGTGATGTGGCTTCGCACGGCGGTGACGAAGGCGGGACTGAGCCGGATGGTCTTGTAGTGCTCGGCGATGGCGTCTTCGACGCGGTCGATGCTGGAGTACGGGGCGTCGCAGACGTGGTCTTGCACCCCACGGCAGAAGAAGTAGCCGTAGTCGGCGTTGCCGTGTCGTCCGGTGGTGCGCATGAGGATCATGCGACGGTTGACGTGCTGCTCGAGGCGGCACTGCCCGCACCAGATCGTGCCCTTGAGGTAGTGGTCGTGACGCTTCCGGCGTTCGGCGGCGTAGCCGCGCTCGTCCATGAGCTCCTGTACCCGGTTGAACAGATCCTCGTCGATGAGCGCTTCGTGCCTGCCGGGGTAGCTCTCGCCCTTGTAGCGGACTTCGCCGAGGTAGTAGCGGTCGCGGAGCAGCTGCTGGATCTTCGAGTCCGAGATTGGCCCGGCGGGACGCCGCTGCGTGGGCCGGGTGCGCAGCCCCCGGTCGGTCAGTTCCTCTGCGATGTCAGCGAAGGTCTTGTCCCTGCTCGCGTACAGCTCGAACGCGAGTTTCACGAACGGCGCGCGTTCGGGGTCGATCTGGACGGTGTTGATCTTCCGCCCGTCGATGTTCTCGGTGACGTTGAGGTAGCCGATGGGCGCGCGTCCCAGCGTGCCGCCGTTCATAGCCTTGCTTTTCATCTTGTAGGCGATGTCGGCACCGTCTTCGCGGGAGCGGTACTCGTTGAAGGCGGCCAGGATGCCATGCATAAGCTGCCCGACCGGGGTGGCATCGATCTGCTCGGTCGCGGAGATCAGGGTGACTCCGCGTTTTTGCAGATCGGCCATGACGATCGCGTCGTCGGTGCGGTTACGGGCGAAACGGGAGAGCTTATAGACGATGACGTAGTCGACGTCCCGGTCGCGGCGGATGCGTTCGAGCATCTCCTGGAACGCAACGCGCTTGGTCATCTCCGTGGCTGACCGGCCCGGCTCGATGTACTCGTGCACGATCGTGAGGCCGAGCGCTTCGGCCTTGCGTTCACAGGAGGTGCGCTGGGCGGGGATGGAGATGCCCTCCGGGTCGTAGTCGGTGTTCACCTGCCCCTTACTGGAGACCCGCAGATAGATGACGGCTCGGCTACCTGGTGGCACATCGATTGTTCCGGTCGGCGCTGACGAGACGGCGCTGCTATTGGCGCGGGGTTCGTCGTCGGTCTCGACCGGGGCCAGCGCGGGTGGGAGCCCGTCGAAGGCGAACGGTGCGAGGTTGGTGTCAGGCAGGCTCATGGCTGCCCTCCTTCCGGTGAGAGCAGCTCCCTGCCGCGAGCAGCGTGTCGCGGATTGAGAGAGCGGTGATGTGGGAGCGGCGCCCCGAGATTGACCGGGCCGGGGCGCAGGCCCGAAGCATGATGTGCCATCGGTTGCGTTCTCCGTTTACGATCCCATTTTACCTCGCCTAACCGGGCTTTTTGCAGGTGTTGACTATTCCGCAACGCTTTCCGTCTGCCCGTGGAGAACACCGCCTGACCGTGATGCGGACGGCCGCGTCTATTTGGAGAACACATAGGCGCGCCCTTCGTGTTCGACCAGATCGAACCCGTCGGCGATCTGCTCACGGAGTGCGTCGTAGTCCGGGGTGACCTGTTCGATGATGAGCTGGCGTTCCTCGGCGTATTCGATGACGTCTCGTTCGCGCTCGTCGACCTCTGCCAGCTCGTGCAGTGCGTCCTCGACGGTGCTGTAGACGCCGATGTACTGCAGGTGGAAGTCCTCCATGATGTCCCCGCTCATCGCGTTCACGTCGGGCAGACCGAGGAAGACGCGCAGGGCAGTGTCGCGGTCGGCCGCGAGCTCGGTGAGCGTCTCGGACAGCTCCGCGATCTGTGCGCTGCCCGAAGTGCCGGGCACATGCACGGTGAAGTACCAGTCGCCCACCTCGACACCGGTGGGAACGAGGATGTTGGTGAGTCGTGGCGGATAGACCTCCTGGTAGGTGGCCGCGCGGGCTTCGGGGTGGTGCTGCCGGATCAGGTAGGTGCCGAGCCAGTCGATCAGTCCCCGCGTCGACGCGCTGACGCCTTCGGCGCTATGCAGCGCGAGGTACTCCTCGCGCAGGGACTCGTAGTCGCCTTCGCCGGTGCGCCCGAAGCCTGCCAGGGCGCTGTCGCGTCCCAGGCTCCGGCCGAGCACGTGGGCGATGCAGCGCGCGGTTCCCTGGTCGACATCTGCCCGTTTTTCGAGTGCGGTGCTGAGGCCGGCCGCGATCAGCTCGCCGTAGCGGCGCAGGGCGACCTCGAAGCGCCGCCAGTTCGGTGTTCCGTTCTCCGCTACAGGACGCAGTACATCTGCCTGATCGGGTGAACAAGAAAGTTGCTCAGGCTGACCGGGGGTCGGGGTGGGTCGTTCGTGCATCATGATCGCTCTCCACTGGTGAACAGCACGAAGCGTGCGAGGGCATCGACCCAGGCCTCCTCCTCGAACGGCACCTCGACCCGGTCGAGTTCGTCGAGGATCGCCTCGGCATCGAGGTCTCCGGTGACGGCGAAGCGTTCCAGCGCGGTGCCGGGGCCGTCGTGCAGCATGCCCGCGACCGTCCGGGCGAAGGCGACCTGAAGGACGTCCCGGTCGAGCGCAAGCATGGTTTGCACCGCGCGCTGCGCCTTCGCCGGTGACGCCGCAGCGCCGTGAGCGGTTGATGTTGTCGAAGATGATTTCGAAGTCACAATGAACCTCCTCTCTCGTTAGGTGATGTGTAGGGGGCGACCACGGCGAGCGACGGCTCGGCGGTTGTCGCGTGGAAGAGCCGGGCATCGAGCGCGCCGTCCTCTCGTATGGCGCGCTCGATCTTGTCGGCGCGCTGCTGGTCTGGCGTGACCCAGACGACCAGTGGGAACAGGCCGTCGTTCCTGGCCTGCTCGGTGCCGGACTGCCAGTACCGCTGGTACAGGCCGGACTTTCGCAGCACAGCTGGCAGGTGCTCGGTGTCGCGGTCTATCTCGACGAAGCTGTGCGTCTCGCTCTCGGCGTCGGCGGTCACGACGGCCAGATCCGGTTTGAGGGTGAGCGCGCCGCCATGACCTGACTGGAACGGTCGCCAGGATGTGGGCTCGGCTTGCAGGTCGAGGATCTCGAAGCGGTGCGCGCGAGCCTGCTCCGTGAGCGTTGCGGCGTATCGGGCGACGTCGAGGGTGTGGGCCAGGAATCCGGCTCCGGGGTCGACGTAGCGTCGCCTGCCGCTCTCGCCACGCCTGGCACGCAGGAGCCGTTCTCCGGCTGCCCCGAGCTGCCAGACGGTCTGGCCCGATCCGTGGCCTTTGCCGCCGATACGACGGCCGACGCGGGCGACGACGCTATGCTCCTCCAGGCGGTGTAGCACCCGGATCGTGAGCCGGGTGGCCGTCGCCTGGGAGGCGAATCCCGGCTGCCCATCCGACTGGACGACTGGGAACTCGAGCCGCTGGATGAGCCGGGTGTCGAGCAGCCGGTACTGCTCGAGGTCTTCGAGGATCCGCAGATCGCGGTCGGTGAGGTGCAGCAGCAGGTCGCCGACCTTGTAGGGCGTGCGCGGAGTCATGCCACACCTCCTGCCCGCTCCCACTGGCCAGCCAGAGTCTGACCGGTGTCGCCGCCCCACGCCCCGCTCGAATGAGCGGGAGTCCCATCCCAGTTCGGGCAGGAAGCGCCGAAACAGGGGCCGCCAGGGGGACGAGTCAGCAGCGTGAACGGAGCATCGAACGGATCACGGAATGGATCGCCGGCGACAGTACTCAAAGGCGCACACGTACATCCCACACGCATCGTTCGTCGCCTCGTCATGATCGCCTCCTTCGCTGGTGCGACCGCACCTCGGGAAGGTCGCCCGCACCCGGTGATGCGTCGCCCGCCGCAGATGTCGTCGGCTGTTCCGCAGGCTCGGCCGGCGCGCTGTCGCCAGCGAACTGCTCCCGGTAGGCGGCACGGATCTTCTCGGCGTGTCCGGAGTCCGATACGGGCGGTTCTGTCTTCGCGGAGAACCATCCGGCGGGTGCGCCGTCGGTGACGAGGTTGCAGTAGATGTGCCGGAGCGCGAGCGCCTGGAAGTCATCGGCCGCGAGCTTCGTCGTGGTCTTGGCGAGCGCCGTGCCGTCCTTGGGGCTCGCGGCGAACGCGATTTGGTTACGAGCATTCAGGTCGATCGCATCGGCAAGCTTCGGTGGGATCTGGCCGCGCCCCTGGAAGGCCAGGTGCCAGCCGACCCCGTAGGAGCGGCTCGTGGCGAGGGCGTCATCGATGCTGGTCGGTAGATGCAGGTATCGCTGCACCTCGTCGATGTAAACGAAGCCAGGGCGCTGCCTCGGGTCGTCCTCCTCGGCACGCTCCTGCGTGGCGATCCAGGCGGCCGCGGCCACCAGGCCGCCCAGCAGTTGTGATGCTCCAGGGCCGATGAGTGCATCGTTGAGCGGCACCAGGACGGCCTTCGGTTCCGGGTCGCGCCAGATGTCGCGGAGACGGAACTTCGGACTCGCCTGCCCAAGCACGGCGGCGACGTTCTTACGGAGCACGTACTTGCGCAGCTTGTTCATGGGTGCGGCCACGATGTTCGCCCGGTTCGCCGGGGACAGCTCATTGAAGGTCGCCCAGTAGCTCGCGAGCACCGGATCACCGGAGACCGCTCCGATGACGCCTCGCCGGTAGCCGTCGTCCGACAGCAGCGCTGGGAGATCCAGCAACGTGTGCGGCCTGCCCCGGCGGCGCCCGTTCGCTTCGAGCGACAGGAGTCCTGCGAGCAGGAGGTCTTCGGTTCTCGGCCCCCACCCTTCCGCGAAGATGTTCTTGAAGACCTCGAGAATGGCATCGACAGCAGGTCCCGGATCACGCGTCCCGATATCCAGCGGATTAAAGCCGACCGGGTTCGCTTCGGCGGCATCGATGACAACGATGCGCCCTGCCGCTTCCTGTGGTGCGCGCCGGACGATGGCGTCGACCAGTTGCCGCTTCGGCTCGATGAGCACCAGCGGACGCTTCGCCTGGATGTCCGACAGCGCGAGATGCGCGAAGACCTCGCTCTTGCCCGACCCCGTCCCGCCGGTAATGGCGGTGTGCAGCAGGCGCGCCTCCGGGGTCATGCCGACGTGTGTATTGACGCCGGGCGCGGTGCTCCGGGCGAACACTGACACCGTGCTGGTGATGCCACGAGGTGGCGGGATGAGTCTCGGATGCCGAGGTGGGAGGCCGGGAAGCTCCAGCTCGTCGACCGGCCAGCAGATGAGGCCCGTGAGCTGGGAGGCGGTCAGAGGCAGCGTGCTCCAGCCGAGGGTCGCCTGGTTCCATCGTGAGGGTGATTCATTCACCAGCGACAGGCGTGCGCCGGGCGCTTCGAGCTGTTCCAGCGCGGAGGCGAACTGGCCCCGGATCTGCTGGCGTCGTTCCGGGACGGCGGCGCTGACGCCGATGCGCACCGTGACGTCGATGCGTGCCTGCCCCGCATGATGGACAACACGCCGTCGGGTCTCGGTTGGTGCCGGAGAGCTGCCGCGTAGAAGCAGTTCCGGTACGGACGTGCTCGGGTCGAGGATTTTGCTCGGCACCGCCGCCGGTCTGCGGCCCCGGCCGAGTACCACCTGCACGGCCAAGGTCTCACCCTTCCGACGCCCGGCAAGCACGCTGTATATGCTGTGCAGCACGTCCTCTGCGGCGTCATCGCGCAGCGGCATCGCCCTCGGTGAGAGTTTCAGACGCGCCACCCGTTCTGGCGTGGCTGGTCGAGATGCACGGAGGGTTCGGCTGTCCGGCAGATGCGAACGCAGCAACGTGCGGACGGTCGGCTTCCCTGCTTCGGCACGACGCACCAGGTGGGTGATGCCCTCATCGGTCGCCCAGGTCTCGAAGACCAGTGGCCGCGGTGAGTCCGGCGTGCTGAGCCGGGCGAGGAACCGCAGCACCTGGGCGGAGGTCGCGTCCATGCCGGGCAGCAGCCTCGTGTAGTGGATCTGCTCACGCATCACGCACCTCCTCGGTGTTCGGCTCGTCCGGGGCACGACGGGCGCGCTGCTGGTCGTGCTCCTGGGCTGCCTCGGCCTCATGGCGCGCCCGCTCCAGACCTGCGGCGGTCAGGATGTGGGCGATCTGCTCGGGGCGCAGATCATGATTGAGCTCGCTGAAGACCCAGACCCTGCGATCAGGGCGTTTCCGATAGCGACGCTGAGATTTTCGACTCATACCGACACCTCCTTCCGGCGAGTAACCGGCTTCCGTTTGTTACGTGCAGTCGCGGAAGGAAATGCGGCGAGCCCTTGACATAGGGTGCGGATGATTACGAGGCATTGATTTTGATTTGTCAACCCTCGTTGTCCATTCCACAACGAGATGACAGGGGTGAACGTGCTCATGGTTCTCACCAGCGATCTCGCCAGCGGCGGTAGAACACCAGTCCGAGCCAGATAGCGAGCACAGCGATGCCGATCAGAAGCAGCCATCCCCAGATGGCGGCGAGGATGTCGATGGCCAGGTACAGGAGGATCACGCTGAGGAAGACCGCGAAGCAGAAGCTGAGGATGCGGCTGGCCATCGTGACCGGCTCCTTGTCGTCCTTGCCAGGGCGCTTGTCGGAGGAGAACATCACGCATCACCAGCCCCTTCCTCATCCGTGCGGTGCGCACGGAAGGTGGCGTCGCTCGGCACCGGGAAGCCGGGCAGCTTGAAGTCGCTGTCGATCTCGTTGCCCCACACGCTCCAGTCGGAACGCGAGTTCGGGCGACGCCGGGCAAACAGCTCGGCGTACGGACCGTCGAGGAGCCGCTCGATCAGAGGGATCATCTCGTCAGGCTTGCGACTGTGCTCGGTGCGCGGGAACAGCAGCGTGGAGCGCTGGCCCCGGAACTTGAACGGCGCCCTGCCGCGTACGCCGTGCAGCAGGGTCTCGTGGCTGGAGCGGAAGTAGCTGCCGAGACCCATGTAGTACTTGTCCCAGGCGGCGTGCGACTTATACGTGAAGCCCCAGCTGCGCAACACCTCGATGCCTTCCGGGAGTGCGGCGCTGGTGACCCACATCAGGAGGGTTGCGTTGTCGTCGCTCAGCTCCTGGATGAGTGGCCCCATGGCCTTGATCCGGTCGAGGGTCATCAGGTCGTAGTGCTGGATGGCGCCACGCTTCCCGGTCTGGGCGATGTCCCAGGGTGGGTCGGCGTACCAGACCTTTATCTTCTTGGTGGTGCCGAAGCGCGCCAGGCGAGATGCGTCGTCTGCAGCGTGCGGTTCGCCGCTCGTTTCCGCAGCGCGGCTCCCTGCTGGTTTCTTCTTCGTCGTGGACATGAGTGGACTCCTTTCTCCGCTCGAATTTGCTGAGGCGTTTCGGGCCTCACGAGCGGCGGACGGATGGTTATGGAGGGTCTGGGCGAAAGAGTCAATAGTCCGTTCGGGAACCTCCGCGTCGTGGCGGTTCCCGAACGGAACACCTGGCTCAGAGGTCACCGGCACGGCTCCGTTGCCCGGATATCGTTGTTGTGGAATTGGCAACGGCAGAGCCGAACGGAACACCGCGCCGAGGCGACGATGTGGACTGACGTGAGGTCAACTGCGCCGCCTGTGCCATTCGCTGGGAGGCGTCGTCACGCTCGGCGGCGAGCTGCTGGGCGATCGCGAGGATCGTGCGGCGCAATTGCTCGGACTTGGCGTCGAGTTCCATCTCGATGCGGGCGATGCGCCGCCGGTGACGGCGCTGCAGCCAGTCGGTGATCTCCTCGACGAGCATCTGGATCAACACGTAGAGGACGAATCCGCCTGTTGCCAGGCCGACGATGATGCAGCCGAGGCTGATGAGGTCCCAGACGGTGCCCATCAGAGCTTCGCGATCCGCTGACCGGCCGAGATGGCGTAGCTGGCGATCAGCTGCTCGTAGAACTGGCCACCCGCCGGGGCGACCTTCATGTGGGCCTCGGCCTGGGCGACCAGGGTCGCGGTGTTCATGAGCGCGGAGGCGGTCAGGAAGGCACGCGCCTGCTCGGCGGTGTTCTCGACCTCCGCCCTGGCCATAATCTGGTCGACCTCGTGGCGGGTCTGACGCGCCAGCGCGTTCTGCTGACGACGATCGCTCGCAGAGCCAGTCGATGCGCTGAACATGCCTCCGTTTGCCGAGGAGGCCGGGATGAGTGCGGACATGATGGGTTTCCTTTCGTTACCTGGTGAAGACGGAAGAAGTGGACGATGGCAGCGGCGGAGCAAAAGCCGCAGGGGCGATGTGCTCGTGAAAGCGATCCGGCCCGGCGAGCCCGATCCCGCTCGTACGGCCGAGATTCCCCTGGGCGAGTCGAGCAACCAGGTCGGCGAAGTCCGCCCGGCCACGCGGCGACAGACTGGGTGTTGAGATCACCGCCTGCTGGTCGGGGCGCCGTACGACGTGCAGCCCGAGACGGGTGGCGACACGAGCGAAACTCTCGGTGTGCCGCACCCTGCCCGGCCCGGTCGTACCCTCGAGGCCGCAGACGCGGGTGTAGGAATGGCCGATCTCGTGCGCCAGCGTCGAGAGGACTCCTCTCGCGTAGACAGTCGGGTCTGGATCCTGATCTGCGGCGTGGCGGACGGCGACGGTGAGCTTGTCGAACTGCTCGTTCCCTGTCTGCCAGGCCGGCGAGACGTAGCTGCCGAGCCAGCCGACGAGATGGTCACCATTGGCGCAGACCACGACGCGGCGTGCGAACGACTCAGCGATACCCGGCAGACGGTGCTCGACGCGGCGGGTCAGGTCGAGTGCGACTGAGCGCAGCAGCTGCGCGGCGATTACGGGATCGGCAAATGCGCCGAACCTCGACGGTGTCGAGCGACGGGTGCTTTGTGACACGATGTGCTCCTTCGGTCATGGCAGGACGGCAAACGGCAGCGACGAACACCGCTACCGACGAGACGGATCGGATCGAGTGAGCCGGAGCAGTTGAGGTCGCGTCCTTCGCGGTACCCTCGGGATTCCTGGCCCGGTGAGCCGATACCAAAATTGTGCCGAGCAGCATCCCCGCGTCGATACAAGGTTCCTGCTCACCTGGTGACATAAAATTGAGCAGGCGGGGCCGTCACTGGACGAGGCCCCGCTTGCTCGTATCTTGAGGAGGGATCGCGGTGGCCACGCCAGAAGCGCAGCTCGTGAGCCTGTGCACGGGCTACGGAGCCGTGCCCTCCCGCATCCCGACGATCGCTCCGTTCCTCCAGCACCTCCCCGCCACGCAGCACGCGCACGAATCCCTGTCCGCCAACGGCCCCATCGGATGGGAGCACGCGGCACGCGATCTGCTGATCTGCGTGACGAAGCCAGGCGGCGCAGCTGGGTTCAACGCACGCACGGCGCGGTTCGTGCGCGCCTGCCTGGCGCTCGACGGTTCAATGAGCTCATACGCGCAGCGCATGGACGACCTCGCTAACGACACCGAGTTCGACTACCCGACGTCGCGCAACACACAGACGAAGCTGCGTGCCCAAAAAATGGACGAGCTGGCGGCGAAGCTCCTTGAGCTGACGAAGTATCCGTGTAGCCCTTCCCGAGTTGAGGAGGCAATACGCACGTCTTTGGGGCTGATCGAGGTCGTGAAGGCCCAGATACTGGCTGACGCTGATGCTGACGAGTTAGCGCGGTACATCGCAGGGATAACACACGGTCTTGTAAACGCATCTGCATTCTTCGAACGCCACGACCCCGGCCTCAGCCCTGAGCGACGTCTGAACATCATCGTCACGGCGGTGGCTGCGCGCCCTTACCGTCAGTTGTATGACGAGCTGAAGCCGCGAAGCATCGATCTCCTCGTGCCGCCGGACGAGGTATGGAAGCTGTTCGAGGGCAGACCCTCGCTGTTCGACCCCGAATCGTCCGAGACCGAGCGCACGATGCAACTGGTCGAGCGCATCATCCTCGACACCGAGGAGCGAGATGGATGGGAGAGCACACTCCTGGTAACGGCTACCGCCGAGGAGGATGGTGGGCTCACTCAGCAGCAGGCACTCCGCCTCCGCGCCTATTTCGAGCGGCTCACCGATTAACTTCGAGAAATGAAAATAGCCCCTGGGGACGCCGGACGGCGTCCCCAGGGGCAGAGATGGAGTCGTTTGCGTGATCGTCACTTATCGGCGCGACGCTCCATAAGCTTCTCGATGATCAGCTCGTGATTTGCGGCGAGCGCTTCGATACACTGCCGGACTCTGGCACGGTCCCCGGTGAACGAAGGTGATCCTCCTTCCCGGATGCTATCGATAATGCTCTCGTCCGCCGGAATGCCCGACTTGACCTCGTGGGCAACTGCGTGGAATAGCGCAGTTACGAGTCGGAAGAACTCAAACAGCGCATTTTCGCGAAGCGCCTGTGCTGTTTCTGCATCGTGCTGCTCAACGAATTGCTCCCACTGCTGGTGGAACGCGGCCTGGGCGTCGCTCGCATACAGATCCTTGTGAGTGTTCGTCCACGCGAGCACGAGATCATCAATCTCATCTTGGTCAACCATTGCTGGCCTCCCTGCTTCGAGCGCAGTCCGTGCGCGAGCGGGGCCAACAGGTGTTGCTGACCGAACAAGAGCGACGGAAACGGTCGGGCTACTGGTCGGTGAGCACCACGGATGCGCGGGTCTAGTTATGACGCAAGCGGGCGGATATTGCAAGCATGAGCAGGATCTCAATCAGTGAGCTCGATGCTTCGGTTGCCGTAGTTTTCACAACGTCCCGAACGGACCATTGACTTAGCCGCCCTCTTCGTCATAATCAGTCCTCACCTCGTTCGTGCCCTGCGGCTTGAACGTGATCCGTCCAGGATCGCGGGCCGCTTGCACCAAGGAGGTCTCGCCATGAGCGAGGACACTGCCGCCGGAACTGGCGGCATCACGGAGAACGGGATGGGGCCACTCCGTCCCCTCTCCGTCCGTATGAGCGATGGAACCCGAGCGCAGCTCGAGATCCTCGCACAGCTCAACGACCGCTCTCTCACCGAAGAGACGCGGTACGCGCTGGAGCACTGGGTCGACAAGTCGAAGTCCGACCCCGCCGTGCTCAAGCGCGCCGAGCAGGTACGAGCCGACATCGAACGCGAGGCCGCCACCCGGCGCAGCGCGATCGAGGCCGTCCTTGGCGGAAGCGCCAAGGGCACGAAGCCAGCGGCTCGCTCCACCAAACAGGCGCCCTCGGGCACCTGAACACCTCGGCAGCCGTGCCCGGAGTCGAGAACGCGCACGTTCCCCTCCGGCACGGCTGCCCGTCACCACCATGCGCGTCCCTCGTTGCTGCTTTGCGGTTCTACGCGGTGAACCATCCAGGTTCGCCGGCCGCTCGCAGCAAGGAGATGAAGCAATGGCAAGAGGACTGTACGTCCCCGCATATGACGGGGAACCGCTAGAAATGCGCGACTTCGAGGGCGACGCGATCGGCACCGCCGTCGGTGGCCTGATGGAAGCGGTGGACATCCCGGCGCTCGGGATCACGGTCTACGTCAACGAGGAAGGGCTGCTGCGGCGGCTGCCCTTCAACTCGCGAGTGTCGTTCGCCTGGTGGTACTACGTGCCCGAAGCCAGACGCTCGATGCTCGTGGGTGACGCCGTCATCGTGGGCGAACCCGACATTGACGGTGCGGACACGGACATCCCGGAGTCGACGCTCGAGATGTTCATCAATCCCCGGCAGTGGGGCATCCTTATTGATCCCGGTGGCATGCCGGCCTCGGGCGTGATGCCTGACACGATGCTGAACCACGTCCTGTTGCCGCTCGTCGCAGGGCGACCGCAGAAGGTGGTGAGCACCGCGTGCTACGCCAGTTGCTTCGACGCGATGGCCTGGGCGCTGTCGCTGGGGGAGCGCTGGCCGGAGATGGACGACTTCGCCATCCTGCCCATGAGTCAGGTGCTCGAGCACTTCGGCGTCACGCCGAGCGAGTGAGCGCGCTGCCAACGCGAAAGGCGGCACCGATCCGATGGAGAGCTTGCGAGCTTTCTCGGGTTGGTGCCGCCTGTTTCACTTCTGGAACTTGCTCGCCCAGGAGCAGTAGTCGACGTCGTGCGACGGTCGCAGGAAGACGAGGTGCTCGTCGGTGCCCGGCACGGCGAAGATGGCGAACTTGTCGGCGTCGACGATTGGTTGGGCGCCACCTCCGCAGATCGCTGCAGTCTTCTCAGGGTAGTGCGCCTTCCAGTCAGTCGCGGTGTTTCCTCGAATGTCCGCAAGGACGCGCGAAGCCCAGGTCGCGCTGGAGCTCCAATACTTGCTGAGCGCCGGGTACTGCTCCCGCATCTTGCGAATTTGCCTCGGATCGGTCGTGGAGCCTTCGACATACACGAGTCCATGGATCTCGCTCAGCTCGAGCGCGCTGTGCACGGTTGCCATCTGGACCCCGCGATGTTCGTGCTGGGTCGCAACGAAGGCACCGTGCGTGAAGCTAAAGATGATCGTGACGAGGAGCGAGAGCCCGAGCATCATTGACAGCAACACGCCGACGACCTTCGTGCGCTTCACGAGCAAGAGCGGAGCCGCCAGCGCAACACCGATCAGGGCGAAGGCCGGCACGACGCGCGGCTTGATGATCGTGTCCGGCGTCAGGATCAACGGGCCGAGGAACACGAATGGGATCAGGAGCAGGGCCGCGGCTGCGATGAGGATCTGGATCGTGCGGGACTTGAGCTGACGGATGACCAGAACAGCGGCGACAAGTGCCACTGCGATCGTCGCGATGAGTACGGGGGTGATGAAGCCGCCTGCCAGATACTCGACCAGGAGGTCACGGAGACGTCCGAGGTTGCCGCGCACTGCTGAAAGCGACGCGCTCAGCTGCGTGTGGTTCGTAGCGGTCGGGATCAGCAGATGCACGATCAAGTAGCCGATGAGGCCCGCCGCGTACGCCCCAGTGACGCCGAGCGTGTCAAGGATTCCGTTGCGGATCTTCTTCTCGCGGAACACAGTCATCGCGAGCCAGACGAGCGCGAGGCCGAGCGTGACGGTCGGCATCGCCTGGTAAATGCCAAAGCTGACAAACAGCAAACCTGCGCTCAGCGCGATGCCCTTCCAGGTACATGAGAAGAACGTGAAGGCCGAGATGGCCAGTCCGTAGGCGATGAGCATGCCGAGGGCGTCGTAGCGGTAGCTGACGTTCTCGAGCAAGAACGGGTTCGCGATCAGCGGTGCCACGAACAGGAAGCTCTTGGCGGTGTAGTCGAGTCGTCGCTTCAGTAGCAGCCAGACGGCCGCCACCACGGCGACGATCCCGAGGATCTGGCCGAGTTGGCCAAAGTTCATGATCGGCGAGTTGAAGCCACTCAGGAACTGTGTGATCCACTCCGCGACAAACCGACCGTTCGTGGCAAACGAATGAGCATCGCCGAACATCACATTCCGTGCGGTGTCGTCGTTGTAATCGACATTCGCGCTAATGATCGGGAAGAAGAAAAGCGCGGCAAGGATAATGAGTGCCGTCAGGATGGTGCGTGGCTGACGTTTCTTATCGAGCCACTTGGTGAGTGTATTCAGTTTTGACTTCATGCGATGGGTCGTATTATCAGGTATTCCTCGAATTAATGCAATGGCGCGTAGGGTCTCTCGCTAGTGCTGTGTCATTACGCTCGCCTATGGATTCCTTCGACGAACTCCACGCCATCACCGAACCTCACTGCCTGGCGCATGTTCCCCACGCTCGCATCGCGGGTATCGTTGCGGCAGTCGACGATGTCATATTCCTTTGAATGCATAAGTGTGCGAAAATGGGGGCAGATCGCAGTGTCCCGGTCGAGCCGTCCGGCTCCCGCCTGCGGCAGCCCAACCCGCCCGAGGCGACGCGGCACGCTGGCGGTGTCGGAGGTCCCCGGTACCGTTGGACACGGAACTATGAGCACAACTTAAGACGCGCCCTCGGCGCGGAGGAGCATGACCCTGATGAAGCGCAGAGCGGCCGGATCGATCCGCTGCGACGGCCGCCTGGCCGCCGTAGCTTCCATGTGTCTGCCCTGCCCCACCGTGAGGGGCAGCCGATGACAGCTCCCCTCACCGACTACCAGTCGAAGTACTTCGCCCATGAGCTGCAGCGCAGCTACGCCAACGACCACGTCGGCAAGCTGGCGGGTCTGCTGTTCGACGCGCAGGTCGAGCCGAAGCCCCACCAGATCGATGCGGCGCTGTTCGCGTTGCAGACCCCGTTCCTGCCAGGCGTGATCCTGGCGGACGAGGTCGGCCTCGGCAAGACGATCGAGGCTGGCATCGTCATCTCGCAGTACTGGGCCGAGCGCAAGCGCCGCGTCCTGATCATCGCGCCCTCGAGCCTGCGTCAGCAGTGGAAGCAGGAGCTGTACGAGAAGTTCCTCATCCCCTCGACGATCCTCGACGCCAAGTCGAAGGACGCGCTGCTCGCGAAAACGGACACCCGCGCCGCTGAGGTGCTCATCTGCTCGTATGAGTTCGCCCTCCGCCACGAGACCTCACTACTGAAGTCGTGGGATCTGGTGGTGGCTGACGAGGCGCACCGTCTGCGCAGCTACTGGAACGGCAAGGCGAAGATGGCCGAGGCCGTCTCGCACGTCGCCCGGAGCGCGCACAAGACGGTGCTTCTTACCGCGACGCCGCTGCAGAACAAGCTCGAGGAGCTGTACGGCCTCGTCTCGATATTCGACCCTGACTACTTCTACTCGCTCGACGCATTCCGCGAGCGCTACATCAAGAGTCGTGACCTGACCGGCGACGACGACCTGGTCGAGCGTGTGGCGGCGATCTCTAAGCGCACGCTCCGCAAGGACGCGAACAAGTACATTCGGTTCACTAAGCGCATGCCGCTGACCGTCGAGTTCACACCATCGCCGGACGAGGTGCGCTTGTATGACCTCGTCAACGACTACCTGCAGCGCGACGAGTTGTTCGCGTTCGCAGGCTCGCAGCGCCATCTCTCTGCGCTCATCATCCGCAAACGCCTCGGATCATCGACGTACGCCGTTGCGAGCACGCTGGAGAACATCGCCAACCGCCTGGCGGACGAGGTGGCCGCCGGCAAACTCCGCGACAACCGTGGCGGGCTGTTCCTGGCCGACTTCGAGGCGGGTGACGAACTCGAAGAGGAAATCGTCGAGGAAGCCGAAGAGACGACGGATCAGACATCGAGCGCGCAACTCGACGCCGAGACTCTCAAGCGCATGCGCGCCGAGGTCGATGAACTCCGCGAGTATGCTGCACTGGCTCGCTCGATCGCCGTCAATCAGAAGGCGGTCAAGCTGCACGAGGCTCTCGACATGGGCTTCGAGCGTCTCCGCGAGCTCGGCGCCGCCGAGAAGGCAATCATCTTCACCGATTCGACCAAGACGCAGGAGTACATCGCCCGCACGCTTGCCGACGCCGGTCGCGGCGAAGGCGTCGTGCTGTTCAATGGCTCGAACACGTCGCCGGAGCAGACGGCGATCTACCAGGCGTGGCTGACGGCCAACAAGGACGGCGACCTGATCACGGGCATCCCGGCGGTCGATCGTCGAAAGGCGCTCGTGGACTACTTCCGCGAGCAAGGCACGATCATGATCGCGACCGAGGCAGCGGCGGAGGGCATCAACCTGCAGTTCTGCTCGATGCTCGTCAACTACGACCTGCCGTGGAACCCTCAACGCGTCGAGCAGCGCATCGGCCGCGTGCACCGCTTCGGCCAAAAGCACAACGTCGTCGTCGTGAACTTCAGCAACAAGGGCAACGTCGCCGAGCAGCGCATCCTGGAGCTGCTGACGAACAAGTTCCAACTGTTCTCGAGCGTGTTCGGCGCCTCCGACGAGGTGCTTGGCGCGGTGGAGGACGGCCTTGACTTCGAGAAGCGGATCAGCGACATCCTCACCCGCTGCAAGACGGCCGGCGAGATCGATGCGGCATTCAAACAGCTTGAGGATCAGTTCGCAGGCGAGATCTCGAAGGAGATGGCCAACGCCAAAGCCAAGGTCTTCGACCACCTTGATCCGCATGTGCAGGATCGGCTGAAGGCGTACGACGAGCAGTCGGGCGACGTTCTCAACAAGTTCGAGCGTCTCCTGCTTGCGATCACCCAGCACGAACTCCGCGATGTCGCGACGTTCGAGGGCGACGGACGCACGTTCGTGCTGAACCAGGCTCCTACCAAGGACGCACCGACGGGCCGCTACTTCTTCAAGTCGAAACCGCTCCCGAACGCCCACCAGTATCGCTACGCCAGTCCGCTCGCGCAGCACGTCGCAGACACCGCGAGGGCGCACGAGACGCCGCAGCGCGAACTGACCTTCTCGCTCGGCCAATCGAAGCGGGCCAGCAACGCTGTCAAGGCGCTCGAAGGCAAGAGCGGCGAGCTGACGGTCAACCTGCTGACCTTCACGATGCGAGCACGCGACGAGGACATCTCCGAGTCGTACATGCTCGCCGGTGGCATGACCGACGACGGCCAGTACCTGGACGAGGAATACGTCGCCGACATCCTCGACCTCGCCTGCCAAGGCGTGGGTGAACAACCCGTCGCGGTCGACGTCGCCAAGGTCGAGCCACAGCTCAAAGCGCGGCTCGGTGAGCTGGAGAAAGAAGTCCAGGGGCGCAACTCTCGCTACTACGACCAGCAGGAGGAACTGCTCTACCGCAACCAGCAGGACCGAAAGGCCGAGCACGAAGGCAAGATCCGCGAGTACCGCACCAAGGAAAAAGAAGCCCGCAAGGCGGCGAAGCAAGCGGACGACCCTATGGAGCAGCTCAAACTCAAGCGTGAGGCCCGCAAGTGGGAGCGCCGGGCGGACGAGGCCGACGACGACTTCCGTGATGCACGCCGCAAGCTGCAGGCAGAGATCGACGAGAAGCTCGACATGATCGAGCAATCCCTGCAAGGCACCCAGGACACCGAGCACCTGTTCGCGATCCGTTGGCGCATCGTCGCGTAACGGTCAGCGTTCACAAAAGACATCAAAATTGTTAAACTGAGGAAAGAGAAATACCCGATGAGCGAAGAAATCCAGGAAACACCATCCACTACCCCGAACTTCCAGACCGAACTGGCAGCGCAGCTTGCTGAGCTGATGCCTGAGGTCATTGCCGACGGCAAGGTGGACGTGGAGAAGCTCAAGGAGCTGCTGGACGGTGACGCGGCTGACGGTAGCGAGCGGTTCGGGCTGATCTGGCCGGACAAGAAGCGCGCCCTGCGAGCGGCACAGGTGCCGACGACAGCGACGCTGCGACCCGACTTCGAGAACTCGAAGGACTGGGACACCACCAAGAACGTATTCATCGAGGGCGACAACCTCGAGGTGCTCAAGAACCTGCAGAAGCACTACCACGCCAAGATCAAGATGATCTACATCGATCCGCCATACAACACTGGTGGAGACTTCGTCTACCCCGACAACTACAAGGAGGGCCTCGACACCTACCTTGAATGGACGCGCCAGGTCAATGACGAGGGGCAGAAGCTCTCGACAAATAGCGACACCCAGGGGCGGTACCACTCCAACTGGCTCAACATGATGTACCCGCGGCTGAAGCTGGCGCGCAACCTGCTCACCGAAGACGGTGTCATCTTCATCTCGATTGATGACAACGAGCAGCCGAACCTCAAGGCTATGTGTGACGAAGTGTTCGGCGCCTCCAACTTCATCGCACAAATCGTACGCAACACCAACAGCTCAAAGAACCAGAGCCTCTTTGTTTCCGTGAGCCACGAGTACTGTCTCGTCTACGCGCGCAACATCAACGTCCTCAACGAGAAGCACGCGACCAACAAATGGTCGGTACCGAAGAACAACGTCGAGGAGTACAAGCGGCGCGTTAAGAAGCTCCAGAAGATGGGGCTGTCGAACGACGAGATCACTCAGGAGCTCAAGCAGCTCACCAATTACCCGCGCTTCATCGATTTCACCAACTACTGGTACTTCGATAAGCGAGGTCTCTACCGAAAAGGAGATCTCGGCGGGGTAAAGAACGGCAACATGACGCCGCTGTACAATCCTGTTACCGAGAAGGAAGACCCTGTGCCGCCGGGAGGGTATCGGTTCAACGAGGAGAAGCTCGCTGATCTCGTCGCCGATGGGCGCGTGCACTTTCACACTGACGGGAGTCTGCCGACGATTAAGCGGTACCTCGACGAGAACGAAGGTCAGCGACCGAAGTCGATCATGTCGGACGACCAGCGTCCGGACTACGCGCTTCTGCAGTCGCTCGGAACTCCGTTCGACAATCCAAAGCAGATGGCGTTCATGAAGCGCATCATCTCGATCGTTGACCCCGATGCGACGGTGCTCGACTTCTTTGCAGGATCCGCAACGACGGCACACGCGGTCATGGAACTGAACGCTGAGGATGGTGGCACCCGTCGATTTATCCAAGTGCAACTTCCTGAGCCGACGCCTGAAGGTTCAGAGGCGCGTGCGTCCGGGTTTGCGACGATCTCCGAGATCTCTCGCGCTCGAATCGATCGTGCGGGTGACCGCATCACCGAGACAATGTCTGATGAGCTTGCGCTTCGGGAAGAACCACTCGACGTCGGTTTTCGCACGTACCATCTCGCTGACACAAACTTCTCGAAGTGGAAGGTCTCGAGCGACGTCGATCGCACCGAGCTCGAGCAGCACCTGTTCGACCTGCGCGAGTCGAGCAGCGCAGACGACGCTTCGGCAGACGATCTCCTCGCGGAGATCCTTCTCAAGCAGGGCTACTCGCTGACCGAGCAGATCGCGTCGGTCGAAGTGGCTGGCCTCGATCTGCGCTCGGTGGGCGATGGCGTCGTGCTCGCCTACCTGAACGAGCACGTCAAGCCGACACTCGAGCAGCTGCGCTCTGTCGTGAATGAAGACCCTGCCCGTCTGATCGTCCTTGAGGATGCCTTCCAGGGTGACGATCAGTTGAAGACCAACCTTGCCCAGCTCTGCAAGAGCAAGGGTATCGAGCTCTGGACGGCCTGATCATGGGAGACAACACAGCGAGTAGCGGATTCAAGTTCGACGCGAGTCAGCCCTACCAGCTCGACGCGGTCAACTCTGTCGTCGACCTGTTCGACGGACAGCCGAAGGATGCCGAGAAGCTGGAGACGACGCTGCGCGGCCAGGTAGCTGCTGTCAACTCAAGCGATAACACGACGCTCGACCTCGACCTCTCGCAGGAGGTCGGCGCCGTCGGTAACCGCCTAGTGCTCGACCGCGACACGGTGCTCGCGAACCTGCAGCGCGTACAGGACAAGAACGGCCTCGAGGTCGCCTCGAAGCTTTTCGATGATTCCGGCCTGGACTTCGATATCGAGATGGAGACGGGTACAGGTAAGACGTACGTGTACCTCCGCACCATCTTCGAGTTGGCCGCACAGTACAACTTCACGAAGTTCGTCATCCTGGTGCCGAGCGTGGCGATCCGTGAGGGTGTGAACACGAGCATCCGGCTGATGCGTTCGCACTTCGAAGAGCTGTATAAGAAGCGCGACATCACGTTCGATTCGTCGGTCTACAGCGGTAAAGCGGCGGATGAGGTACGCGCGTTCGCGACGTCGACCAACGTGCAGATCATGGTCATGACCATCGATTCGATCCGTGGCAACGCGAATACGCGCATCATTCATCAGGCCCGTAATCAGTTGGGCGGCCTGCGGCCGGTTGACTACCTGAAGGCGACGCATCCGGTCGTCATCATGGACGAGCCGCAGAATATGGAGTCCCTGCTCTCTCAGTCGGCCGTGAGCGAACTGGACCCCGTGTTTACGCTGCGCTATAGCGCGACGCACAAGAAGCTCCGGAACGTCGTCTACCGACTCGATCCGGTCGACGCACACGACCTCGGCCTGGTGAAGCAGATCGTGGTGGCGGACGTGCAGCAGCAAGGTGCGGACGCGACGCCGTACATCAAGCTGGTCGAGGTCAAGAACGACAAGGGCTGGGTCGCTCGGCTGGAGCTGTCATGCCGGAAGGCGGACGGTTCGCTCGAGCGGCGCGTGGTGAACGTCAAGCAGAACCAGGAGCTGTCCGATCCTCGCCTGACGAACAACGCGAACTACGACGGCTGGCGCGTCAACGAGATGAGCATCGAACCCGCGTACGTCGACCTGACACTGCATGGCTATCTGTACCAGGGCGAAAGCATCGGCGGATCCTCGGGCGCGATCTACAAGGAGATGATCCGCGAGACGATCAAGGAGCACCTGCGAAAGGAGTCGCAACTGCGCGCTAAGGGCATCAAGGTGCTCAGCCTGTTCTTCATCGACAAGGTGGAAAGCTTCCTCGGTGACGGCTCGAACAATCTCGATGCGAACGGTCAGTTCGTGCAGTGGTTCGACGAGCTGTTCCGTGAAGAGCGTGCCAAGTCTCCGCAGTGGCAGGAGCTGCTCCCGCAGGAGCCGGCCGAGCTGCGTCGCGGCTACTTCTCTGTCCTCAAAGGCAAGAAGGGCGCGGCGGACAAGTTCCAGGACACGTCCGGCACCACCAAGGCCGACGACGACGCGTACGAGCTGATCATGCAGCAGAAGGAACGCCTGCTCGACGAGAACGAGCCGACGCGGTTTGTGTTCAGCCACTCCGCCCTGCGCGAGGGCTGGGACAATCCGAATGTCTTCCAGATCTGCACCCTGCGCGAGATGGGTGCCGAGACAGAGCGACGCCAGACGCTCGGGCGTGGCCTGCGCCTTCCGGTCGCGAAGCGCGAGGGTGGCTACGAGCGTGTGGCCGACCGCGGCATCGCAACGTTGACGGTGGTCGCGAACGAGTCGTACAAGCAGTTCGCCGATGCGCTCCAGAAGGAATACAAGGACGCGGGCGTCGAGATCGGGCGTGTCCGCAAGGCGGAGTTCTCGAAGATCCCGCTGCAGAACCCGGACGGGTCGCTCACCGATGAGAACCTCGGCTACGAGGGATCCGTGTCGATCTGGGAGCACCTGCTCGCGCAGAAGTTCATCGACAAGGACGGCGTCGTGCAGTCGAAGTTTCAGCCGAACACGCTCGACTTCAGCCTCAACATGCCCGTCGACTTCGTGTGGGCCGAGCCGTTCGTCATCGAGCTGGTCGGCCGCGCGAACATCGGTAAGTACGTGAAGCCGAAGAGTGGGCGTCACTCGCGCAAGCTCAACAAGGAGCTGTTCGCGAACCCGGAGTTCGAGAAGTTCTGGGAGACGATCAGCCGTCGCACCACGTACCGCGTCGAGGTGGAGCGCGACAAGATCATCGAGAACTCGGTCAAGGCGATCAAGGAAGCACCGGACATCGACCCGCTGCGTATCCAGGTCACTCGCGCGGGCGTGAAGGTCCTCCGCGGTGGCGCGAAGGGTCAGGAACTCGGGTCACGTCAACAGGAACTCCGAGGCAGCTACGACCTGCCCGACATCATCGGAGAGCTGCAGGAGGCCACGTCCCTCACCCGCAAGACCATCGTCGACGTCCTCGTCGGCAGTGGCCGGCTGGGCGAGTTCATCGCGAACCCGAATAACTTCATCGCCATGGCCAAGCGCCTCATGCAGACCGAGCTCGCGAAGCTCGTCGTCGACGGTGTGCAGTACGAGAAGATCGCAGGCTCCGTGTACGAGCTGCGTGAGCTGCGCAAGGACGGCGAGGAGGAGAAGGAACGCTTCCTCGACCAGATGTACAAGCTCGAGAACGCGGACAAGTCGAACTTCGACTACGTCGTCTACGACTCCGACCCCGAGCGCCAGTTCGCGGAACTGCTCGACGGCCGCGAGGACATCAAGTTCTTCATGAAGCTGCCCGACAAGTTCAAGATCGACACCCCGGTCGGCCCGTACAACCCGGACTGGGCGATCGTGAAGCACGAGGACGGCGAAGAGCGGGTGTACATGATCCGAGAGACGAAGAGCACGGAGGACGAGATCAAGCGCCGCCCGACGGAGAACGCCAAGATCAAGTCCGCGAAGCAGCACTTCGAGGCAATTGGCGTGCCGGACTACGCGGTGTCGGTTCCGGGGAGTTGGAAGCTATGACCTCGGGAGACGCTACTCAGCCTTGGCTAATCAAGATCGTCTACTTCGACGAAGAGTCTGCTTCCGACCTGATGGATATCGCGGCGGGCGGACGAGAGACCTCCTCGAAGGAACTGACCAAGGAACGGGCGGCTGAGGTGGAGGCCGAAGCGCGTGCGAAGGCCGCCGCGAAGTTCAACTGGCTGCCCTTCTTCGGCGGATCAGCTGAGGCTAGCGCCGCAGCGAGCGCGTCGGCGGTCGGGCGCAACATCCTGAACAAAACGCTCTCGAATACCATCCTGACCGACTACCTCAGCAAGCTCGATGAGCTGAAGGGAATCGAGCGCCTCGACGGCCTGACGGTCACTGCTCGCAGCGACTCGGCAGCGTACATGAAGATGTACACACCGTACTTGGCAATGCTCAAGATCGACGAGCTACCCGTCAACCTTGCCGAACTCGATACTGCGCTGACGTCAGCGAAGGGCTACTACGAACTACTCGCGCAGAGCGTGGACGGAGCGAAGTGCATCCTGCGCTTCAACTTCGAGGCGTTCCGAAACAACTATGGTCTGGTCGATCTCGGCCGCATGCAACTTGTGTTTCACGGTATCCGCGTCGGTAGGGCCGCAGAGAACAGCCTGACGATGGAGGCCGAGATGGCTCCTGGCCGCGAGCCAATGCCGGTGACCGGACTAGACGTGCTCGACGGGGTCTCGCCGGAACCGAGCACGCTGCTCGACGTGTACGACATCATTCTTGCGGGAGTCGAGTATGGGGAGTGACACGACGGTCACCGTCTACTACGGCCCTCTTCCATGGTTCGAGAAGCAACTCGGCAAGGGCGCGCGTCAGTACCTGCTTGATGCTGTCAACGAGCGTGACGAAGCCAGGCGCCGCATCCGGCACACGGTCGACGGACAAGAGACCGCCGAGGAGGAACCAGCTGCCCCGAGGCCAGACCGTCTGATTGCGATGTCCAGCGACTACGCGAGTGTTCATGAGCACGCCATCACGAACTTCGCTGGCCTCGTGCGCGAGATCCGTCCGAAACAGCTGCTCCTGCACAATCCGCCCGAGGCCATCCACACGCAGCTTGACCGAGTGTTCAAGACGAAGGTTAAGTCCTTTTCGTATCCGGTTGTCACGCGCGATACTCTGATCAAGTTCCGCAAAGGCTTCGCAGATCATCTCGTTGGACAAAGAGCAGTCCGGGATCGGATGCTGGCTGCCCTCTACCCACTGACGACCGATCGGCGCAGCAAGCCCGTCGTCCTGATGTTCTATGGTCCATCCGGCGTCGGCAAGACGGAGACTGCCCAGTTAGTCAACGGGCTTCTCGGCGGCAAGCTACTGCGTAAGCAGTTCTCGATGTTCCATAGCGACAAGTTCGCGTCCTACGTCTTCGGCGGTACGCACGCCGAAAGCTCGTTCGCGCGGGATCTGCTTGACCGCTCGTCGGGCGTGATCTTGATCGACGAGTTCGATAAGGCCAACTCTGTCTTCCATAGCGCCTTCTACGAGGTCTTCGACGAAGGCGTCTTCGAGGACAAGAACTACCGAGTGCAACTCGGCCCTGCACTGATCATCTGCACTTCGAACTACGGCTCCGAAGACGAGATTCGCAAGGCACTGGGCGACGCCCTGTACTCGCGCTTCGACGCTTTGATCCCCTTCGCGCCTCTGTCATCCACTGAGATCAAACAGGTGATCGACCGACTGGTAGATAGTCACTTTGGAGCCCTCTCGGCGAATGAGCAAGCGGCGCTCAACAGCGACGAGATCAAGTCCCTGCTCCACGCTCGGGCCAGCGGCACGGGAAACGTCCGCAAGCTCGGAAAGCTGGTGGATGAAGTGATCTCGCTCTTACTCGTGCGTGAGGTACTCAGGGACGCTCCTCGGGAGAGTGACGAAATCGGTACGAAGGATTTGGCATGAGTGATGATCTGACCATCAGGTCGGAAGAAGCAGTGGAGCCGGAGACAACGGAGTTCCTCGACCCCCGAGCGCGACTCGTGGACTGGGCGAACGCGAACGACGAGTGGTCGCGTCTACTGGTCTCTGAAGTCATCACAACCGGCCGTCCGGTCAGCGCTTCCACCATTGACAAGGCGTATCAACTCTTCCGCCAGGAGAAAGCCCTCGACAAGCGCGAGCTGCCCGCTGTAGAGAAGATTGACATCGTCGCTAGACAGGATGAATCGGCGCCACCGCTGACCTTGACGCGCCTGTCGGAAGTACATGGTGTCAACGCCCTCGTCTCTGGAGCGGAGATCGAACCGCACGAGGGACTCACGATCCTCTACGGTGAGAACGGAACCGGCAAGACTGGCTACTCCCGCATATTCAAGGCGCTGGCGAACAGCCGCACGGCGGACCTCATCCTCGGGAACATCGAGGCAGAAGCGTCCGAAGATCAGACCGCCAAATTGGACTTCAAGCTCGGCGATGACCCGCAAGTACTGACGTGGGCGGGAGACCGCGGTGTATCGCCTTTCACGCGGATGTCGATCTTCGACAGCCCAGCAGTCACTACTCATGTTGATGATGATCTTGACTACGTTTACACACCAGCATCGCTGGCGCTTTTCAACCATGTAACGGCGGCAATCCAGGCGGTCGCGGCGCAGATCGATTTCTCCGTTGGTGCGCTCGACACCGGCAGTTCCAGCCTCCTCGCTCGGTTCCAACGCGGCTCAACGATCTACCCGCTGATCGAGACCCTTGGCGCCTCCACTGACCTCGCGGATCTCAAAGCGAAGGCGATCACCGACGATGACGTCGACGCGAAGCTCGACGGCCTCGCGCAAGCAGTCGGCGCATTGCGCGCGAACACTATCGGCACGCAGATCACCGCACTCAAGGCCGAACAGCGCGTCCTATCCCAGGCGGCCGCTGCCGCCGAGGTGCTCGTCAATTTCGACGCAACTGCCTACAACAAGGCCCTCGCCAGACGAGCCCAACTCAGGTCGGACTACGACACGTTCCGGTCTGAACTCTTCGCGGCCGCTGATCTCCCCGCCGAGCCTGATGACACCTGGAGCCGCTTCATCGAGTCTGGCGAGACATATCGGCAACACCTTGTCGAACTTGAAGCTCACGACTCGGACCGTTGCCTCTACTGTCGCCAGCCGCTTCTCGATCCTGCTCGCGATCTGCTTTCGAGGTACTCCTCCTATCTCGAAGACAAGATCTCAGCCGACCTACGATCTACCGAGGCCGTTCTGGCGGAGCTGAAGCGCCAGGCTACCGCAGTGCAGAGCAACGAAATCGTTGCATTCCTAAACGAGAACAGGGACAACGATGATCAGCCGTCCTACTTCGCTTGGGTGGAAACGATTGAAGGAGCGCGCAGCGCCCTTGCTACAGCGGCGGTCTCGGCAGTGCCCGCCAGCCTCACCCTTTCGGAGTTGTTGAGCAAGCCTAAGACCGACGTCGACGGGGCGGTGCTGACTGTTGGCTCTAGCCTTGCGACCCTGGAGGAGCAACAGCAAAACCGGACGCAAGCGCTCGCAGACAAGCAAGCCGAGTACCTCGAGTACAAGGACGCCGTTGAACTCGGCAAGTCGTGGACTCTGATCGAAACGCAGGTCAAGAACGCGAAGGAAGCCGATCGGCTGAAGACTCTGAAGCGACCGTTGCCACAACTCGGCAGGGCGGTCACAGCGCTTGCCAAGACCGCCAGTGACCAGCTGATCAACCAGAGCTTCGATGCGCTCTTCCTCGAGGAGTGCGACGCATTGCGCGCGCCTGTCCTGAAGCTTCAGTTTGTCGGGCGCGAGGGGAAGGCACAGCGCCGTAAGGTCATGAGCGGTCGGCACAAGCCATCAAAGGTGCTCTCCGAAGGAGAGCAGAAGGTGCTGGCGCTTGCAGACTTCTTGGCTGAGGCGCGGCTGGCCGGCATCACAGCACCGGTGATCTTTGACGACCCCGTTTCGAGTCTTGATCACCGTCGAATCAACGAGGTCGCGCAACGTATCGCGCAGCTCGCCGATGATAATCAGGTCATCGTTTTCACGCACGACATCATGTTTGCCACCACGCTCCTCGGCCTGTTCGAGAAGTCGAAGCGGTGTGCATATTTTCAGATCACCGACGAGGACGGTAAGGGCAAGGTCACACGAGCGACTGGCCCGCGCTGGGACACTCTCAATGGGATCAAAGGAAAGATCAACGGCACGATCCAGGCGGCGCAACAGCAAGAGGGCGAGGCGCGCGACGCGCTAGTTCGCGTTGGCTATGGCTGGCTTCGCTCCTGGTGCGAGGTCTTCACTGAGACCGAACTGCTCCAAGGAGTAACGCAGCGGTATCAGCCGAACGTCGGTATGACGCGACTGCCGAACATCAACACGACAAAGCTGGGAGAAATAATCCCGAAGGTCACCAGCGTATTCGAGGAAGCCTGCCGGTACATCGACGCGCACTCGCAGCCGCTTGTGAGCCTCGGGGTGAGCCCTACCCTTGCCGGGTTGAAGCAGCATTGGACTGAACTTCAGGAACTCAAGAAGACCAACGATGGAAAGTAGAGTCGGGCTACCCGGTCTCCCGGCCAGCGTTACCCCCGATAAGCCTGGTCGAGGTGGTGACGGCTCGTTTGTCTGTTTCGAGCCGCGCATAGGTTGACACCGCGTCGGCGCCGTTATTGCGCGCGCCCATGCGAATCGCGTGTCGCGACGCCTCTGCGCAGAAGTACCGCACGGATCGTGGTGGCGTTGAAGCCGAGCCGGGTGCCGATGCTGGCGAGCGAGAGTCCCTCCTCGTAGAGGCGAGCGGCGGTGTCGACTTGGCTCGGGTTCATGCTGTGCGGCCGCTTCGCCGTGCCAGTCCGCTCGAGCACCTGACTGACCGTAACACGGTGGATGCCGTGCGCCGCAGCGATCCCCTTCATGCTCTGCCCCGCCTGATACGCCGCGACGACGGCCTGTTCGGTCTCCGCAGGTAGCTGCTTGCCTGTCCGTGCGGAACGTGGAGGTCGAGGGGTGCGGCGTTGCGGGGCTACGTGGGGTGTGACACTTCTCGTAGACAGTCGTTACCAGGAAGGCACGACAGGGAATCATGTCTACGAATCGCAGGACGTTCAC